>DAHVFH010000015.1 GCA_027317105.1 Cytophagales bacterium
CTGAACGTTTGTGTGATGTTGTCGAGGGGCCAATCGCTGTGTCTTCGGAGGTTCAAGATTTATACGAAAGCGAGAACTTGAATATTTCCTTGGACAAGAAATCGATAATTGCACTGAATTCATCGGATGAGAAATTTGTAAATAGGTTGATGGATTATACGGAGAGGGAATGGTGTAATACAGACATAAATGCGGATGACTTCAGTAAGGACCTGGGATTCAGTAAATCCCAACTATACCGGAAAATGGTCTCCATAACCGGCAAGTCGCCTAACAATTTTATTATGGAGTATAGGTTGAATAGAGCCCTCAAACTATTAGATAAGGCAGATGAGAATATTTCTCAAATAGCTTTTGAAACAGGGTTCAACAGTCCTGAATATTTTTCGAAATGTTTTCATAAAAAATTTGGTGTACTCCCATCGGCCTATGCAAAACTGGTGTAGGTATAACCCCTGTAGTCCAGATGATGGAAATATTTCCAAGTTTACCGCTGAACAGTTTTTAGCGACCCTGGATATTTTTCAAAAAGTTTTCATAAAAGATTTGATGTTCTTCTTCGGCCTGAGGTGTCAGTAATTCAAGAAGCTCAGCTTTGTGACGCATTGGGCTTGAATGAATAGTACTGATTTATGAATGAAATGTAGACAAGCGTGCATTCTAGCTTGTATAATTTTGTCTAGTAATTAAAATCAAATCGGCACGCAAGAATAGTTCTCCATTTCTAATGGAGTTATAGCTATTTGAGTCATCCGAACTGAGTATAATCTTTAACCAATACCTAACTAAAAAAAATAAGATCATGGAAACAACACTTATCAAGGAAGCAACACTTTTTGAAAGATTAGGAGGAAGGTCAGGTATTTCATTGATCGTAGATGATGCCGTTGATGCTCACATGAAAAATCCGGCTATCAACGCCCGGTTTCTGCCTTATATGAAGGAGGCAGAGCATTTGGCCAAAATTAAGCAACATACAGTTGATTTTTTTGTAGCTGGTAGTGGGGGTCCTGGGAAGTACTCTGGAAGGGATATGTTAACCACTCATACAGGAATGAATATCAGCCCCGCAGAATACATGCACGTCATTGATGATATTTTTATTGCACTGGACAAGCAGTCTATTAATGAAGAGACCAAAAAAGATGTGCTTGCCATTCTTTGGTCGTTGAAGGGCATGATCATTTCTAAATAGATTATTCTGTAAAAATAAAAGACACAATCATGACTCACATAATAATAGATATTGCCGTTGCCAAAATCGAAGAATTTGCAGCACAGTTAAGAGGGAAAATTGTAATGCCCACTGATGGTGATTATGACAATACCAGAAAAGTGTATAACGGAATGATCGATAAACATCCCGGGATGATTGTGATGTGTGTGGATGTGGCCGATGTTATTGCTTCGGTAAATTTCGGCAGAGAAAATAATTTGTTGGTGGCTGTTCGGGGTGGTGGACACAATGGCGGTGGTTTAGGCATTTGTGACGATGGATTAGTAGTTGATTTATCAGGACTTAAATCTGTCCGCGTTGATACCTCGGATAACACAGTTAGAGTAGGTGGCGGAAACCTGTGGGGTGAAGTTGATCATGCTACACATCCCTTTGGGCTTGCCATTCCTGCCGGTATTATTTCCACCACTGGAGTTGGCGGTTTAACGCTGGGTGGTGGCGTTGGCTATCTGTCGCGAAAATATGGTCTTTCCATAGACAATCTATTAGAAGCCGACATGGTTTTGGCAGATGGTTCTTGCGTAACCGTTAGTGCCAAAAAGAACAGTGATTTATTTTGGGCTATCCGTGGTGGAGGTGGAAATTTTGGAATAGTAACCTCCTTTAAATTTCAAGCGCACAAAGTAAAAACTGTTTTTGGAGGACCAACATTGTGGCCCATTGAAAAAACAGAAGAAATAATGAAATGGTATCAGGAATTTATAAATAATGCCCCGGATGAGTTGAATGGTTTTATAGCAACGTTAATTATTCCAGGAGCCCCATTTCCAGCGTCTCTTCACAATAAGCAATTCTGCGGAATAGTGTGGTGCTATGTTGGCGACATGAGTAAAGCAAAGGAAATTTTTAAGCCAATTTTAGCCATGAACCCGATTTTCGAACATGTGGGTGAAATGCCTTATCCGTCTGTGCAGACTTTATTTGACGGATTATTTCCGCGCGGATTGCAGTGGTATTGGCGCGCTGATTTTTTCAATGAATTAGGTCCGGAAATAAGAAAGCAACACTTAAAATTCGGCTCTAGCATACCAACGCCACTTTCTCAAATGCACCTGTATCCCATTAGTGGAGCAGCAAGCCGAGTGGGCGCAGAAGATACACCCTGGGCATATCGTGATGCCAAGTATGCGGGTGTTATTGTCGGTGTTGGTCACGACCCCTCAAAGGCCAATAAAATAACCAAGTGGTGTAAGGATTATCACGAAGCGTTGCATCCCCATTCTGCCGGAGGAGCGTATTCAAATTTTATGATGGATGAAGGGCAGGAGCGTGTGCAAGCGAGTTATAAGCATAACTACAAACGATTAGCCAAAATAAAAAAGCAATATGATCCTCAGAATTTGTTTAGTGTAAATCAGAATATTAAACCGGGGTAGTTCGCAATGAAAAAAATAGTCGTTCTCGTCTTTGGAACCATTTGTTATTTAAATGCTATGTCGACCGAATTGATTAACTATAAAATAGTTGAATTTCCTTCGCAAGGAGCTACTGTTCGTGGAAGATTTTATCTCCCTGAAAATAAATCAGGGCCCTTTTCCATCCTTATCATGACTCATGGATTTACCGCTACCATCACTGGAATGGTGGCCGATAAGTATGCCGAGGAATTTTGCAAGGCGGGTTTTGCTGTGTTGCTATATGACCATCTGAACTTTGGCATCAGCGATGGCTTACCGAGGCAAGAAATGAATAAGTGGCTTCAGGCACGAGGCTATGTGGATGCGATAAATTACGTAAGTTCACTTCCTTCTATAAATAAAAATAAAATAGCGCTTTGGGGCGACAGCATGAGTGGTGGAGAAGTGCTGCTTGTAGGATCTATTGATGAGCGGGTGAAAGTAATTGTTGCGCAGGTTCCTGCCTGTGGAGAAAAGACCGCTCCTGATGATAAAGATGGAGCATTGTATAATTCTATGGTTAATTATTTCAGGAATGGAGAAGTGAAAGGAACGCCAGAAACAACTATTGGTCCTCTTCCGGTAGTTTCCAGCGACCAAACGGGAACCCCTTCGCTCAAGAAACCTTTAACCGCTTTTCGCTGGTTTATAGAATACGGAGGCCGATATAACACTGGTTGGAAGAACAGTGCCACTTTCGTTGATCCAAATGCTGTCACACCCTTTCATCCCGGATTATGTGCAAAGCATATCAAAGCAACAGTATTAATGATGGTTGCCACTGAAGATGAAATGGAAGGTGCCAGTGCTGCGATCTCGCGCCAAGTGTATGAGCAGATAACTTCCCAAAAAAAATTAATCGAAATGGATGGTGGACATTTTGGCCTTCTGTATTATCCAAGCGAATTATTTGATAAGGCTAGCAAAGCCCAATGCGATTTTCTTAAACGACATTTGCATATAGTCAATCATTGATTGAAGACCTTAAATCAGACCAACAGGTTTTATCGCAACATATATTCATGTGACAACGAGAGTTTCAAGACAACACCAACAAAATCGCACACACATTCTCTGTTCACACAACCAGTGCGCAATCAATGCCAACCAAATTGGATAACAATTAATGGGTAACAATAGACAAGGCTACGAATGAAATGAGGAGAGAGTCCTATTTGTCAAAAGAGTAATTGTAAACTGAAAAATGGACAGCCGGAACTTTTGTAAAAATAGGTTAGCACACTACCTTAAGAATTAAACAACCCCCTAAAAACTTCGGTCAACTTGGAGAAGGCTATTATTTCAATTTTTATTTTTTTCAGGTCAAGCGATTTCTTGCTGAACTTGGAGACATAAATTTTTTCGAAGCCTAGCTTTTCAGCTTCAGAAATTCGCTGGTCAATTCGGTTAACGGCCCGTAGCTCACCGCCTAACCCAATTTCGGCAGCAAAACAAATTTTGTCAGAGACGGGAATCTCTTCCATGGAAGAAATTATGGACGCGCAAAGGGCCAGGTCAATAGCTGGATCTTCCACATAAATTCCTCCTGCCATGTTGACAAAGACGTCTTGTGTACCCATCCTAAATCCGCAACGCTTCTCCAAAACTGCCAGTAACATATTCAATCGTTTTTGATCAAAACCGTTAGGCGTCCGTTGGGGTGTGCCATACGATGCCGGACTCACCAGCGACTGGATTTCAATAAGCAGTGGTCGATTGCCTTCAATGGTGGCACCAATGGTAGCCCCGCTTAGTTGACCGTCTTTTTGTGAAATCAAAATTTCAGACGGATTGGAAACTTGGCGCAGGCCATTGCCCAGCATTTCATAAATACCAATTTCTGAAGTGGAACCAAACCGATTCTTGGTAGTACGCAAAATGCGATAAGCGAGATGGCGGTCGCCTTCAAATTGCAGCACGGTGTCTACCATGTGCTCCAATACTTTTGGTCCTGCCAGCATTCCATCCTTGGTGATGTGCCCAACCAAAAACACAGGCGTATTGGTTTCTTTGGCAAACTTCATCAATTCACCGGCACTCTGCCGCACCTGCCCAATACTTCCTGCCACCGAGTCCATGATGGGTGAGTACAAGGTCTGAATGGAATCGATGACCACCAGTTGCGGCTCCAGTTGTTCGATGGCGGCAAAAATATTCTTTGTGTTGGTTTCAGTGAGGATATAAAAATTCTCGGAAAGGGATTTTGGCATTAACCTTTCGGCCCGCATTTTTATTTGTTGCTCACTTTCCTCTCCGGTGACGTACAGGACTTTTATCTTTTTTAAGGCCAGGCCGATCTGTAGCATCAACGTAGATTTGCCAATGCCCGGCTCGCCACCGATTAAAATCAACGAACCCGGTACAAGGCCTCCTCCCAATACGCGGTTGAGCTCTTGATCGGGAGTGAGCATTCGAACTTCAACACCTTGTTCTATTTCGTGAAGTGTTTTTGGCTTAACTATTCTTTTTGATTTCGAATCCGACCGCCATTCACTTTGGTTCGCTTCAGCTTTTGCTACAACTTCTTCTACAAACGTGTTCCACGAATTGCACGATGGACATTTGCCTAACCACTTGGCCGACTCGTACCCACAGCTCTGACAAAAGAAAACGGTTTTTGATTTAGCCATTCTTTAAAGTTAAGATCGAAAGGTAAGGATTCTGTAAAGAATGGCGTTTTGCAATTAAAGATTTTCATTACTTTTATATTGACCAACCTAAACCTATGAAGAAGCTATTCCTATTTCTTTTGCTTGGCCAAACTGTGACCGCCTTCAGCCAAGATGACCCGATAAAATTTGGCAATATCCCTTTAGCTATTGTGATAGCAATTTTAAGAAGTCAATAGACAAAGGGGATATTGTTGTCAAAAGTGACTCAATAATGAAGTTCAAATTTTGTTTTTATTAATTGTAAAGATTTAGCACTCATGAAAATAATTACTGTCTTCAGTTTACTTAGTTTTTCAATTAGTTTGAATGCTCAGAAATCCCCTGCAAAATTTGGTGATATACCCATGGAGGATATGAAAATGAAGATTTATTCAAAAGATTCATCCGCCACGGCCGTTGTTTTATTTGATTATGGGATATCCTATTTGGTGTCCTATCGCTCTGGAGCCAGAGCCGTGTTTGAAAGACATAGAAGGGTCAAAGTACTGAACAAACAGGGTTTTGAAAAAGCAGACATACTAATCCCTTTAAATCGAAGGGTGGCAGAAATAGGAAGAGGTAATAGTACTGAAAACCTTACAAGTTTAAAGGCTGTAACCTACAATCTGGAAAATGGCAAAATAGTTGAAACCCCTTTGCAAAAGGATGGCCTTTTTAAAGAATCTTTTAATAAGTATTATATTCTTCGAAAATTTTCAATGCCCAATGTTAAAGAAGGCTCGATAATCGAATATACTTATAAAAAAGAGTCGGATTTCGTGGCCTCTTTGCCCAATTGGGAGTTTCAAGATAATATCCCGGTGCGTTGGAGCGAGTTTTGGGCAATGATTCCAGAATTTTTTGTATTCGAGAAATATATGCAAGGATACCTTTTGAACTCCTATCAGGTTGAACCCATGGATTATCGAGGTTACCCGGTAAATGCACATCATTGGATTTCGAAAGATTTACCAGCCTTTAAAAAGGAGCCATATATGCGAGCTGCCAATAATTATATTTCAAAAATAAACTTTGCACTTTCAGCTGCTCATTTTCCAGGGCAATCTCTTATAATTATGGGATCTTGGGAAAAATTGAAAGAGGATTTGTTACAAAGTCAATTATTTGGAGGCGCTATTTATGGGTCAACATTTTTAAAAGATAAAGTTGATGAGATAACAAGCGGGATAACCGACCCTACGCAGAAAATTAATGCCATTGCACAGTACATTAAGGACAACATTGAATGGGATGGTTCTGATGACTTTTTAACGGATGATTTGCAAAAAATTATGGAGAAACGTAGGGGTTCTTCTGGGGATATAAATGCGTTGTTAGGAGCTATGCTTAATAATGCTGGATTAGAGGTTGATATGCTTTTACTCAGTACAAAGGATCACGGATTTATCAGAGAAACGTACCCAATGACAAAACAATTTAATTATTCGATTTGCGCAGTTAAATTAGATGGTCGGCACATCCTTCTCGATTGCACCGAGAAATATTTGGGACTTGATTTGATCCCGACTCGTTGCCTTAACAATAAGGGCTATTTGATTTCTAAAAAGAATTTTGGGTGGTTAGATTTGGAGACCAAGGCCAAAGCTAAGTCAGCATTAAGCATTGAAATGCATTTGGATCAAGAGACTCAATTGAAAGGTAAACTCAGTGTCACTCATAGTGGCTACAGTGCATTTGATTTGAGAAAAAATTATCATAAAGACGGAGAAGAAGAGTACCTAAAGAGCTTTTCAATGAAAAATAATTGCCAAATCGAAAAAAGTGAGTTCAAATATTTACCAGCGTTGGACAAACCGGTTACTGAAGCCTATGAATTAGTGATAGATCAAGCAGGAAGTAAAGCCGGAGACGTCATTTATATTAACCCCATTCTTGAAAATTATCGATTAGATAACAATCCATTTAAGTCTGAAGAAAGAATTTATCCTCTTGATTTCGAAAGTAAAATTGATCAAACTTATTTTGCGAAAATTTCCGTCCCCGATGGTTACATTATTGAAGAAGTCCCTAAAAACAAGTTGATGGTGCTTCCAGGTAATGCAGGCAAATATGTTTATAGTGTCGCGCAAATAAATAACACATTGAATGTGACTACTAACTTTCAAATTAATCAAACGTTGTTTTCACAAGAACAGTATCTTGACCTTAGAGAGTTTTATAATCAGGTAGTCGCTAAACAAGCTGAACAAATTGTGTTAAAGAAAAAATAGCCATGAAAAAACTATTCGTTTTGCTTGTTGTACTAAGCTGTAGCTTTATTGGTTATGCCGCAGATCTTAAATATCCGGTGAGCGAGATACCAAGCGAGCTCAAAGAAAACGTTGATGCAGTTGTCCGCGAAGATCAAATTATATTTAAAATTTTAGCGAAAGACAAGGCTACCTTTTATGCCCATTTAGTGGTTACCATATTTAATGAAAAAGCAAACTACTATGCCAGCGAAACGGTAGGTTACAGTAAATTAATTAAGGTGAATGATATTAACGGCTATGTTTATAGTGCCGAAGGCAAACAGATAAAAAAATTGAAGAATAGTGAAATTTATGATCGGGCCGCCTTTGATGGATTTAGTTTATACAGCGATAACCGGATAAAAGCAATTAATTTACAGCAGGCCATTTATCCTTATACGGTTGAAATTGAATATGAATTAGACTTTAAATACTTGTATTTTATTCCGGGTTCATCGTGGGGTGGTGAGAAAGTCTCTTATCAAAATGCTTCTTATCAATTGATTTACCCTTCAGATTTAACACCACACTACCAGTTGTTGAATATTGACGGGTTGCCAAAAAAGGAAAAAACAGCAGAAGGTTTGGAGTCTATAACGTGGTCATTTAAAAATCTCAAGCCAATAAAGCTGGAAAAATATGCGCCTTCAAGGGAAATTATTCCTCGGATAATTGCAGCTCCATCCACCTTTGAATATGATGGATATTTGGGAAACATGTCTTCGTGGCGCGAGTATGGCAAATGGAATGCATTGTTGAATAAAGACCGGGATGTATTACCGGAGGTTACTAAACGAAAGGTTAGAGAAATAACAAATGGGCTTGTCACCACAGAACAAAAGACCAAAGCCATTTATGAATACCTTCAGGCAAAGACCAGGTATGTCAGTATCCAATTAGGAATTGGTGGATTGCAGCCTTTTCCTGCTTCGGTAGTAGATGAGACGGGCTATGGAGATTGCAAAGCATTGTCGAATTACGCGGTGGCGATGCTTAAAGAGGTCGGCATAAAAGGGTACTATACTACGATTGAAGCGGGCGAACACGCTACTCAAGTGAAGACGGATTTTCCGAGCCATCAGTTTAATCATGTTGTCGTTGCTGTACCCAACGGAAAAGATACCCTTTGGCTGGAATGTACAAGCCAGACTAATCCGTTTGGATATCAAGGGACCTTCACGGAAGACCGATGGGCATTAATGATAACGGAAGACGGTGGAAAATTAGTGCGCACCATTAACTATACCCCCGAACAAAATTTGCAATCACGAACAGCAACGGTTTCGCTTGATATCAATGGCAATGCCAAAGCAAAAGTGAGAACCACAGCAAAAGGAATCCAATACGAAAACAATAATTTGAACTGGGCCTTGAGCAGCACTGAGAAACAAAAGAAATGGATTGAAAAAAATACGAAGATCCCGAACTTCAACATCATCTCTTTTTCAATGACAGAAATTAAAGATAAAATTCCCTCTGCCCTTGTTACCCTTGATCTTACGCTCAACCGTTATGCCTCCGTAAGTGGCAAGCGACTTTTTGTTTCGCCCAATTTGATGAATAAAATTTCGTCTATCCCTCCAAAGATGGCTGAACGAAAAACCGATGTTATTTTAAAAACAAATTATCTTGATCTGGATACGATTCAGTATTCTTTGCCTGAAAATCTTTATCCGGAGTTTTTGCCGGAGCCAGTTAAGATTAATTCAAAGTTCGGAGAATATGAGGCGAGCTTTCAGTTTGATGCTGGAAAAGTTACCTATATCAGAAGGATGAAAGTATGGAAAGGTCGGTTCCCCAAGGAAACGTACAACGAACTGGTCGATTTCTATAAAAACGTGAGCAAAGCGGATAACATTAAACTCGTCTTTTTAAACAAGACCTGATTTATTATTTTAATGGCGAATCAGCTTCCTTCGCCATCGCATTGTACACTATTTTATCGGCAAGAGAGGGAAACCACTTATTGAGAAAGACGAGAAACTTACCTTGCGTGGTGAGAATCAAAAAATTCTTTCGTTTTATCGTGGCATCGTAAATGTGTTGGGCGCACGCTTCGGCTGTCATCATTTTATTTTCATCTCGTGGCGATTCACTTTGTGTGCCTCCATCTTTGGTCAAGGCGCGCTTGCGTATATTTGAAGCCGTGAAACCGGGGCAGGCGGTGAGCACATGAACACCGCGGTGAAGGAGTTCGGTTCGTAAAACTTCGAGAAAGCCATTGAGGGCAAACTTAGAAGCCGAATAGCCGGCTCGACCGGGTAGTCCCCGAAATCCGGCAATCGAAGAAATACCAATGACCGATCCTTTGTTTTTGATAATTTCTGGCAAGCAGGCTTGTGTCGCGTAAAGCACACCATAAAAATTAATGTCCATCACTTTTTTCACAACGCTAATTTCCACCTCATCGAACAGTGCACGCATTGATATGCCTGCATTGTTAATTAGAATGTCGATCCGGCCAAATTCTTTGATAGCTACGTCAGCCATTTTTTTATTGTCTTCCTCACGGCTCACATCGGCTACAAATCCTTCTATTTGAATGTTTTTCCTTTTTAGCTCTGATACAGATTGATCAAGATCGGCTTTGTTTCTTCCGGTGATCAATATTTTTGAGCCTGCTTTTCCGAAGGCTTCAGCCAATGCTTTTCCGATTCCAGAGGAACCTCCGGTGATGATGACTACTTTATCCTTCATAATTTTAGTTTGGCTGGATCTTGCCTAGCGTCAAAGACTCTATTTATTTATGAAGATCAGATTCCCTTCTACCCGAAAGATGATCAAAACTTAGTTTTTGATAATTTGTTTCGGGTTTCAGGTTGCTAATGTACCTGGTGCCGCTTAAGATTTCATTGTTCAGAATATCCGTTTTCAATACGATCTTCTCAATTATTTGAAAAGCCTTTAGCTCCCCCACAATATGGCTATTGAAATCATAAATCTTTTGACGATCATTTTCGGCACTACTTGTCCAGACTATTTTTCTATCCAAGTTTTTATTTTTTCTTTTAATTCATTCTGGCTCAGTAATCTATCTTTTTTGATGTCTTCTTCAGAAGCCTCTAACATTTCGTCAAATTCATTTTTGGTGATGGGCTTACCTTCAGAAGAGTGAGCAAAAATGTGCACTTGGGAGCTTAAAATTGTATGAATGGCTTGTAGTATCCGATTGTCCTTCACTTGATCGATAATCTGATGTAGTTCCAATTGAAGCTCTGACGTATTCATTTGTATATAAGGTCTAAACAAAGTTAAGAATTTCGAATTCTTTATGCTATTAGTGTTTTCTGAGGTAGAACTAAAAATGTTTCAAACATCGCTGAACATTAATTCATCAACATTTCAATGTCTTCCACGGTAAGTGTTTTAATGACATTTTCTTCACTTTGAATTAGGTTTTCTGAGAGTTTCAGTTTGTGTTTTTGAAGCTTAAGTATCTTCTCTTCCACTGTGTTTCGGGTGATGAATTTATAGGTGAACACTTTTTTCTTTTGGCCGATGCGATGCGCCCGGTCAGCAGCTTGTGCCTCTACGGCAGGGTTCCACCATGGGTCAAGAAGGAAAACGTAGTCTGCTTCGGTTAGGTTGAGGCCAAGACCCCCTGCCTTGATGGAAATCAAAAATAGCTTTAGGTCTGGATCTTTATTGAATTTTTCTACTTGCTCTTTGCGGTCATTACTTGAGCCATCCAGATAAGCGAACCGAAGTTTTCTAGATTTTAATAATTCTCTGATAATATCCAGGTGTTTTACAAACTGGCTAAAGATTAAAAGCTTGTGCCCTTCCAGAATGGCATTTTCAATCATGTGGGATACGTCTTCGAGTTTGCCCGAATCGCCTGTATAAGAAGGATCGACCATGCGCGGGTGATTGGAAATTTGGCGCAGCTTGGTAAGGCCTTCAAGGATTGTCATCCGCGAATTGTTGAGGCCTTCTTTATCAATTTGATCTAAAATTTTATGCCGATAATAGGATTTTGCCTCTTCGTATTTTTCTTCCTGATCGGCCGTCATGTTCGTATAATAAATGTTCTCCACCTTTTCGGGAAGATCAGTGGCCACTTGTGATTTTAGCCTTCTAAGAATAAACGGCCTGATAATACTGTTAAGTTTTTTTGTTTTGGATTCATCTCCCTTTTTCTCAATTGGAACCTGGTATTCGTTCTTGAAAAAAGTTTGGCCGCCCAATAGGCCAGGATTGAGGAAAGTCATCTGCGACCAAAGATCAAGCGTAGTGTTTTCCAGAGGTGTACCGGTAAGGGTAAGTCTGAATCGGCATTGCAATTGCTTTACGGCTTTTGCGATATTGGATGTCGGGTTTTTGATTACTTGAGATTCATCTAAGATGATATAGTGAAAATGGAATTTTATAAGGCTTTCAATATCCAATCGCGTTATGCCATACGAACTCAACACAACATCATACTTGCTAAATTGAGATACATCTTTATTTCGCAAGGTGCCGGTGTAGGTAAATATTTTTAGGTCGGGCGTGAATTTGGCGGCCTCCATCTCCCAATTGTAAATAAGCGAGGTGGGCATGATCAGCAGGGAGGTGCCGGTCTCTCCTTTTTCTTTTTCTGCTTGGAGCAAGGCCAGCGTTTGCACAGTTTTACCTAAGCCCATATCATCGGCAAGGCATCCACCTAGGCGATACTCGTTTAGGAAGCTAAGCCAATTATAGCCCGCTTTTTGATAAGGACGCAGTGTGCCTTGAAATCCATCGGGCAAAGCATAATCGCGGATGCCTGTGAACGAATGAAGATTGCGCAGCCGATCGCTCATGTGAACCTTGGCAAGCTTTCCCTCTTCAAGTTCTTGCAGTAAGCTGATGTGATGCTTTTTCAACACCGGCTTTTCATGGGAGCCATGAGTTTCGCTAAGGGCGAACAAGTCGCCATATTTAATCAGCCAGGCGTCTGGAATTATCGCAATCTCTCCATTGGGTAATTTGAACTCAACTTTCTTTTTCAGGATGAGTTTGCGCAATTCTTTGAAAGAGATTTCAAATTCACCGAAGAAGATTTTAGCATGGATGTCAAACCAATCAATATTTTCTTTTACGTCAAGTTCAATGACAGCCTTTCCGACAAAATATTTTTTGTCTCGGTTGTCGGGCTGGCTCACTTCAAAACCCAGGTTGAGCATATTCACCCTGTTCTCATTGATCCATGAAAAGGCATGCGCTTTTTCAACCGCTGTGCGAAACCCACGCAGGGGCAAACCTAATTTGATTAAGGTTTGAGCGTATTTTTTTTCTGATTCTATGTTTCTCCTGACCCGATGAAAGACATAGTCATCTCCTTTTTTTTCAACGGTCACGTTTACAGATCCAAAAGCGTCTCCACGAAACCGATGCTTCCCGTATTTGAATGATAGGTCGAAAACTATTTTTCCGGCCTCATCGCTGGCCGGAGTCTCATGCGTTTCGTTACCGTGAAATAGACCTACTTCTTTGGTAGCAGCGGGAGGCAATTCAGAGATCGTTAAAAGTGGATGGGGGTCTAACTCATGTTTGGTGATTTCAAAACCGGAAGCTTCGATATCATCAAATGAAGCAATGAGCGGAGCAATAAAACGATTGTAATAAGTTTCTTCTAAATTTTTTGGAATAACGACATGCTTTTTGGTGAGGAAGGGCTGCAATTTTTTTCCGTCTACAAATTTTTCAAATCCATAGAGCTTTCCTTCGATCACGAGCCAGGCCGGATGCCTGCAAATCAGGTACGCGGCAGGATCGGTAATCTCCACACGTTTGCCTTTATAAAATACGGTAGGATAATAGTTGGTGGATTCTTCTCCGCGCTTAAAGTGAAATAGGATAGTTGCCTTTTCGTCCAGCACCTCCAACCTGCGCCAGGTCGGCTCGCCATCGTTGCCCATTTCGTAGAGCATTTTGCCTTTCATTTTTTCCAGCACAGAAGCTCTCCGCTTTTCCATGTAGTTTTCAATTTGCTCTTGCAGCAATTCGTCACCTTTTTCTTTCTGATAGACTTTGCTGAAAAACTCACCGGGCTTCATCACTTTTTTAGAAAAATGTTTTAGCACGATTTCCTGGTTCATGCTATCCATAATTTCAATTAATTCAAAATCACGATCGTCCAGGCCTTTGGTGAATTCGCGAGCGTTTTTGGTTGATATGCTTTGATGTTGATAGGTTAGTTTTCCATGGTCGTCCTGGTGAACAATGAACGATTCAAACACATAGCCGAGGTACTCATGCTGGTAAAGTGAGTAGATAATTTGAAACGGCTGGGCAGCAGAAACTTTCATTTTCCAAGTTTTACGGCTAAAAACAGGCGTTAATTGAGGCTTTGCCGCCAATTCAGAACAAGCCGAATTGCAACTTAGAATTTTTTAGTGACTTATTTTTTGAAATTTGATGGAAAATGGTACTTCTTTATTGCGTAGCGGCTGGAAAGCTGGAGGTAATCGGGCAAGAAAATGTTTAAAAGACCTCCCCTAAGTTTACAAAAATCCCTTGCGAACCGCCCTGACCAAATCCGTAGTCAATGGCGATATTGGTTTTTGAGTATTTATTGAATTTTGTTCTAAGGCCAACACCCGCAGCGGGCGCCACAGACTGAAAGGAATTGGACGGCCAGTTGGTAAAGCTTTCTGCACTGACAAATACAACCCCGCCAAACAAGCCGCTGGGAGAAATTTTAAACCGGTACTCCGCTTCCATAAAAAGCATATTTTTATCGCGAAATCTTCCTTGTATATAGCCTTCACCGGTGTTTCCATAGGTATCCCAACCGGTGCTCGGCAAATCGAGATAGGGGGGATTTCCACCTAAGGTCAACCAGTTATAACTCCAGAAGGCGAGGATGTTTTCACTATGTCGCGGAAAGGGAATGTAATGACGAAGGTCAACCAGCAAAGACTGCCAACTATTATCGCTGCCAAGGGAAGTAAGATTATTGCGGTAAACAATATTCGCGTAGGATCCTCCGCCAGGATTGATGGAGTTAATCCGATTGTCAAAAAGAATATTAGCGGTAAGCCCGGAAGAGAATGATTTATCGGCTATGCCGTAGGCATTTATTTGCGAAATAACGGCTACATCACCATCAGGCGCACTCAATGAAGTTCCAGTGATTTTCCAATGATAATCTAGCCCGTAACCAACGCCTGCGTATAAATTTGGCCGAATGCTTTTTAACACGGTTTGATAAAGGCGAAGGTATTTGAACGCCTGGTTGGCAAAATTATTCAAATCAGTATTACCGCCTAATCCATAAGTCTTCTGTGGATAGTTATAGTAACGCCAATCGTTGACAATGTTGAACCGATTTCCCTTTGTCCAAATATTGCTCTGAAGGTGCACAACCGTTTGCTTTTGTTGCGTATATAACGCATCGACATAGACATTGGAAAGTTTGGCGGCTTTGCCCACACCTGTATAAAAGGCACCATTGGCCACAACCAAGCCTGCCCATCCACTGGATAAAGAATAGCCTATTGAGGGTGATCCAGAAAAATAAATCCGACCAGCCTTTTTTGCTGCTGTATCGCGTTTAAGAAGCGATTTCTTTAGAATCTTTTGGGCAATATCAATGATGTCTTTCTCTTTTTCATTATGGGCGATGGTGACAGAGTCTAGCTGTGCCCAGGAAGTTTGAAAAATGGGGCACAACAATAGGAGACAAATTCGGAAAGGCATTAAACGATTTAAATTAAACCAGGCTTTTGAAATAAGGACGATTTGATAAACCTTGAGTAAATTGGTTTAAGCACAAAACTAAGCAAGTTTAATATCTCCAACTTTTTAAATCAGCACCCTTCGGAGCACTCTCGCTAATTCGTTTCAGGATTTTGGACAAATAGAAGGTGTTGTATCGAAGCCTTGAAACGTAGTTTGGGTTATTGGGGTCACCATTCCAGCAATGTTCGGCACGGTCGCCATAATCTACTTCACCTTTATAGAATGGGCTCTTAGTCGTCTTTAAAAAATTCTCCATGAGGTATACCGCATTGTTCAAATAGTAATTGTCCATGTCGCCACAATAGATATGGATTTTACCTTCCAATTTTGGCCCAAGTACTTTCCAGTCGCGTTCCAAAATATAGCGAAGATCGTAATGTTCTTTCCAGTAATTGGCAACTTCGGGATTGATCTCACCGGTTTCTTTATTGAAAATCCTTTTTGGATAGCCATCGTCACCTTGCGGGGAAAACACGGCTTCCCAAATATCCCATTGTTGACCAGAGCGGGAATGTGTACCTAATGCCAACTCAAAATGATTGGTTTCCTCCATACTGTTTTGGATCTGTCCCAAGTAATTTCGGTGGGCAGGCCGAGCTAATTTTTTGAAATCGCTGTCGTACCAATAGGCATTTTTATCTTTATAAAGATCCACTAAAGAATAAGCCCGGAAATCAACTGGGTCGGGGCAAGCCGCAAAACATCCGTTAAACTCATCTGGGTAAAACATTTGAGCCGCTAACGCCTCCCAGCCGCCTGTGGAGCCACCGTACGTGAATCGCGCCCATCCTTGCCCAATGCCACGAAATTTTTTTTCAACCTCAGGAAGCAGCTCATACATGATCGCATCGCCATACGGCCCAAGGTTGGCCGAGTTGACGGCATACGAGTCGTCATAGTAAGGATTGGCATGTTGTATTTCAATGATTAAAAACCGAGGAAAATTCTTACTGATCCATTGCTTATAAAAATTGAAGGCTTCCTGTTGCTGAAATTTCTGGTAGCCGTAAATTCCGAAGCGATCAATATAGTCGCTGGTATCCATTTTGGGGTCAGGTGCTACTGTGCTGAAGCCACCGAAGTCTTCAGGAAAGTGTCCATGAAAAATCATAATTGGATAATGCGCGTCAGGGTGTTCTTCAAAACCCTCTGGCAATAAAACGTGAGCGCCTAAAAAAGTGGGACGCCCATAAAAATCCGTAAGCTTTTCACTTTGGATTTTAATATGTTTGATGTATTTGGTATCGGTTGGTTCTTTGATCGGATCAATTTTTTGATCCATCACAATTTTAAAATTGTCTGCTTTAGCAGGGTCAAAAGAAATTCTTTGCGGCTTGCTATAGAAGTTGCCCGGCTTCGAGTTCCAATGCTGACCTTCACCCTGATCCGGTGGGAGTTTCACAGTTTGCCCGGTTTTTAATTTGTACGTTTCGTACCGATTGATCAACGCCTGAACATAATAATCACCTTTTGGGAGGTCATTCAGTGAACGAATGGGAAATCCAAAGGCTGATTCGTCTACCACAATTTCTTGTCCAGGCTTCATCCCTTCCACGTCTACGCCAAAGACCAGTTGGGTTTTTAGCCCATCGTTAATTTGCATGCGCGGCTCACTTTGATCGTTTTTGGCCAGCATGAGCAGAAGCCTGCCGTCTTGCGCCTGATTGGCCATTGCTTCTGTAAATGAAATAGCGAATTGAATTGTGCGCTTTTCCCGCTTGGCGCATTGAAAACTCAAGGCCAGAAGGAAGAGAATAGCCAGTTTATTTTTCATCATTCTATAAATTAAGAATTTGAAAGTACTCGAATTGAACGAATTTGAGAAAATTATTAATTGAATAAGGCAAAAATCGTTATGATTTGCCCTTCAATTTGATATTTTTAAAGTTCAAGGTTATTATATTTGTATTCTATAAAGCGGCTTATGAATGTTTTCCTTATTGAAGATGACCAAATCTATTCGGAGTTTGTTCGAAAAGCACTCAGCCAAAACCCTGAATTAAAAGTCAGTGCCTTTCTTTCTGCCGAAGCAGCCATTGAGAAAATAAATGGAACTCTTCCAGATGTGCTTATCATTGATTACAAATTGCCCGGCATGTCTGGAATCGATTTATTTGAAAAAATCAAGGAGCGCATTAAGGAAAGCAACCGAGTGATTATGCTTAGCGCGATTGACGATGGAAACATGGTTTTGAGTTTTATCCAAAAAGGGGTGCGCGATTATGTGATCAAAGATGAAAATGTAATTGAATCTCTCCAGGCGATAATTTCTGGAAAGGATGAAGATTATTTTTAACCCTCCAAATTAGCTTGGGGTAAGCGTACGGTGAAACTCGTGCCTTGAAGCAATTCACTCTCGCAAAAAATTTCTGCACTCAATTTATCAAGGATCGTTTTTATAATAAAAAGTCCGAGCCCGTTGGAGCTTTCCCCACCCGTAGGGCGGGCGCTAAGCCGATGAAAACGTTGGTACAATTTAAGCTGGTCTTCTTTACTAATTCCCGGCCCCTCGTCTTTTACAGATAACTCAATGGCTTTGGCTTTCTTTTTTAATTTGACAAAGACCTTCTTTCCTTCCGGGGAAAATTTAACGGCATTGGATAAAAGATTTTCAAGTATCCGACTTAGGTAAAGTCGATCCCCCTGAATGATGATGGACTCATCGGCTTCAAGTAAAATTTCAATATTCTTTTTCTCGGCAATGGTTCTGTAATTCTTGACCAATGAGGCGACTAGAACGGAAAGGTCAAGCGAGACTTCGTGTAGTTCAACCCCTCGGAGCTCTAACCTTCGGCTGTCAAGCAAGTTTCGTAGCATACCCAAACCATCAGCGGTAATTTGATGTATTTTCCCGAGGTATTCTTTTTGTTCGTCCGTGAGGTTTTCCTGGCCCATGTTCATCAATTGGATCAGCGCAAATATTCGGTTGAAAGGGCCTTTCAAATCATGAGAGACCAAACTGATGATTTGCTCCTTCTCCTGATTCAATTTTTCAAGTTCTTTATTTTGCCGTTCCAGTTCCAGCATGTGCTTACTGATTTCAGCGCTTTGTATTTTCATTACCAAGGCTTGCTTTTTCGTTTTAGCGAGTGCACGCGAAAGGATGATCAAGACAACGGTGAAGGCAAGGCCAATGATCAGGGCTTCAGTCGTCATTGTCGATTCCATATTATACAATCCGTAGTTATATTGTTCTAAGGCGATTCAAAGGTTCAGCTTTAATTCTTGCTTCTGTGAAACGGGCACTTTAATTGTAATGCCATGTACGCCAATCCGGATATAGCCGGTAAAAACGACATCGTATTTCTTGCCGCCTAAAAGCCCGACCACCGTATCTAAAAAGCCTGACTCTTTAAGCGTGAGCTGTGCGGCTAGCGGAACGGAGAAATCAGATTGACCCGCAATGAACAGATCCATCGTTTGCTTTACTTCTGCCGATTTAGCGCCATCCACTATCACATCAATGCTTATTCCCTTTAATTTCATTTTTGTTCGGTTCGGATTAAAGAAGAAGACATCGCCTTTTAACACGGGCTTTCCATTGGCACCCACATCTACGGTGATGTTTTTTACCCCTTTAAAAACAATGGGTTCCTTTGGAGTACAGGAATAAAGCGCGGTTAACAGAAACAGGGCGGCAATTGACGCGGATTTAAAAATTACTTTCACTTTGGAGGGTTTCATTTCGCCTCAAAATTAACAGATGCTGTTACATTTGAGCATGGAAGAAAAATTACTTTCTCAATTTGAAGCTATTGCCGATGGATTGGCAAATGAAGGAATAGCCGTAATTGATGAATTTCTTAATTCTGAGGAAGTTATTTCGATTGTACAACTTGAAGAATTCAAACATGATTTGTCGCATTTTCGAAAAGCCGGTATAGGTAAACAGGAGGGGAAACAAATCAACGAAAGCATTCGTGGGGATTTTATTGAGTGGATTGATCGCGCCACCGCCTTGCCCCCCATTCGGATCTATTTAGAAAGACTTTCCCAATTGATGGTCTTCCTTAACCAGTCCCTCTTCCTCAGCCTTAAAGACTACGAAGTTCATCAAACCATTTATCCAGTCGGAAGTTTCTATAAGCGACATCTCGATCAATTTAAAAAAGATGACCGCAGAAAGTTATCCGTGATCTGTTATTTGAATGAAAACTGGAAGGAAGAAGAGGGGGGGCAGCTCCGGATTTACTTTCCGGAAGGGTCAAAAGATTTCTTTCCAATTTCTGGAAGGTTGGTCTGTTTTCCAAGTAATTTGTTGGAGCACGAAGTGTTACCCGCTACTCGCGAACGATTGAGCATTACTGGGTGGATGTTGGATGTGGCTTAGGTGTGAATAATCCTTCTGTTGAAATGTTTATTTTTGCTTCACATTAAAAAAATCAAGCCATGAACTACCGCATCGAAAAAGATACCATGGGCGAGGTGCAAGTGCCTGCCGACAAATACTGGGGCGCACAGACCGAACGCTCGCGCAACAATTTTAAAATCGGCCCGGAAGCGAGCATGCCACACGAAATCATTTATGCCTTTGCCTATTTAAAAAAGGCTGCGGCTCAGGCCAATCATGAGTTGGGCGTACTTTCTGCGGACAAAAGGGATTTAATCGGAAAAGTGTGTGATGAAATATTGGAGAAAAAACTGGATGACCAATTTCCCTTGGTTATCTGGCAGACGGGTTCGGGTACGCAAAGCAACATGAACGCCAATGAGGTAATTGCCTATCGCGCCCATGTGCTCAGTGGAGGCAAACTGACGGACGAGAAAAAAGTGTTGCATCCCAACGATGATGTGAACAAATCGCAGTCGAGTAATGATACTTTCCCTACCGCGATGTCCATTGCTGCCTACAAGCAGGTGATGGAGGTCACCCTACCCGGAATGAAAAAATTGCGCGATACGCTGGCGAAAAAAGTCACTGACTTTAAAAATATCGTGAAAACGGGTCGCACTCATTTTATGGACGCCACACCGCTTACCCTTGGCCAGGAATTTTCAGGCTATGTGCAGCAGATTGACAACAGCATGCGTGCCATAAAAAATGCGCTGGAGGCCGTGCGCGAATTGGCATTGGGTGGAACGGCCGTAGGCACGGGATTAAACACACCCAATGGCTACGATGTGCTAGTGGCAAAGAAAATCGCTGAGTTGACGGGTTACCCGTTCATCACGGCACCCAATAAATTTGAAGCCCTCGCGGCTCACGATGCGATGGTAGAGCTTTCGGGTGGGTTGAAACGCGCAGCCGTGTCGTTTATGAAGATTGGTAATGATATTCGTATGCTAAGCTCTGGTCCCCGTTCGGGTATTGGTGAAATTATTATTCCTGACAATGAGCCGGGGTCGTCCATCATGCCTGGAAAAGTAAACCCTACTCAACCCGAAGCACTCACGATGGTGTGCGCGCAAGTGATGGGCAACGATGTGGCCGTTTCCATTGGTGGTGCCACTGGCCATTTTGAGTTGAATGTTTTTAAACCCGTGATTGCGGCAAACGTGCTGCAAAGCGCCCGCCTCATTGGCGATGCGTGCGTTTCCTTCAACGACAATTGTGCCGTTGGCATTGAGCCAAACCTTCCGATCATCAAAGAACACATGGAAAATTCATTGATGTTAGTGACAGCCTTGAACACACACATTGGTTATGAAAATGCTGCCAAGATTGCCAAGAAAGCCCACAAGGAAGACAAAACCCTGCGCGAAGCTGCGGTGGAATTAGGCTTACTTACTTCGGAGCAATTTGATCAGTGGGTGAGACCTGATAAGATGGTGGGGAGTTTGGAGAAGTAGGTAACATTAAGTCTTTCTCTTGCTAATCTCTGCGTGTATTTCTTTGCGGCCTTTGCGGTAAAAAAGTAACCGCAGAGAGCGCAAAGGTTCGCAGAGTTAGTTGCCAACTAAGTTATGTTGAATTATTTTTGGTGAGTTCCTAGGAGAAAAATTTCCCGACCTTCCCCAAATCCACATTCCCGCCTGATAAAATTATTCCTACCGTTTTGCCAGCAAATTTTTCTTTGTCTTTTAAAACAGCCGCAAACGGCACTGCGCAAGAAGGTTCTACAATGATTTTTAATCGCTCCCAGATCAACCGCATGGCGGCAATGATTTCATCATCGGCTACAGTGATCACTTCCTTTACCAATTCTTTGATGATCGGAAATGTTTTGTCACCTAGCGTGGTCAGTAAACCATCGGCAATAGTTTGAGACTGTGCCTGTTCGATTTTCCCACTCTTCAATGAACGAAAAGCGTCATCCGAACCAGCGGGCTCTCCGGCAGTCACTTCGGTTGAAGGCGAAAAATATTTTGCGGCCAACGCGGTGCCGCTCAGCAACCCACCACCACCCACAGGCGCGATGATGAAATCTGGTTTTATTCCCCCGCCGCCCCTCTCGCTAGAGAGACGGGTGTCCAATTCTTCAAACAATTCTTTGGCAGCGGTAGCTTGTCCAGCAATTACTTCATAGTTGTTGAACGGATGGATTTCCGTAGCTCCGGTTTTTAGTACAACTTCAGCTAAGGTTGTTTCACGTGCTGCCAAGGTGGGTTCACATTCAAAAATTTCGCCACCATAACCTCGCACGCCATTCTTCTTTATTTCAGGAGCGGTACGTGGCATCACGATATACGATTTTACGCCCAATATTTTTCCGGCACGGGCAATCGCTTGTGCATGGTTACCAGAAGAGTGTGTGGCCAATCCCTTTTTGAGTACGGTTGCATCCAACGAAAGTGAGGCATTCATGGCACCCCTCGCTTTGAAGGCTCCTACCTTCTGAAAATTCTCGCATTTAAAATAAAGACGACAACCCGCAATATCGTCAAGGCTGGCGCTGGTTAATACGGGCGTGCGATGGATAAAGGGTTTTATCCGTTTGTGCGCCTCTTCGATGGTGGCTTTGGTGATCAGGCTGTTATCCATTTTACTTTTTCGTCAATTGGTTTTCTTCTTCCGGGTGATGGTGTTGTTTTCGGTATGCCCACGTGAATAAATCCCAACAATTTATCTTCTTTCCCCAATCCAAAAAAGGGTTTTGCTTCTTCAAAGTTGGTGATGCCGCCTGTGCTGAGATAGCAGCCGATGCCATAGGCCGTTGCCGTGAGGTAAATATTTTCGATGGCGCAGAATACCGCACCGATTTCTTCCCACTCCGGCAGACTTTTTTTCTCATCGCGCTTCATGCCCACGGCTATGATATGCGATGAATCGAAAGGTTTTGTTTTCAATCCTTGATATCGACCTTCATCGAAAGAGTGATTGGCTTGCGTTACTTGCTTGTAACACTCACTTTGAAAGTCGACTAATTTTTTTAATCCTTCTCCCGTGAATACCATAAACCGCCACGGTTCGGTGAGTTTGTGCGTGGGTGCCCAGTTGGCATTTTCCAATAATTGCTTAATGATAGCGTCATCCACTTTTTCTCCGGTGTAGTCTTTTGGGAAGACGGATCTACGAAAGAGGATCAGTTCATTGAATGCTTCGGGAGTAAATTTTTTCATTTGTTGAATTCTTTGAATGTCGGAAAACGAGAACCAACTCTTTGAATTTTTTATAACCACTGAGTTCACAGAGACGCACAGAGGAGAAAACCTTACTTTTTTTAACAAGCCATCTTATTCACCCTTCGCTCATGCCGTCCACCTTCAAAGGTCGTATGCAAAAATTTGTCAAGGATTTTTTCGGCCAGTGCTTCACTGATAAACCGGGCCGGCAGGCAAAGCACATTCGCATCGTTATGTGAGCGTGCAAGCGCGCTGAGTTCTTCCGTCCAGCAAATCGCTGCACGGATTCCTTGATGTTTATTGGCTGTCATAGCCACACCGTTGGCACTTCCACAAACTAGAAGGCCAAGATCAAATTCTTTGTTTTCTACTGCTGAGGCAACTGGGTGTGCAAAATCAGCATAATCAGCCGACTCAGAAGTGTACGTCCCGAAATCCTTTAAGGGATAACCTTTTTTTTCGAGCCATTTTCTCAAGTGCCCTTTCAATTCGAATCCGGCATGGTCTGCCCCTATTGCAATTTTTTCCATCAGTTATTGGATTGTTCATCAAGAAGTTCTGCTTCCTCTGCCTTCTTCTTTCGCTTTACTTCAATTGCTGAAACGAAAATACTGATTTCGAATAAGAAATAAAGGGGTAAGGCTACTAGCATTAACGTGAAGGGATCAGAAGATGGGGTGATGATCGCACTTGCGATCACGATGCCGACAATTGCATGCTTACGAAACTGACGCATGAATTCAGGGGTGAGTATCCCAACTTTAGTTAAGAAGAAAACGACCATGGGAAATTGAAATAATAATCCACAACCCAACACCATGCTCACGACCGTGCCAACATAGGAGGTAATATCAAATTGATTGACGATCTGTGAGCTCACGGTATAAGTGGTGAGGAACCAGATGGTCATTGGCGATAATATGTAATACCCAAAAGCACACCCAACAAGGAAAAGGAATGAAACAACAAAAACAACTCCACGTGTTGATTGCTTTTCTTTCATGTGTAAACCGGGCTTGATAAAGCTCCATATTTGCCAAAACACATAAGGAAAAGCCACAATCAATCCGATCACAAACGAGGCCGTAATCGACATCATGAATTGACCGGTCATGATCCGGCTTTGGATTTTGACGTCTAAAGTTTTTACGCAAAGCGATTCTTCGGCACCTACTAACTTCCCCAGCTCGCACATCCATTTAAAAGTAGGAAAATCAAGACGACTTGGGGCAAAAAGGATGTGATCGAAAATCCATTCTACAAAGACAAAGCCGACAATAGAGCAAATAAAAATAGCAGCCACTGATTTGACCACGTGCCAGCGCAGTTCTTCAAGGTGGTCGAGGAAAGACATTTCTTTTTCGTCAGACATTGCTCAGTAAGATTATTTCTAAGGAGTTTATTTTCGTCAGGGCTTTATCATTTGTCAAAAAGAAGTCTGCTTTGTTTTCTATTGCAGTAGCTAAATGAATGGCGTCTGGCATCGCTAATTTATATTTGGATTTTAATTCTGCTGCTTTTTTCGCTTCTTTTAATTGGAAATCTAAAAGCAGCAAGTTGTCTGTTTCTGTCAATATAAACTCATATTTTTCAGAGATGCCTGGTTTTCTTTTAAAATAAGGCTGGGCGAAAACTTCGCTCAAGGTCAAAACGGAAGTAATGAAGAGGAATTCACCGCGCGCATGAGCCTCAAAAATTTTGCTAATTACAACATGGTAAAGGGGATGTTCTTCTATCAGATAGATAAAAGGGGCTGTATCGAGATATATAGTTTTGCTTTTAAAAGATTTGATTACTCCCATTCGGCACGAAGCTTTCTAACATATTCATCGGGATTAACTCCTTTCCATATCTCTTTGCCGAGTCCAGCTAAATCGGTGAGTTTTGGTTTTCGCTTTGAAAGTCGCGAAGGCTTATCCATCATCCGAATCAACGTCTTTAAAACCTCTGCCCGTTGGGTTTTTTTCAATCCCTTGATATCAGTTATTACTTTTTGTATTTCAATATTTTCCCTGACAGACATAATTGTAAAATTACTTCTTTTAAGAGAACAACGGAAACCGATTCATCAGCGTATTTACCTTGCGCTTCAAGGCTTTCAAATGCTTTTCATCCTCTGGCTTTTTCAGTGATTCGTCAATCAGGTCAACTACTTTTAAAACGTCTTTTTCTTTGAAGCCCCGCGTAGTAATGGCGGGCGTGCCGATGCGCATTCCCGAAGTAACCATCGGGGATTGCGTATCAAACGGCACCATGTTTTTATTAATGGTAATGTCGGCTTTGATCAACGCTTCTTCCGCAATTTTGCCCGTTAAGTTTTTCGAGCGAAGGTCAATCAACATCAAGTGATTGTCGGTGCCACCGGAAATAATTTTATATCCACGTTTTACAAATTCGTCTGCCATGGCTTTGGCGTTCTTTGCTACCTGAACAATATACTCCAGGTATTCGTCAGAGAGCGCTTCGCCAAAGGCAATAGCCTTGGCTGCAATCACATGTTCTAACGGGCCGCCTTGCGTACCGGGGAATACACCAGAATCCAATACCGATGACATTTTTCTTAATTCACCTTTTGCGGTTTTCAATCCGAAAGGGTTGTCAAAATTCTTTCCGATCATGATCAAGCCACCGCGTGGGCCGCGCAAGGTCTTATGAGTGGTTGTCGTCACGATATGGCAATGTTCCATCGGGTCGTTGAGGAGGCCACGGGCGATTAATCCAGCGGGGTGCGAAACATCAGCCAGCAGTAAAGCGCCAACGCTGTCGGCAGCTTCGCGCAATTTTTTATAGTCCCAATCACGACTGTAAGCAGAAGCGCCACAAATAATCATTTTTGGTTTTTCACGATCGGCAATGGTTTTCACTTTATCAAAGTCAATGAGGCCGGTTTCTTGCTCCACGCCATAAAAGGAAGGCTGGTAAAGTTTGCCCGAAAAATTTACCGAAGAACCATGGGTTAAATGGCCACCATGTGAGAGATCGAACCCTAAAATTTTGTTGCCCGGTTTCAGGCAGGCAAGCATTACGGCTGCATTGGCTTGCGCACCGGAGTGCGGCTGTACATTGGCCCATTCGGCCCCAAACAATTCTTTAATCCTGTCAATGGCCAGTTGTTCCACTTCATCCACCACCTCACAGCCGCCATAGTACCGTTTGCCGGGAAGGCCCTCAGCATATTTGTTGGTGAGCACGGAGCCTTGCGCCTTCATCACCTGGGGAGAAGTGAAGTTTTCGGAGGCGATCAGCTCGATGCCGTGCTCCTGGCGTTGTTTTTCTTTTTCAATCAGGTCGAAGATGACTTTATCGCGCTTCATGGCTGGATTTTAGATTTAACAAATTTTGTAAGATTCATTTTTGAGAGCCCAAAAATAAGGAGCGGGAAGATGTTTGCCTAATGAGTTTATTTAGGATTTAACAATGAAAGCACTATTCTTCTTTTAATGTTGAAAGAAAACTTACGACATCGCGAATTTCTTTTTTTGTGAGCAGAAATCGCATGGGTGGCATGCTCGAAAGTCCATTCGTTCGTTTGGAAATAGCTTCGTTTGCAATTAATGTGTCCGGTTTGTTTCCGATTTTTACCACGAGACCTTTTGGCATTTCCCGTTGTAGGATTCCATTGATCTTCCTTCCATCTTTTAACTCCAGCGAAACGGTTCCAAAACCAGGTGCAATGCGCGCACTTGGATCAATTAAAGCCTGAAGTAATTGCTCGCGTGAAAGTCTTTTTGCAACTCCATTTAATCGAGGCCCGGCCGTGCCACCATAATCGCCAAGCGAATGGCAACGAACACACTGCACCGTCTGATTTTCATAGAAGATATGGGCTCCTTGGTTAGGATCACCGCCTAAAAGACTTCCTTCATAGGCCGCTTTCAACGAGTCGGGTGAACTTTTTTTGTTGATTGTTTTGTACCTAGCAATTAATTGCGATGACCGAGTACTGTCAATGGCTTCCGCTAACTCAAGATATAATTCGCGGGGAAGTTTTCCATTTTCCATTTTCGCCAACAATTGTTCGAACGTGGATTGTGAATTAGCCAAGGGTAATTTTCCCAGGGTAAGAATGGCTGCTTGCCGCTCTTCGATCGTGCGTTTATCGATGACCTCGTTTAGTAACTTTATCATCAGGTCTTTTGAGATGTCCATTTTGCCCAGAAGGTCTAATCCGGCCACTCGTACGCTCTTCTCTTTATCCGACAATGCTTGGGTGATGGCATCGCCAATTTGTTTATTGTTAAGTTCAGCAAGTGCTTTTAGGCTTTCTGTTCTTATTTCAGCCTTTGGATCATTTTTTAAAAGCGCGAAAAGGTCTTGCGAAGCTTTATCCATTTTCAATTTTCTTATGGCTTTTACTGCACTTAATCGGATTAGAAAATCTTTGCTATCGGTTAATCGAATAAATACTTCTTCCGTTTTGTTTTTCAAGATCGCAGGATCTCTCGTAATGACTCCCCGATAACGTCCATCCACCCGATCGAGTACGGAAGGCTTCGCCCACGTGCTCAACGCTGCGATAGCTTCAGCACGCATCGCCACCGGACTTCCTTTTTGCATGGCATAATCAATAAGGTTTTGCATCGACTTCTCACTACCAACCCGCAAATTGGCATTGATCGCTCTTCGTACTAAAGCTTCGTTCGTAAAGCGATAATTATTTAATACCTCGCCCAATGCCGGAAGGGCAGCTACGATTGAAAGATCATCATTAATTCCTCGTGCTGCTTCGGTCACAATGTATTCATCCTTATCTTTTAAGAATTTGGCAATACCTTTATCGCTCATTCGCCTGAGCGCAACAACTGCGGCAATCCTCACAGCACGGGAAGGATCGTTGAACAACGCAATCAGCGGTTCTGCTTTTCCAATCCGCGCTAAAGCGAGACTTCCTGCATGGCGGAGGTATCCATCTTCGTCATTATTTGACCGAAGTAATTCTATGATTGAATCAATCGCTGGCTCGTAACGTATTCTTCCCAGTGCTTCGGCAGCAAAGAACCGCGCCCGACTGTATTCATCTTTCAAGAGCGGAATCAAGTCGTCACCCGCTTCTTCATACCGAACGTCACCGATCCATTTTGCAGCCTGTGCCCGGATTTCAGGATCGTTATCTTTTAAGAGCGGTATCAACAAGGCTGCGTGCCTTAATTCTTTGCGCGCAAACTGGCTAATGCCCCAGATAGCGTTCACCCGTGCCAACTGGTATTCTTTTTGCACAATGTTCTGTTGAAAAACAGCAAGACCTTTTTCTCCGCGTGTGGCCAATTCAAACTGCGTCTTTTGCCGCACGCGCATGTCAGTGTTCTTCAGCAGTTCGCTCAATTGATTTTCGGTATATTTTTTAAGATCATCGCTTAACAGCTTTTGGGTTTGCTTGCGCTCATCGGAGATGCCTTCTGCCACATCAAGTTTCCATACACGGCCGTAATCTTTCGTACCCCATCCTTCAATCCAATCCGCCAGGTACAACGCTCCATCCGGACCAAAGTCGATGCCAGTGGCAAGGACTCCACTTAAAATCATTTTGCTTTCCCCAAACTCAAAAGAGGCACCTTTGGGTAACAACGAAAAGGAATGAATGCCGGACTTGGACGGGTTGCCCACAAACTCGACCACAAAAAACTTATTCTTCCAAGCTGGCCCCAAAGCTGTTCCGGGGTTGTACAACATTCCAGTCGGCCCGTTCACAAAATTTTTGATCGTGGGGGTAATGTAAGCGGCTTGCCCTTTGAATCGTGGTATGTATAGGTTTTCGTCCATCCAGACTTTATACGAATTGTTATCCGGGTCTCTGTATTTTCCAAATTGCCAATTGGTGCGCCATCCAATATCAGCTCCATTGACAACATACACAATCCTTTCGCTTTCACCGGCATGGTCGCCATCGTTGTCTTCGCTTATCAAATTGCCGTATTCGTCAAATACAAATTCATGCGTGTTCCGGTTGCCATAGGCAAACACTTCAAAGTCGCTACCATCGGGGTTGGCGCGAACAATCACACCATTGTTGGGATGTTCCCATTTTTTTCCATCAGGACTGGTGCCATTAAAACCAATATCGCCAATCTGCCAATAAATTTTTCCTTCAGGCCCAACTTCGATCCCTGACATGCCGTGTCCGCTAAAGCCGATGTGAATTCCATAGCCATGGGAGATGGAAGTCTTCTCATCGATCAGGCCATCACCATTGGTGTCTTTCAGCCGCCACATGTCCGGCCCGATGTCCACAAACAGATCATCGCCATGTTTTAAAATTCCTCCCATCGCGTCCGTTACTTCCTCGTGGAAGTCTTCCATAATTAATTGCGATTGGTCGGCCACGCCATCACCGTTAGTATCTTCCAATCGGTAGACTTGTTCTTTCTCTATAGTTAAATCTCTCCAATCGTGTGAGCCATCTTTATTGAGGTCAGCCAACCATTCATTTTTCTTACTGTTTTCGGGTGACAGAATTCGATGAAGAAAATTCCGTTTATCTTCGATAGTCTGAAGTTGGATCGATTCGATTTCCCAATCCTGATGACCGCGAATATCAAACTCAGAATTTTTTTGTCGGATGGTGCGCGTGTAATACAATTTGCCATCGTCATCAATATCAATTGAAACAGGATCGGCTACAAGAGAATCGGCACCCCACAAGCGCAACGTGAGGCCTTCCGCTAATGTTGGGGTAACAGTTGCTTCTATCGCCTTCGCCATGACGACTGCCGTTGCAGGATCAAGGCTCTTAATTTTCTTGTCAACAGGTTCTTTGGCTTGCTGACAAGCAAACAAAAATACAGTTGTAAAAAAAACAAGAAACAGGATGTGGTTTGCTTTGCCTACCGAAAGATTGGTATTCATGGAGTTGTCATTTATTGGAATATGCCAAGGATGAAAACTAATAAAAAAGAATTATTCTGATCTCCGCACTATTAATTGTAACAGCACTTCTTTGCTTTTTTTCCACTCCCACATGGACAAGGGGCGTTTCGATCCACCTTTTCTGAAATAATTGGTCGGGTCGGATTTATCAACCTATCTACATCCGTAATGTCTTCCTCTTCCAAAGGTTCAATACCGACAATTACTTGCCAGCCTCGGCTGTTGCAGAAACTTAAAATTTCAACAGCTCGCTCCTCCGTTTTCACTTTAACAATCGCAGGTCTTTCCTTACTGCCTAATTTGCTCATGATTCAAATATTGAAAAGTTTAGTTGGTTATTTTTCAAGAAGAACATTAATTTTGTTTTGCCATTCATCTGCAAACACAACTTGAAATTCAAAGTCCTTGTCAGGAGAATCTTTCACCAATTTTTTTGCTGCCAATAATACTTCACTGCTAATTGGGGGTTTTGTACAATGTCTTCCCTTTGAAGTGCGTGGGCATAGGTGTTTTCTAAAATTCATTGTTCTTAACAATCTCCATCATTTCTTTCAGTTTTGGTAGGTCGTTGGTGATGGCATCCCACACAACCCTGAACTCAATGGCATGATATTCATGCAAAATAAAATTTCTGAATCCTCTTACCCTGTGCCACGGATATTCATATTTTGAAAATATGTCTTTGTCAATGTAAATAATGGCTTCACCAATAATCGCAAATTGAAACAATACTGCGTTAATCAATACCAAATCCTTTAGAAATATTTCTTTCGTAGACTCACGGGTAAACGTTTCAATATCGGCAATGGCCTGCAAGATATGATCGATCCGCTCTTTTCCGGAAATGCGGCTATCTCTCATAGATTATCTTTAAGTCAGGCTTTATCCTCTCCATGATGTGCGGTTTTACTGCGCCATTCATCACCACATCCACTTTCATTGGAATCAGGTTTTCCAAATGAAATTGAATATCCGCCAAGTCGAAAAGCGAAAACGTCACTTTTTGAGGCACTTCAATCATCAGATCAATGTCGCTTTTAAAATCATCTTCCTCTCTTGCAAACGAACCGAACAACCACGCTTTGGATATGCGCCCATCCTTTGTGAAATAATCTTTGATCGTTTTTATAATTGACTTGCGGTCAAATTTTTGATGTCTTCTGTACAAAACTTCTTCTTCGGCCAACTTGAGTGCTTGCAAAGCTGCCTCCTCGTCTTTCATTTCATAAATCAATTTGTCCGAAAGCCACAGGGCTAGTAATTCCTCTTCTTTTGCTTTAAAATATTTGGCCAATTTAACAACCTGCACCCGCGAAGCATTTCGCTGGCCTCTTTCAATTTTGCTAAGGATCGCCTGGTCAATATCAAGATACCCTGCTACTGTGCGCAAAGGAAGTTGCTTCTCCTCTCGGAATTTTCTGATCCTTTGCCCGAAATTGCTCATTTTCTTTGAACGATTTTATTTTGACAAAATTTGACAAAATCCATTAAACCCACCAAACATTTTCTAGATTTATTGGAAGAGGTGAAGAACGGACCTCCAATTTACCATCCCCCACTACTCCCACCGCCTCCAAAGCTTCCCCCACCACCAGAAAAACTACTACCCCCACTGCTCCAGCTAGAGCCGCCACCCCAGCCGCTCGACCAGCCTGAGCCCGATGATGAGCCTCCACTGCTTTTGCCGAACTTTTTGACCCACTCCTTTTTGCTTAACCAGATTTTCAAAAGCGGAAAGGCAACAGCATATATACCGAGTGGGATGTACCAATTTTTTTCATCGAAGGCCATCATGGGAAAGAGCGCATAGAAAGGCATAAGAAAAGCATAAAGTCCCCAGCCCGCGCAGCCCGGGGCGATCAAGCCGAAGAAAGCAAAAATGCTGATGAACAACGTCACGCCTAGTGTAATGAGGAGTTTCTGAAAGAGATTGAGGTCTTGAAAATCGTTGCCGTTGCTATCGCCATCACCAGATGCATATTCTCCAGCGATAGCTTTCACCATGCCATCAACACCCGCTTTCACTCCGGTATCGTAATCGCCTCTACGAAATTCAGGGGCAATTTCATTTCGTATAATGCGGCTGCTCTGTGCATCGGTGAGTACACCTTCCAATCCTTGACCTACTTCAATGCGCATCTTATGATCGTCAACGGCAATGAGCAGAAGCACACCGTTGTCTTTTGTTTTTTGACCAAGCTTCCATTTTTCAGCCACTTTCAAGGAATATTCTTCGAGTACATCGCCATCAAGGGAGGGTATAATAAGAATGGCAATCTGATTGGACGTAGAATCTTCGTAGGTCTTTAATTCTTTTTCGAGCTGGTCTACTGTTTCTTGTTTAAGCACATGGGCATCATCGTGCACACGAATTCCCCAGAGTTCGGGTACCGCTTTTTGGGCAAACGAAAATGAAGCTAGTAGGCTTAGAAGGAGTACGAGGCAGAATTTTAAATTTTGAATTTTAAATTTTGAATGAGAGATCATGATAAAAGATTTTACTTCATAAAAAACATTCAAAATTTTTGAGTTACCAAGAATCGCTCGATCCGCCACCGCCAAAACTTCCACCACCGCCAAAGTCGGAACCGGAGCCCCATGAATCCGAACTGCGGCCACCGCCACCAAGTCCACCCATAAGCGCACCGGCCGCTAAATAACCGCCTATTCCCCCGCCTCCACCGCGTCTTCTTGACGCAATAATCAGAATTACAATGACGATGATGATGGTTGCTATGGGTGATCGTCCACCACGCTTACGAGCTGGAGGTTCATTATTCACATATTCCCCGCGAATAGCTTGAATGATAGCGACTACCCCAGCCTTCACCCCGCCTTCATAATCGCCTTGACGAAAATGAGGGGTGATTTCATTTCTGTTAATACGGCTGGAGAGCGCATCGGTCAGCACCCCTTCCAGTCCCTGGCCCACTTCAATGCGCACCTTTCGATCTTGAATGGACACAAGCAACAGCACTCCGTTATCATTTTTTTTGGTGCCGATTTTCCACGCCTCGACCACCCGAATGCCATATCCATCAATGTCTTCACCTTCAAGAGATGGGACAATTAAGACAGCAATCTGGTTGGAAGTGGAATCACGTTCAGCTTTTAGTATAGCTTCTAATTGTGCTTTTGTAGCGGGGGATAAAACATTGGCTTCGTCATGGACCCATACACCACCGTGTTCAGGAACAGCGCGCTGTGCGAAAGATGGTTGAATTAGGAAAAGTAGGCAGTAGGCAGTAAGCAGTAGGCATCTAGCAGTAGACAATTGACAACCGTCAATTGACAAAGTTTTGTCAACTGTAATTTGTCTTTTGTCAATTTTTTCAGAATAAATCATTTGTTGAAATTGAGTTGTTGTAGTTTATAACTTAGATACTCACTCGATTCTGAGATCATCTTTCAACTCATTCACGTCATCGGCTGTTTTCAAAAATCCTTTTTCCAAAAGAATCTCTCCGCAACGAAGGATAGCCGCCTCAATTCCTTCCACTACTTTGCCCATGCGAATATTTTGAATGATTCCTTGTACCAATTTGTCCCACTCTTTTTGTTCAACCATCTTGGTAATGCCGCGGTCGGCAATGACCATCACTTCGTGTTCAAAAAAGGAGATGAAAATCATGATGCCAGTCCGATGGCGGGTATTAAAAACTTCCTCTTGAAGGAAAGCGGTCTCTGCCCGTTGGCGGGTGGCATGGTCAAGGTGCTGTTGGGGGATAAAGATCCTTTTTATAAGATCGACATAGTTGGAAGCCAAGCCTCCTACAAGCCCAACTAAAACCACGGAAAGAAAGATGAGTAAAGGATCGTAAATGGCCAACGAAGGCATATACCGATCAAAAAAAATCATGGCCACGAAGGCTAATGATCCTGCCACAATGGCCGCCCGATAATTGGCCACGGAATAAACCTCGCTCTTCTCAACAAATACCGGAACAATTTCACCGGATATTTTACTTTCAGCCTGGCGCACAGCGGCTTTGATACGATCAAGGTCTTCGGTGCTAAATCTTTTTTGAAGTGACATGATATGGGCGATCTATTATTGAGGTTAAGTTACTAAAAGGTAAAGTTAGTATTTGCCAACCGCATTATAAACCCACATCAGGTTTTAAAACCAGATTACTTCAATCCAGGATGATCAATGAATAAGCCTATTTCCGAGGCATTCGCACCGCGCCAATTCCTGCATCCCAAAGTTGCTTGGTATAACCCGGAACATCTTTATTGATAATTTCCAGGGCGCGTTTATTTAACACGACCCATTCTACGGTGAGTTCGGCCAGCCGATCGTGATTGGGCTTGGTCACCTTAGGAATATCGCTTTCGGTATGGTTAATCAGAAAGAGATAATTGGCCGTGAATTTATTTTCGTAGTTGTCCACATCGTCATACGCTTTGGCTTTTCGTTGCACCATGTCATCATCCCAGGCTTTCATTTTTTTGACCAAGTCCTTTCCTGCTTTTTTCAGTGTCGTGTATTTATCACCGTCAGGTAAATCTTTCAGGACGGCCTCCAATTGCAGACGCATTTTTTCAATATTGTTTACTTTATGGTGCATATCGTTCAAGGTATCTTCCATCGCCACCATAAATTTGTCATACTCAGCGTAGGTTTCTGGTGTAGTTGGATACAATGGGTTGGGCAAAATCTTGCACTCTGTTTTGCTCTCTGCATTGCCGTACTTTAAACTAATGGAATACGTGCCTGGTGAAGCCTTATGTCCATGAAAATTACTTTCTATATACACTTCAGGAACTCCTTTCATGGTGGGATAGCGCATATCCCAAACGAAGCGATTCAGTCCTTTCTTTTTCGAAAGGAGGGGCTCGGCTTGAGGCCCGCCATCATACTTTTTAAACGAGTCGTCTTTTTTGGAAGAGAACGCGTGCACAAGTTTTCCTGCGGCATCGCGTATTTCCATTTTTATATGAATGGAGTCGGGCAGCTTTGGCACATTGTAATAAATAACTACTCCGTTAGCCGGATTTATTCCCTGAAACGTGTCGGTGCCTTTACCATCGAGGGAAGATCGGTTCATCGCACTCCCCCAGTTTCCAATAATCGCATCGTCCGGTTTGTAAATCTTTAAGTTATCCTCTAAACCAGAACGTTGGCGTAACAAGTCAAGGTCATCAAGTATCCAAAATGCCCGACCCATCGTTGCGACCAATAAATCACCGTGATGAATTTTCAGGTCGGTGATTGGTGTTACCGGCAAATTCAATTGAAAGGCTTGCCACGTTGTTCCGCCATTCCAACTGATATACATACCTGTTTCTGTTCCGGCATAGAGTAATCCTTTTCGTGTATCGTCTTCGCGGATCACGCGGGTGTAAGCACCTGTCGGAATGCCGCTACTGATATTTATCCAGGTCTTGCCGTAGTCGGTTGTTTTATAAAGTGCGGGAGTAAAGTCGTTGAATTTATATCTCGTGGTGGCAATGTACGCTGTGGCAGCATCGTGCGGTGAGACTTCAATGGAATTGATCAGGCATTCCGCCAAGCCTTTTGGTGTCACGTTGGCCCAAGTTTTTCCTCCATCGTGTGTTAGTTGCACGTAGCCGTCATCACTGCCTGTCCAGATCACTCCTTTTTCAGTAGGCGATTCCAAAATGTAGGTTAATGTGCCGTAGTTTTCTGCGCCAACTGCCTCTACCGTATAAGGACCACCGCCTTTGCCTTGCTTGTCTTTTTCGTTGCGTGTCAGATCAGGCGATGCCTCGTCCCACGTTACACCATTGTCGCGTGTGCGAAGCAAAAATTGTGAGCCATGATAGAACGTATTGGGTTCATGCTTTGACCAAATAATGGGAGCGCTCCAATTGAAACGATACTTCATGTCTTTCGAAGCGCGACCTAAATATTGAATGGGCGCAGCCATAATGTTGGTGCTGGCATTGGCTGCTACATCTAATGCATCGATGGTGCCCAGATAGCTTCCTCCTAGCACTAATTTTGGATCGTCTGGATTGAAGGCAAGAAAAGCACTTTCGCCACCGGCAGAGTGATGCCAGTTGCGTTCTGATATTCCCCGACTGCCCAGCGCCAGATTTTCAATACGCACGGAAGTGTTGTCTTGTTGACCGCCATACAACCGATAAGGGAAAACGTTATCGGCATTCACTCGGTAAATTTGAGCGGTCGGCATATTGTTGCTGATGAGCGACCAGCTTTTTCCGGAATTAAAACTAATGCTCGCTCCGCCATCGTCAGCTAAGATCATGTTTTTAGAATTAGTTGGGTTAATCCACAGATTGTGTGTATCGCCATGCCAGCCGGATAAATGCTCCCATGTTTTGCCACCATCAATGGATCGCAGTGCAGGGGCACTCATTACATAAACCACATTTTCGTCTTGTGTATCAGGAAATACTTCGATGTAATACCATGCACGTTGTAAAAGCTCATGGTTGCCACTTACTTTCGTCCATTTTTTTCCAGCATCGGCAGAAACAAATAAGCCACCGGTCTCTTTTTGCGTATCACTTTCTATCAGCGCAAACACTTTATCCGGATTTGCCCGACTAACGGCAATAGCCATTTTACCCATCTCTTTCGGCAAGCCGTTTTCCATTCTTTCCCAAGTGTTTCCACCATCTATTGATTTGTATAGCCCACTACCCGGACCACCACTGATTACTTTCCAGGGAAGCCGCTGATGGTACCACATCGCGGCATAAAGAACTTTCGGGTTGCTCATATCCATGGAGAGTTCCGAACATCCCGTAAGGTCGTTCACAAACAATACACGAGTCCAGGTGACGCCACCGTTAATCGATTTATAAATGCCTCGGTCTTGCGTAGGCCCATTGATTGCGCCTTGAGCAGCAACCAAAACAAAGTCCGGGTTTTTTGGATGAATAACAATACGTGAGATCTGCAAGGTTTTTTCCAACCCCATGCTCTTCCAGGTTTTTCCTCCGTCATAAGATTTATAAACACCATCGCCATAGGTAGTCATTACACCCCGAGGCGCATGTTCGCCCATGCCCACGTATACAATGTTGGGGTCACTTTCAGAAACAGCAACGGCACCAACCGAACTGGTTTTGAAATAGCCATCCGAAATATTGTTCCAGCTCACACCGGCATCTTCGGTCTTCCACAAGCCACCACCCGTGGTGCCCATGTAATAGGTCAAGGGATCGCCCACCACACCCGTTGCGCACACCGAACGCCCACCCCGGAAGGGGCCGATGTTCCTGTATTTTACATATTTGAAAACGCTATCGAGGTTTTGGGCTTCACTGGCAGCGGCAAAGAATATCAAAAACAGCGGTAGAAGAATTTTTTTCATTGAAAGGCAATTTAGGTTGCCGTCAATATACGAATGATTTGAATTTTGAATGATTTGATTTATTTGAAAGGCATTCATGGCTCTTAATTTGGAGAGGAGAAACCTTATTTTAGCTTCCGTTTATCATAAATATGTTTGATTGGAATATGTTTTCGCTCAATTTGGAATTTCATAAACATGACAATGAAACTACTCAAAACGCTTACCTTGGTAATGTTGGCTTTGGTCGGCCGTTCCCAAACAAAATCCCCTATTGTAGCCTCCGATCTGATGAAGATTGTTACGACCAACAACATCCAAATCTCTCCCGATGGCCATAAAGCAATCACCGTGGTAGTGCGCAAGGCAGTGAAAAATGAAAACGAATATTATTACACAAAACAGTTGTACTTGCTTGATTTGGAAGGGAAAAACGAACCACTTCAACTCACCTTTGGTGAACGGAATGACGGCCAGCCCCAATGGAGTCCTGATTGTAAGCAAATAGCTTTTACGCGAACGGATGGAGACAAATCACAAATCTGGCTTTTGCCGTTGATCGGAGGCGAAGCGCACGTGCTGACCAAGGCAGAGCACGGAGCCAGCAATCCCCGTTGGTCACCCGATGGCAAACAAATTCTTTTTTCTTCCTCCATCCCAATTTATTCAATCGAGGGCAAAACCCCATGGATTTATGAAAGGCCTGAACGAGCACAGGGCGATGAACCAAATTTCAAAAATATGAAAGCCCATGAAAAGAAAAAAGTGAAAAACAGCCCGGATGGTTCACTCGCAGATGTACGAGCCTGGCTTGCCAAAAATGCGAGTGAGCGTAATCCGCGCGTGCTAAATCGGCAAAATCTTCAGGGTGAATTGAATTTGCAACCCGATGAAAAATTTTCGCATTTATTTTTAATCGATGCAGAGGGCGGGGATAAAACGATTCAACTTACGGAAGGGTTTCAAAGTTTCACCAATGCAGACTGGTCACCCGATGGAAAGAATATCATATGTGATTCAAGGGCGACAACCTTGCATCCTGATCGGGAGCGTGACTCGGAGATTTGGATTATCGATGTCACTTCAAGGCAGCAAAAGCAATTATTGCATTGGGATGGCTATAGCAGTCGTAATCCATCTTTCTCACCCGATGGCCTTTCCATTTTATTTCATGCCAATACAACTAATGGAAGGTTTTATTCGCAGTCGATTATTGCAACAGTAAGTGCAACTGGAGAGAAACCGGCTCTCTTAACCAGTGCATTGAATCGAGATGCCGGCCATTCGGTTTGGTCAGCAGATTCCAAAGCAGTTTATTTTACCGCACAGACTGACGGAGATATTCCGTTGTACAGCATTCCTGCAAAAGGTGGTACCATATCCAAACTCATAGGCAATGACAGCAGTATTAATGATTTTGATCTGAAGGGAAATCACATGGTGTATGCACTTACGGAAACAAAAAATCCTTGGGAAATTTATTCGTACGCTTTAAATGAAAAAACTGAAAAACAAATCACCAAGTTTAATGAAGGTTGGCTAAGTGAAAAACAAATTAGTATGCCAAAGGAATATTGGTTGACCCGACCTGATGGCACCAAAGTTGAATATTGGGTGATGGATCCAATAGGAAAAAAGGAAGGCACAAAATATCCTACAATCCTTAACATCCATGGTGGCCCCTCTGCGATGTGGGGTCCTGGAATTTTTTCGATGTGGCATGAATATCAACTAGAAAGCAGCTGGGGTTATGGTTTGGTCTATTGTAACCCGCGCGGCAGCGGAGGCTATGGCGATAAATTCAAACGCGCCAACTTTAAAGATTGGGGTACGAGCCCGGCCAACGATATACTTGCTTCACTCGATGAAGCCGTGAAAAACAATTCATGGATCGACAAAGATGATCTTTTTGTGGAAGGTGGAAGTTATGCTGGCTACATGGTGGCCTGGATTGTCGGCCATGATAATCGGTTCAAGGCAGCTAACGCCCAACGTGGCGTGTACGACCTCACCACCTTTATGGGCGAAGGCAACGCGTGGCGATTGGTGCCTGATCATTTTGGCGGCTACCCGTGGGACAAGGGAACACAAAAATTATTGGATGCCAACTCACCTTATTCATTTGTGAACAACATCAACACACCGCTGTTGATTATTCATGGCGATCAGGATTTGCGCACTGGGGTAATTCAATCAGAGATGTTGTATAAGAGTTTGAAAATTTTGAACAAGCCAGTGGAATATATTCGTTACCCGAAAGAAGGCCATGAACTCACCCGAAGCGGAAATCCGGGAAGGATGATGGATCACATGCTTCGCGTGATCGAATTTTTTGAGCGATACGCCAAGCATCCGAATTAGTAACGTTTTTGATGAAGTCTTTAAAAAAATCTACTTCAAAATATCCAACAAACGGTCTGTGCAAAGGGGTTAGAAGAGTTGCGTGAGGTAGGCTATTTGTTTGCGCTTATTCGGCCTATATCAATATAAAAAATTAGCCAACGATCTCTCATTGGCTAATTTATAAATTGATAATCGAAAATTAGTTACCCGTTCATCGACACCAAAAATTCTTCATTATTGCGTGTGCCTTTCATTTTTGATTGTAAAAACTCCATCGCCTCAATGGAATTCATATCGGCCATAAACTTGCGCAAAATCCATACCCGTTGCAGTTCTTCTTCTTTCATCAACAAGTCTTCACGTCTCGTACCGGAAGCAGGCACATCAATGGAAGGATATACCCTGCGGTTGGAGAGCTTGCGATCCAATTGCAACTCCATATTGCCCGTACCTTTAAATTCTTCAAAAATAACCTCATCCATTTTTGATCCCGTATCGATAAGCGCTGTTGCGATAATCGTAAGGGATCCACCATTTTCAATTTTGCGAGCCGCTCCAAAGAAGCGTTTTGGTTTGTGCAAGGCGTTGGCGTCCACACCACCCGACAATATTTTTCCTGATGAAGGCACAACCGTGTTGTAAGCTCTTGCCAATCGCGTGATGGAATCGAGGAGGATTACGACATCATGGCCGCACTCTGTCATGCGTTTTGCTTTCTCTAACACGATGCTTGCTACTTTTACATGGCGATCGGCTTGTTCGTCAAAAGTGGAAGCGATCACTTCTGCATTCACGCTGCGCGCCATGTCTGTAACTTCTTCAGGGCGTTCATCAATCAAAAGGACGATCAAATAAACTTCCGGATGGTTTTGGGCGATGGCGTTGGCAATATTTTTTAATAAAACAGTTTTTCCAGTCTTTGGCTGAGCCACGATCATTCCGCGCTGGCCTTTACCAATAGGCGCGAATAAATCCAAAATACGCGTTGACATGTTATCAGGGGTAGTGCTCAGTTTCAATTTTTGCTCGGGGAACAATGGAGTCAGATACTCAAAAGCAACCCGATCGCGAATTTCTTCCGTAGTTTTTCCGTTGATGCTATCCACTTTTAACAGCGCAAAATATTTTTCGCCTTCTTTGGGCGGACGAATTTGCCCTTTCACCGTGTCTCCTAATTTTAAACCAAATAATTTTATTTGCGAGGGGGAAACATAAATATCATCGGGGCTGGCGAGGTAGTTATAATCGGAAGAACGAAGGAAGCCGTAGCCGTCTTGCATAATTTCAAGAACGCCTTCATTACTAACTACACCATCAAAATCCCGCACGTTGTTTTGTTTGGGCTGAGGGTTTGAATTTTGGTTTTGGTTGGGATTAGGAGTTCTATGTTGAACAGGGCGTTCTTCACGAATTTCCGGTTGTGGTTGGCCATCTGAAGCTTGTGGAGCTTGAACTTCGGTAGGTTCGTCAAAGCTGGGCACACTTGGAGAAACTTCCTGATCCAAATTTTGGAGCATTTCTTCGCTGGAGAGTTCTTTAGCGGCTAAGGAGGCAGCGGCTGCCAATGGTGGCGCTACATTTTCGCGTTTTCGTGGCCTCATTTTGCGTTCTGCAGGCTCTGTCTTTGGCCCGGTTTCACTGCCAACTGCCTGTTGGTCCAGAATTTTATAAACGAGTTCTTCTTTGTTTAATTTTTTGGCGTTTTTTACGGCCAAGCCTTCGGCAATTTCTTTTAGCTCCGACAAGAGCTTTAGATTGAGATCATCAATGGTGTGCATCAAAAAAGATATTGGTTGGAAATAATATTAAAACCTATAAAAAAAGGACATCAATAGAGAGAGAAACACTAGCGAACCGTTAACATCAAGTACAAAATATTTAAGGCTATATCGTTGAAGGCCTGGATTGGCCGCGATTGATTGTGCAATAATAGGGCTAATTCGATTACCAACAAACAATAAGGAAAAAATTATTGGTTATTTTTGACGACTTAAATCAAGTTATGCTACAAGTACAAGTATTGCGGGAAGAAACAAACAGGGTAATCGAAGGGTTGAAGAAACGCCATTTTAAAGATGCTGAATTGTTAGTGAATGAGGCGATCGAGATCGACAAAAACCGGAGAGAAATTCAAAAGCAAGCCGATGACTTAAAGGCTAAATCGAATAGTGACTCAAAGAAAATTGGCGAGTTGATGAAAGGGGGGAAAGCCGATGAGGCTAATATACTTAAAGGACAAGTTGCGTTGGATAAAGAACACATCAAAAAATCGGAAGGGAGTTTAGCCGAATTTGAGAAACGGTTGCAAGAAATTTTATATAAGATTCCTAACGTTCCACACCCAAATGTACCTGCCGGCAAGGCTGCTGAAGACAATGCTACTGTTTATGAACACGGCAGTGTTCCCATATTGCATGCTGCGGCCTTACCGCATTGGGAGTTAATCAAGAAATATGACATCATTGATTTTGATTTGGGCGTAAAAATTACGGGGGCAGGTTTTCCGGTCTACAAGGGAAAGGGAGCTAAACTTCAGCGTGCCTTGATCAATTTCTTTTTGACCGAAGCCGAACTTGCGGGCTATACAGAGATACAACCACCGATCATGGTAAACGAAGCCAGTGGCTACGGAACCGGACAGCTTCCCGATAAGGAAGGGCAGATGTATTTTGTGAATGAAGACGGACTTTATTTAATACCAACCGCTGAAGTTCCAATTACCAACTTGTATCGCGATGTGATCGTGCCCGAAGAAACTCTACCTATAAAAAATGCCGGTTATACACCGTGCTTTCGGAGAGAGGCTGGAAGTTGGGGTGCCCATGTACGCGGACTCAACCGCCTTCATCAATTTGATAAAGTGGAGGTAGTGCAGATCGCCAAAGCGGAAGACTCGTATAAAATTTTAGAGGAGATGGCCCTTCATGTACAAGGTCTTCTTGAGAAACTGGAATTGCCTTATCGTAAACTCTTGCTTTGTGGTGGCGATATGGGTTTCAACTCCGCCATGACCTACGACATGGAAGTTTTTTCGGCAGCTCAACAGCGATGGCTTGAAGTAAGCTCCGTAAGCAATTTTGAGACGTTCCAAGCGAACCGTCTAAAACTGCGTTACAAAAACAAAGAAGGAAAAACGCAATTGTTGCACACCCTGAACGGCAGTGCGCTGGCGTTACCACGGATTGTAGCCGCGATACTAGAAAATAATCAAACGGAGGATGGCATTAAAATCCCAGAAGCACTTAGGCGATACACTGGGTTTGATTGGATAAAATAGATGATCAAAAGCAAAGCACTAATTCGGCTCGCACTTTTTGGCTCCATACTAGCCTGGCTGACACTGCTTTTTTCTGACATTACGGTTTTGTTTAGTAACCTGCAAGGGCTACAGCCGGATGTGCCAATATGGCTACCGCAGGTAATGCTTGCCGCTTATATCATCAGCTTGTATTATTATTATAAACTTCGGATTGAACTTGACGATTCGCTCAACTTTACCGACTTGATTTGGAAAGTCTTTGCTACCGGCCTAGTCACTACCTTGATATCATTAATATTCCGCTTGCTTGTTTTCACACTCGGCAATACTAATCTGGCCTCCAATGTAGTGTTTAGCGATTTTATTTGCCAGATCAACCTAGCCTTATTGTTAAATTTTTTAATAGCGGCCCTCACTTCGTGGAAACGACTGATTCTTTATCAAAAATCAAAATGGCTCATCCGCAACTGGCTCGTG
>DAHVFH010000026.1 GCA_027317105.1 Cytophagales bacterium
TTTGTGTAAGGAGTCTGCAAATATGAGCAAAGACTTTCCCGCTGAATGAAAAAGTACCGTGCTCATAGTTTTACAAACTCAAAAAAGAAAAGCTTTTTTTGGTATGTATGTATTTTCAATTTCTGTTTTCAACTTAAAACCATTTTGCATTAGCTCATTTACCAATTCTTTTTCAACAGGCATTTCGTGGCCGCAATCTTTTCTTCTTTTGCCAGGTTTCAGGGCTATGTTTTCAGCGATTATCAAAACCCCTTTCTCCTTTAGAATGGAATTTATATCAGCCAACATTTTCTGTTTATAGGTTAGCTCGTGGTAGGTCAAATCGAGGATAACCCGATCAAAAGTATTCTTGGGTAAATGGGTAGATTTTTCATCGCCTATAATAAAATGGAAAGTATCGTCTACTGGAGCGCTGCTAAGCGCTGAATACCATTTAATTACTTTGTTAAAGTTTTTTTGGTTAAGGCATGCCGTGTCGATGTCTTCAAGATAGAAAGTGTTCTTTGAATTCTTTTGAAGTATTTGAAGAATCGTTTTCCAACCACTAGCCGCGCCAATGTCAGCGACTGTTTCTCCATCTTTTATTCCATATTTGCTAGTGAAGCGTTGGTAAAACATACTTGACTGTACTGAATCAAACAATGTTGAGCAATCTGGGTCGTAATTTTCAAATGGGTCTTCATCTTGTGCCCATACATTAAAGCATAGCGTTGCCAAAAAGATAACTAATAGATTTAGTTTCATAATGGCAGATTATGATATCAATTTAACTTAGATTGACAAAATCAAATACAGGTCCTATCTGATGCCTAATTTTTTAACTAATAGATTAAATGCCTCTCTGTTTCCAACTGATTCTGCGTTTTCAACATAGAGATTTAATTCTAACTTAATTTGTTCATCATCTAATGTGCTTAATGCATTCAGAACTCTCTCAGCATTCGTTAAGTTAACATACGCTGATTGAGGGATTATATTTTTTAATCCACTGCCCAAACCTTTGAAACCAGCTGAAAAGGCTTTTAAAAAGTCCTTAAATAAATTTCCAATAAACTTTTCCCAATCTCTATTTTCGTTGCCTTCGTCAAATAACTGCTTTACCTCATACTTAATTTTTTGATCTAAAGCTTTGTTAGCCCCATCTCTATCAGGAGGATAATAAAAATCAGGGATTCCAGAGCCATCAGAATCATCTATCGAAAGGTATTTCCCTTTAACTTCTTCAGACGTCAAGGATCTTTGATTTGAAGAAATAGTATTTGAATTATCTTCCTCAGGTAAATATTTACCCATAAAATAATTATTATCATATTTTAGGGATACAGATTCATTTGAATTGGTTAAACTATTTGAGTCGTTGTTATTATTCTCGATATATAAATTAGCAATTTTCATACAATCGGGATTTTCAAGTGCAACTTTGTTCGCAGCATTCTGAACCTCATTATTTAGACTTAAAAGCTGACTAGACGGAAATCCTCCCTTAGTATTATTGTTGATCGTGTACTCAAAAACATCAATCATTTTTGTAATTAAATCTTTTGTAAGTGGACAGCTGTTAGGAATGTTATTCTTTGCGTTATTAAATTTTGGGAGAGCCCACTTAGCATATTCGATTGGATCCGTTGGTTGTGTCCATCCAAAATTTGATGTAATTAATATTGAAGATAAAAGGAAAGCAAAACGGAGCATAAAGTTTCGTTGATAAAATCTACCATTCAAGTTTTACAGATTGCCTCAGGGCACTTATGTTTCCTGGCCTTCCAGCAGATCCTTGGCTTCCATCATTTCCATTTCTACCAAAAACATTTGAGGGTCTTCCTGAATTTCCATTTGAGCCACTAGGGCCTACAGAATTATTACAGTTAGTTCCAATACCCTTATTTCCTCCATTTCCCCCTCTGCCTCCTTGTCCCTCTCTTCCTGGCTTCCCTCCATAGCCGCCTCGGCCATTTCTCCCACCCCTACCCGCATTTGTTTCTATTGTAATAAGATTTTGAAAGTGTATTGCACTAGGATCTAAACTGAGTCGCACAATTGCACCATCTCCGCCTGTGCCTCCATCTCCTCCATCTGCAC
>DAHVFH010000030.1 GCA_027317105.1 Cytophagales bacterium
GCCCCATGTTAACGGCTGTAAGTAGCGTCTTTGATGCCCAAAACCCCATGCCTACTTGCATGATTTTAGACGGGTTTATTTGTGTTTCCATGTTATTATTATTTTTAATAATTAATGAATTGATTTTAAGTGATTCAATGAAAAAAGGGCTTTAAACTTTTGATGTTTGCTCTTGAAAGAAGGGAACAAATTGTTCCTTGTTTTCCGTGAGCCATTGTTCAAATCCCTTTATGTTAGGATACATTTCATGGCTTGCTTTCCGGTCTACTTTTCTTTCTAAAATGTGTAATCGGTTGCAGGTAAACTGGGTGGCAAGTTCCTCAGCGCCCGGGAATCCAAATGAAGCGAAGACCTCTCTTGGAATGTCATTGTATTGGATGGTTTTCCCGAGCACCTTCGTCATGATCTCAGCATATTTAGCAGGTTCTAAATCCTCTGAAACAGCACCAACAAGTTGCCCGATGTATTTCGATGGATTATTGAAAATGGTGTTTACAATTCCACCTAAATCTTCGATGGACAAAGTAGCCAATGGGGTGTTCCCCTGAGGAAAACCAAATCCATAAGTACCATCTTCCATTTGTGTTGGAGGGAAGTACGACAGAAAATTTTCAAAATAAAACGCTGCATGGACATAGGTCGCTGGTATGTCTTTCGATCGACTGTAATCCTCCATGGCTGCTTTTGTCTCAAAATGAGCAACAGATAAAGTTCCGTTGGATAATTTTTCAGCACTTGGAAGCGTACTGAAAACAAAGTGCTTAATGTTTGCTGCCTCCACCGCATCTACCAGGTTTTTTCCGTGTTGTAATTCACCATCGAAGTGTTCCCAAAAATTAGTGACACCAAATACCCCGTAGCATTCTTGCATGGCCGCAGAAAGTGTTGCCTTGTCGGATAAATCCCCTTTAGCCACTTCAGCGCCTTTGGATTTGAGTGCAAGGGCCGCATCCGATTCAGGGTTTCGGGTGAGGCATCTTACCTTAAAATCTCCCTGTTGTAATAAATGGCGAGCTACACTTCCTCCCTGGGCTCCTGTGGCTCCTGTTACTAATATGGTTTTCATTTTTTCTTCATTTAAGTTTGATTTCGTAGGTCAAACATGCGTAGATGAAGAATGAGAAGATAAAAAAAGGAATGAACGTCCCTGATCTGGGAGCGAATGGCTTAAAAAAGGGAGCGAAAAAATGATTATTGCGTGGGAAGTAGCAGTTGGACGCTGGTCCCTGCCTTTGAACTATCAATATGGATGCTTCCTTTATTGAGACGCATGAAATCGTTGACAAGCACCAGGCCTAAGCCTGATCCCCGTTCACGATCAGTTCCCAGAGTGCTTCTATTTTTCTGAAGTGAAAACAACGTTTCAATCTTTTCTTTACTAATACCAATGCCAGTATCTTTGATTGTGATTTGAACTTTGTCCTCAATTTCATTGGTGGATACTTCAACCTGCCCGCCTGAGGGAGTAAACTTTATGGAATTGCTGATGACATTTCTAAGTACACTGAAAATCATATTGTAATCAGCAAATACGGATGCTTTGGCGTCTACAGATTGAGAAAAATGAATATTCTTAGAGGCAATAAAATCATTGAAAAGCAGATGAACTTTTGCCACTAAAGAGTGTAATTCTATATTTTGAGGCACACATCGAAGCCCATCTCGCTGACCCAGCGACCAATTCAATAGGTTGTCGAGCAATTGATTTACGTTCTTTGCTGCAAAACTTATTCTTGGCCCTAGTTCCTTTAACTTCTCATTTTTCCCTTCCGAGTTGTAATATTCAAATAGTTCAGCGAGCCCTTCCAGGGAGGTAACAGGACTTCTGAGGTCGTGCCCAATAATAGTAAATAGTCGATCCTTTGTTTTATTTAAGTTTTCCAGTTCTTTGGTACGAAGCTTTACACGTTCTTCCAATTGCTCATAGATGATGGAGTTTTGAATTGATAACGCAATTTGCTTAGATAGCGTCATCAATAAATCCTCATCTGTTTGATGAAAAAACATAATGTTTTCACTTTCACAAGATAAAACGGCTACCAATTCATTATTTGCAATTAAAGGAAAGGCCACCTGGCTTTCAGCATTAGGAAGTCCAGGAAGTTTGATGGTTTGCGTAATTGATTCATCCTTCTTGAGAAAGGCATTTGCATATCTTCGATATTGTGATAAACGGGAAACTCTTAATTTTTTCTTTTTGCTGGCCACAGTGCCTACCACACCATAATTAAAGGGTATCTCTACACCAATTCCCGGATCGGCAAATCCACGGCTGGCAAATACCCGAAGTACGGTATCATTCATTGCTGGAAATAAAAGAATGGTGTGCTTTAAATTGAAGTTATTGTCTAATAACTCTAGGATATTATTAAGCTTTCTCTTCAAAGGAGAAAGGTTTGCCAGTTCTACCGCAACATTTTTTAAAAGTACGTTCTTTCTCTTTTCTTCTTTGAGATCCTTCTCTAAAAACTCAATTGATTTTTCCATTGAGTACTAGCGTTTGAATTGACTCAACTTTGCAGATAACAGCAGACTGTAACTTGAAAGTATCTTCCATGCCCTGCATAGAAGCGATCGCAGTGATGATCATGTCCATTTCTTCAAACAAGCCGCCTTCCTTTTCCTCTTCCTGATAGCTTACATTAATTTTCCAAAGTGTGAAAGTTTCTGGGCAGGTTACGGCCACCGTAAAATGGGGATTCTCATTGATGTTTTTCCACGTTTTGCTAAAAAACTGGCGTGATAAGGCAATGTGCTCCTCATCAATGTAATGGACGTGAGAAATATACGTCACATTTGGTATTCCATCATCTGAGACAGTAGCAAGCGTTGGGGGAATAACTCCTTGAAAGGCCGGAAGCATATCCTGTGTTAATTTGTTCATCATAAAACCTCAATCAATTAATTTACCGCCTGTTCCAGGTTTTGGTGTCTGCTCGTATACATCCGTACATTGCATCGTAACCGCAATACTGGGTTGCTCAAGTAAATAACCAAAAATCCCATTTCCATTCATCCCCATACCACTTAGTATATCTGTGATTTTAAGGACTTTCAACCTATAGAAATCAATATATTCCTCCTTGCACAGTTGATGACTTTTATATGTTCCTTTTATCTGATAAGACTCAAAGTTTTGAATGGAGGCCATTAAAAAGCTGATTTTCGATTTAACTGCCAGTGTGGGCTCAATGATGCCAAATAATTGTTTAGGAAGAAAAAAAGTGATGTGTTCATTGTCGTCTTCAACAATAAACCCGGAGACCCTTGTCAGTTCACAAATCTTATTTTTACCTACCGAAGCCACCCAAAAAAGGAGATCAGATCGGCTAGTTATTTGTTTTATTCTATTGGAGAGAACCATTTATAAACCAATATAAAAAAAATTACCCTAGTGTGCTAATTCTGGAAAGTAAAGATTGCTTGTACGTTTTCCCTATTCCAATTTTCTTCCCTCCAATCGATAGATTACTTTGAGCCAGTTGAATATCGTCTATTGCCTCGAGGTTTATGATAAAAGAGCGATGTACTTGCAAAAAAAGTTGGTCTGGGAGTTGATCAGCTATATTTTTCAATCTTTCCTTTACCATGTACTTTTTGTGCTGTGTATGAATGTAGCAATACTTATCATACGCTTCAATATAGCCGATAGCTGAGAGAAGCACCTTAGTAAGTGAAATGCCATCTTTTACGAAGAGATGCATTGTACTATTATCATTTTTAGTGCTTACTATGCTTTTTCTTTCTTTTTGCTTACTAAAAACAGCTAGTTCTATGCTTCGCTCCAATTCTTCCGCCTTATACGGTTTAGTAATGTAAGCAGCAGGCTGTGTTTCTTTGGCTTGGTTAAAGGTTTCAGAATCTCGAAATGAGGTTATAAAAACAGTTGGGATATCGTATAATTCATTGATCTTATTAACTAAATCAATTCCCGAAATGTCACTATTCAAAGCGATGTCCATTAACAAAACATCTGGATTCGTAGCACGAATTATAGGAATAACCTGATGTGGATCAACGATAACATCAATTAGTTCATATTTTAACGAGTCCATTACCATTCGGAGTTTTTCCTCGTGAATGGGGTCATCTTCCGTTGCTAATATTCTAATTTTTGACATTTGGGAAGGATTCAATTACTTACAAAACACAACGGTCTTGTACATGAAAAGTAGGCCAGATGATAAGCGCTATCGCGCTATCTTTTCCGTTTGACACAAAGCGATTGCTTTAAAAATACTAAAAATTTAAAATATGTCGGACTATACTAGATAATCGCAAGCGTTTAAATTTAGCACTATCCTTTATTTTTTATATAGTGTTACCCATTCGCTGCGTTTAGACGAGATTAGTATCTTCATTTCCCCTATTATTTTCTTACCTTTGCATCCTTGAAACACCTTTTGGCCATACCGCTCCTGATTTTATACATCAACTCCAACACAGAGTTTCATGAAGTATTGCGGCTTCCTGTGCTCATCGAGCATTATCAGGAACACAAGAAATTGGTGAGCGACATTTCGTTTTGGGAATTTTTGGTGATGCACTACAAGACTAATGTTTCTCACGATGCCAATGATAATAAGCTGCCATTCAAAGATCCCGCGCATTCTTTCACCGCATCTGTTTTAGCGTTACCACTTCCCAAAATTGCCTTGCAAGAAAAAGAATTGATTTCCCAAGTCAGTCACATTTCATTTTATTCAGCGCGTTTCATCTCTTCCCCCCTTAGCAAAATCTTTCAGCCGCCTAAACTTGGCTGACCTCCTTTCTTGCTTGGCAATTACGGTCAAGCCAATTTCACTTTTTTTAATTTTTTAAGATTCTACCATGTTGAATGGCATTATTTCCTTTTCCATAAGGAATAAAATAATTATTGGCATGCTCACCCTTGCGCTCATTGCCTGGGGCTCATATTCCTTAACCCAATTACCCATTGATGCTGTACCTGACATCACCAACAATCAGGTGCAGGTACTCACGGTTTCACCTTCGTTGGCCGCAAACGAAATCGAGCGACTCGTTACTTTTCCGGTGGAGCAAACGATGGCCACCATTCCGAATATCATAGAGATGCGTTCTTTTTCCCGGTTTGGTCTTTCTGTAGTCACGATCGTTTTTACCGATGAAACCGATGTGTACTGGGCACGGCAGCAAGTGAACGAGCGGCTCTCTGTCGCCAAGTCGATGATCCCAAACGGCACAGGCACGCCAATTCTTGGTCCCCTTTCTACAGGGCTAAGCGAAATTTATCAATATATCATCCGGCCTGCCAAGGGTTATGAAAATAAATACGATGCCATGGAATTACGAACGATTCAGGATTGGATTGTGCGCAGGCAATTGCTGGGAACCCCCGGAGTGGCGGATGTAGGCAGCTGGGGTGGAAAACTAAAAGAATACGAAGTAGCCGTAAATCCCGATAAGCTTCGTAGTATGAATGTGGGAATCAACGAAATTTTCTCCGCGCTGCAAAAAAATAATCAGAACACAGGCGGGGCTTACATTGACCAGAAGCCTTACGCCTTCTTTATTCGCAGTGAAGGTTTAGCGCAGAACCTTGATGACATCGAAAAGATTGTCATTCGAAACAACCCGAATGGATTACCAATTTTGATTCGAGATGTGGCGCGGGTACGCTATGGAAATGCAACACGCTACGGAGCAATTACCTATAACAATGAGGGTGAAGTAGTAGGGGCGGTTGTGCTTATGTTGAAAGGTGCTAATTCATCTTTTGTAATCGAAAAAGTAAAAGAACGTATCGAACAAATTAAAAAGACATTACCCGAAGGGATTGTTATCGAACCGTATCTCGACCGAACCAAGTTGGTAAACAATGCCATTTACACCGTTACTAAAAATCTTGCCGAAGGCGCGTTGATTGTCATTTTTGTTTTGGTATTGATGCTCGGCAATCTGCGTGCTGGTCTCGTGGTAGCTTCGGTGATTCCGTTAGCGATGCTTTTCGCGATTAGCTTAATGAATTTCTTTGGCGTTTCCGGAAACCTGATGAGTTTGGGAGCAATTGACTTTGGGTTGATCGTTGATGGAGCCGTGATTATTGTAGAAGCCACGCTGCATCATTTGGCATCTTCAAACTCCATTAAAAAACTTACGCAAATAGAAATGGACGAAGAAGTAAAACTCTCCGCTTCGAAAATGATGAACTCGGCAGCATTCGGTCAAATCATTATTTTGATTGTGTACATTCCCATCCTCACTTTAGTAGGCATTGAAGGTAAAATGTTTAAGCCCATGGCGCAGACCGTTGCTTTTGCAATTCTTGGCGCCCTGCTTTTATCATTAACCTATGTGCCCATGGTCTCTTCGCTTTTTCTTAGTAAGAAATCGGTTCATAAAAAAAATATTTCTGACAAAATCATTGCCTTCTTCCACATGATTTATGAGCCTGTCATCTCGTTTGCCCTTCATCGCAGAAAAGCAATTGTAGCGTCATCGATTTTCCTTTTTGCGTTAAGTCTTTTATTATTCCTTCAATTGGGGGGTGAGTTCATACCTACGTTGGATGAAGGCGATTTTGCCGTGGACACCAAAATCCTTACTGGCAGCTCGCTTACACAAATGACACAGACCACGCAAAGAAGTGCAAAAGTATTGATGGATAATTTTCCGGAGGTAAAAAAAGTCATTGGCAAAATCGGTACTTCTGAAATACCTACCGATCCAATGCCGATCGAAAATGCCGACTTACTTATCGTTCTTAAAGATCGCGGTGAGTGGGTAAGTGGCAGCACGCGAGAAGAACTTGCTGATAAGATGTCGGCAAAACTTTATGAAGAAATGCCGGGCGTGATGTTTGGGTTTCAACAGCCCATTCAAATGCGGTTCAACGAACTAATGACGGGTGCACGCCAGGATGTGGTGATAAAAATTTATGGAGAAGACTTGGATTTGCTTGTCGCTTATGCAGAAAAGGTCGGAAAAATTGCCAGCACGGTTAAAGGATCAGAGGATATTTATGTAGAGCCCGTTGGGGGCCTTCCTCAAATTGTAGTTACTTTCAATCGCGACAAATTAGCCATGTTTGGGCTGAGTATTGAAGAAGTAAATCAGGTGCTTCGAAGTGGTTTCGCGGGCGAATCCGCGGGAATGATTTACGAGAAAGAAAGACGATTCGATTTGGTAGTTCGATTGGATCAACAAAATCGCAGAAGTATAGACGACATCAAAGAGTTGTACGTCACCGCATCCAATGGAAGACAGATTCCCCTAGAACAATTGGCCACTATTGAGCTTCAATCTGGTATCAATCAGATACAACGCGATGATGCCAAGCGAAGGATTGCGGTAGGTTTCAACGTGCGTGGAAGAGATGTAGAAAGCATTGTAAAAGAAATGAACGTTAAAATCAATAAACAGCTAAAAATGGATCCGGGATACTTTTTAAAATATGGTGGCTCTTTTAAAAATTTAGAAGAGGCAAAAAAAAGACTGATAATTACTGTGCCGGTGGTGTTGCTGTTGATTTTCATTTTGCTCTATTTCACTTTTCATTCCATTAAGGAAAGCCTTCTCATCTTTTCATCTATTCCTTTGTCGGCCATCGGAGGTGTTGTGGCTTTATGGGCACGTGGAATGCCGTTCAGCATTTCTGCAGGTGTTGGATTTATCGCGCTCTTTGGTGTAGCTGTACTCAACGGCATCGTTTTGATAGCGGAATTTAATCGCCTAAGAAAAGAGAATTCAGATTTAAATCTATTTGACGTTGTAAAAACCGGAACGCAAACGCGGCTGCGTCCAGTGCTGATGACCGCTTTAGTCGCTTCGCTGGGTTTTTTACCAATGGCGCTTTCGCAAACCTCAGGCGCAGAAGTCCAAAGACCACTCGCAACGGTTGTGATTGGCGGGTTAATTTCTGCCACCTTGCTTACGTTGATCGTACTGCCTGTGCTTTACACTTACTTTGAAAAGCCTAATTCTAAGTTTTGAATTCTAAATTTTAAATGATCATACAATGAAAGAAAACATTATTCTTAACAAGTCATTTGATTTTGCGATATCAATGATTACGCTTTATTCAATTCTTGTTGATCACAGGGAATATGTGATTTCCAAACAATTGCTTAGATCAGGTACCTCTATTGGTGCCAATACCGAAGAGGCAACCGCTGCTCAATCAAGAAAAGATTTTATCTCGAAAATGAGCATCGCCTCAAAAGAAGCTCGTGAAACCAGATACTGGCTGCGTCTTCTTCAAAAAAGTCAATTCGTAAAGATGGATTACTCAGCTTACCTGAGCGATATCGAAGAAATAATAAAAATTATTACAGCCATCGTGAAATCCTCACAAAATGTTTAAAGACATGAGTTCATTCAAAATTCAATCCCGAAACTTATCGGGATTAAAATTTAAAATTCTGGGAATATTTTTAACAATTTCCTCGTTTGCCTATTCCCAGAATTTAAGTTTAGAAGAAGCGGTACAAACTGCACTGAAAAATAATCTCGGAATAAAATCAGCCGAATACCAAATTGATTATTACAAAGAGATGAAGAAAGCCGGCACTGACATCGGTAAGCTATCAGCCGTATGGATGCATGGCCAATACAACTCCTTGTATCAGGATAACAACCTTACGCTACAACAAAATATTCCCTTTCCGTCAGCGATGGTCAACCAGGTAAAATTGGGCCAAGAGCAAGTAACTGGGGCGAAGCAAAATTTAATCGTGCAACAAAACAATCTGGTCTATGATGTGAAGTCGATCTACCACGAAATGCTCTACCAAGAAGCACTAAAAGTATTATTATTTACCCAAGACAGCTTGTACAATGATTTTGCCAATGCCTCTGCGTTACGATACAAAACCGGTGAAAGCAATTTGTTGGAGAAAACAACGGCTGAAACTCAAAAAATGGAAATCCAAAATCAACAGCAACGCAATTTGGCTGACATTGAAATTTCCGGGGCGCGATTGCAGGCTTTATTAAAAAGCGGAGAATTGGTCACGGCATCTGATAAATTAAAAAAACGGCCATTACCCCCTGAATTAGATTCATTGCAAATTAAAAATAACCCGTCTTTAAAATTAATTCAACAAGACGTAGCCATCAGTCGGCAGTTTAAACGTGTAGAGCGCAGTAAAATAATGCCTGATTTGATGGTCGGTGCGTTTACTCAAAGCTTGACGGGATTTCAAAAGACAAATAACACCGATGTTTTCTATGGTAGGAACAAACAGTTTACTGGGTTTGAGCTGGGCTTGGCTATTCCACTTTGGATAAAACCCAATTTAGCACGCGCCAAGGCAGCTTCATTTCAAGAAGATGCCACACGAAAAAACGCCCAGAATTATGAAACCGTCCTTGACGGAAATTATGCACAGGCTATTCTCGAACTGAAAAAAAATGCGGCCTCGCTTAATTACTACGAAACCAGTGCTTTGAAAAATGCTGAGTTAATTTTGACTCAATCGCGTAAAGCGTTTCATGCCGGTGAGATTGGCTACATCGAATATTTGCAGTCGCTAAAGATTTCACTCGGAATTAAAGGAAACTACCTGCAAGCCATAAATCTATACAATCAATCTGTCCTCAAACTTGAATTTCTTTTAGGAAAAATTTAATCAACGACTCAAATGAATCAAAACATAAAATTTCTCACCGTCTGTTCAGCACTTGCAATTTTTTCTTGCTCTGGAAATAGAATTAAAGACACGGAAAACGAAACAACTTCAATACCAAAGGCATTGAATGAAGTTTCGCTGACCGATGAGCAATTCAAGTCAATAGCGATTTCGTTAGGTAGCCTGAAGAAAAGAAACATCAGCGGAAGCATTAAAGCCAACGGAATGCTTGATGTGCCTCCGCAAAACCTGGTTTCAATTTCAGCCCCCTTGGGTGGCTTTGTAAAATCTACCGAACTCCTTCAAGGCATGCATGTAAATAAAGGACAGACGATTGTGGTGATGGAGCACCCGAATTATATCCAACTGCAACAAGATTATTTGGAAAGCAAAAATCAACTTGGCTTTTTAGAACAAGAGTATAACCGCCAGCTCGATCTTGCCAACGAAAATGTAAATGCTTTAAAGTCTCTTCAACAGGCGAAGTCAAATTATTTTGGCACGAAGGCAAAAGTGGAAGGACTCAAAGCCCGATTAAAATTGGTAAACATCAATCCCACCGACATTGAGACGGGTGAAATAAAGAGTACGGTCAACATTATCTCGCCCATAACGGGATTTGTTTCTCAGGTCAACGTGAATATTGGCATGTATGTAACTCCCACCGACATTATGTTTCGCATTGTCGATACCGACCACGTGCATGGTGAGGCTCAGGTTTTTGAAAAGGATATTCCCAAATTAAAAGTCGGTCAGGTAGTGCACATTACGCTATCGAATGAAACCAAAGAGCGGCTTGCAAATGTATTTTTAATCGGAAAGGAAATTACACCAGAGCGAACTGTCCGCGTACATTGCCATTTTGTTGGCGAAGACCAGACCATGATTCCAGGAACCTATTTCAGCGCATTGATCGAAACGGGATCGAATGCGGCCTTAGCGCTTCCGCTGAGCGCACTCGTGAATTTTGAAGGGAAGCATTACATTTTTGTTGAAAAAGACGCGGCAAAGCACGTTTATGAATTGAAGGAAATTGTAGTAGGCGCAACCGACAGTGGTTTTGTTGAAATTGAAGGAAATGAAAGCTTGCTGAATGATTTTCAAAATAAAGTTGTTACGCAGGGCTCCTTTGAACTACTCAATGTGCTGAAAAATGCTGCGGAATAAATTTCATTCAAGTGTAATGGATTGGCTAATTTGCTGATCGAAAAAAAATAATTAATGGTTGCCCTGATCACCGGAAGTTTATTGCTAAGTCTGCTTCATGCGATCATCCCCAACCATTGGCTTCCGGTTTTGGCTATTGGCCGGAAAGAAAAATGGTCGTTGGCCGAGATTACGAATGTTACGTTGATCAGCGGGCTTGCCCACGTGGCCAGTACACTACTCATCGGGTGGGGGCTGGCTTTTTTTGGGTGGGAGCTTTCGCGGAAGTTTGAAACGATCACAAAATTTTTTGCTCCCGTTGTACTTATTTCCATCGGGCTTATTTTCATTTATCGCCATCACGTGCACAAGCATTTTCATGTGGCTGATCAGCCGCACCAAAACTCTAAACGACAAATGATTTTTAGTCTGTCATTGGCGATGTTTTTTTCACCTTGCCTTGAAATTGAAGCTTTTTTTTTGGCCGCGGGCACAGAAAGTATCGCCTGGGCTTTTATTCTGTCGGCAATTTATTTCACCGTAACAATTGCCGGTATGTTGACTTGGGTGAAAGTGGCTTACCACAGCGCCAATAAATTCAACTGGCATAAGTTGGAGCACAATGCGGGAATAATCACAGGAGGAACGTTAATCGCCACAGGATTAATTTCCTTTTTTATTCATTGAAACATTTCAGGATTACGACAGCGGCTCTTATTTTTCGAAATAGGTTTTAATCTCCTCGTTAATTAAAGCAAAGCTTCCAAAGATTTTAGGACTCTTATTTCTTTTGAAGAAAATGATATTCCAGCCGGGTCTGTTGGCGGCCCTGATGTTCAACGTCCAAGTCTGCTTTTCGCCCACAAATTTTATCAGCTCCTTTTCGGATGCGCTTATAGTTTTAATCCCTGCAGAGTCGAGATATTTGGACGCTTCATAATGATAAAACATGGCATCGTCTGCAATGGTAGAAAAATCTTCCTCATTTCCTTTTTTCAACGCATCAATCTGCATTTCGTTTGGATAAATTAAAACGGAGCAGTCAACGTTTACCAACTGAAATTTTGAAGTGCCCAGTTCGTTTGGCACCAAATAGCTCTCCAGGTTTTGGTAATCAAATTCTTCTGTTTTTACAGAATCTTTCTTTGTCGATTCAGAGTTTAAACTGTCAACGTCTTCCGGTTTTGATTTTTCAGCTCTTCGGTTGCAGTTCCAAAAGCTTATGCATAGAAGAATAAAGATGGCTTTTTTCATTTTCTGAATTCAATTTAGAATAATTTTCAAAGCTATCTCTTTTCAATTCCCCATGTCCAGATCAAAAAAAGCCACATCAAATTTGCCGACCACATCACGGCAATGACTTAGTGTGGGTGGTTTAGTTGTGTATTAATTCATTGTTGAACGATATATTGTATCGCTTTCTTTGAGTTACTCAGCAATTTCTCTAGCTGTCCATCTTTACTTGCATAACCAACGGTTATCTCATTCGCTAATTCAACCATCATCATGTTTCTTATCTGTGCTGTTTTGCTAGTTACCCTTTTTATATCAGCTCCAAATGGAGCAACAATAAGTAATCTACCTTCATCTATGGGTTTTTTAAACACAGGTTCTATTTCCTGCTTTAAGCCCCGCGCAAGAACTACAATTATTGGCTGCTTTCCTTTTAACAGGTAGTGCAGCACATCTTTCTCTATTGTGCTATGGAAACCACTAATAACACACGTACCGACTTCTCGTTGTGCAATTGCCCAATCATAGCACTTTAATACAGTAGATGCTGGAATTTGACGACTGCAAAAAAAGGCTGTTTTATTGAGTTTCAGCAGTTCGGCATTGCCTATTTGTGCTTTTATTGTCACGCTACAATTGTTTTACTTTTTCAGGCACTATTTGTCTTTTTTCTTCGGTTTTGCTCCTTCCAATTTTTTTACGGCTTTATCAAAATCGCTTTCCATTATTTTATCCTGCGCAACGCGATATTTTTCAAACTCACCTTCGGCAAGTGATAAAGCAACTTCGTGTGATACTTTCCCCTGATGTTTTAGAAGAGCTGTTTCATTGAACTGCAAAAATGCATCTAGCTTTACTATCCAATCTTTCATATTCATCACCACTCCTTTCAACGCCTGACTTTCGGCATAATCCAGGTACATGGTTACGATGCGGTTCAAGCCATCTAATTCATTTTCGTTCAGATAGTTTTTTGCAATGCCCACATCTGTTTTCCGAATGCTTCCTTTAGGCGCATTCTTCCAGGTAGTTAAGCCCATGTTTTCTTTTGTGCTGTCCACTCTTGCCGTGATTAGTTCGGCTGCAGTTCGCCCTGTTATTGCCCAATGTAATTTATTTTGTACCGTGGCAAAAAAATCTTTAGTGCTTAGTGTTTCTTCATTATAATCGGCACTGCATTGCGAGTAGATGTCGGTTATTTTTTGGTAGAACCTCCGCTCGCTGCTGCGGATGTCGCGGATGCGGGCAAGCTGCTCTTCAAAATAATCTCTACCGAAAATGTTGTTCGGATTTTTCAGGCGCTCATCATCCATAGTAAAACCTTTGATGATGTATTCCTTTAATCGTTCCGTTGCCCAGATACGAAAGGCGGTTGCCTGCCTGCTGTTTACGCGATAGCCAACCGAGATAATTGCATCCAGATTGTAGTATTTTACTTTTGTTTCCTGCGTTTTTCCTTCTATCGCACCGTGCTGAGTGGTATGTTCCAAAATGGAACTAACCACTTCTTCTTTCAATTCCCCTGTTTCAAAAACATTTTTCAAGTGTTTGGTAACGGCAGGTCTTTGCACTCCAAACAAATCGGCAATTTTTTGTTGGGTGAGCCACACGGTTTCGTTTTGTAAATAGATTTCAACTTTTACGCTGCCATTGGGCGTGGTGTAAAGAAGAATTTCGTTGAAACGGGCTGCCCGATTTGCTGGTTGCTTTTTTTTTACTTTGCCTTTCTTTTTCTTCTCCTCCATAGTGTTTCAGTTACATAACCGTTACATAAGCAATAAACAGTAAATCAGTGATTTACGGCAATTAAAATCATAAGCTGGCGGCCCTGATAACATAAGAATCAGTCTTCCTCCTCCAGTTCCTTACCCATGCGGTATTTTATATCGTAGTTTGTGATGAAATCGAGTTCTTCATCTGTAAAGCCATAGTGTTTATGTGTAATATAGCAAAGGGAACGCAAATTTGACACTTTGCTATCGTGGATCAATCTCTAATATTATTGACACTCTATGCTAGTAAGGCGCATGGGGATTCAACTCCAGTCATACCTTGGGTGTCGTAGTAAGTTTGTGCATCATAGGAATTCCAATTTTTTCTTGCCTATAATCTTTAAACCCACTTTACGGAGTTGACAATTTAGTAATAGAGAGCAACAAAGAAGTATCTTCTTCATAACAGGTTAAAAGTAAAAAAAAGCCCGGAATCTCTTCCGGGCTTCGTCTTGATACTTGAGTCTTACGTCTAACGTCTTAGAATGGATACGCCCCTTTTTCAATCGCGTAGTTGGCTACCTTTCTTCTTGCTTCCTTCAAGTTGTAAGGATCGATTTTAGTAAAGCGTTTCAAGCCCAGCAGCATCAGGCGCAGTTCATCGCCTTCGGCAAAAGCATAAATCGCTTGCTTTCCGGCAGAGGCTGCTTTCTCGATGGCTTCGTGCAAGTAAATCATCGCGATCTCTTTCTGTATCTCACAAGCTTTTTCGCCTTTGATGCCAATGAGTTTCTCCACACGCAGCAGCGCTGATTCCGCCACGTAAATTTCGATGAGCATGTCGGCAAGGCTCATCAGCACTTCTTGTTCATCGGATAGTTTGGCCATGAATTTTTGCGCGGCAGCACCCGAAACCATCAACCCTGCCTTCTTCAAGTTCGCCAATGCTTTTTTCTCTTTGGCAAAAGTGGCGGTGTCATCGCTGGCACCAAAGTCGGGGATAGCCATCAGGTCTTTTTGCACGGCCATGGCAGGCGTCATCAGATCCAAGGATCCTTTCATCGCACGTTTCATCAGCATGTCGATGGTGAGGAGCCGATTGATTTCGTTGGTGCCTTCAAAAATCCGGTTGATGCGCGCATCGCGATAAGCACGATCCATTGGCCCTTCGGCAGAGAAGCCCATGCCGCCATAAATTTGTACGCCTTCGTCTACAGAGAAATCCAACACTTCAGAGCCGTGCACTTTCAAGATCGCACATTCGATCGCAAATTCTTCTAAGGCTTTCAACCTTGATTTAGCCGAATCCATTCCACTGGCGATAAAAGCATTGTACGCGTCATCGATGTTTTGCGAGGCGCGGTAGTGCGCGGACTCAGAAGCAAATATTTTTGTTACCGCTTCGGCAATTTTGTGTTTGATCGCGCCAAAATTTGAAATCGATGTGCCAAACTGTTTGCGCTCTTTGGAATACTTGATTGCCTGGCTGATGGTGGCTTTTGAACCGCCCACTGCAGCGATCCCTAATTTTATTCGGCCGATGTTTAAAATGTTCACCGCAATCTTAAATCCATTTTCGCGTTCGCTCAACAAATTTTCAACGGGCACTTTGCAGTCGTTAAAGAAGATCTGCCGTGTGGAGGAACCTTTAATACCCATCTTTTTCTCTTCTTCATTCATGGTGATGCCACCAAATGTTTTTTCCACGATGAAAGCACTCAGGTTTTTGTCGTGTTCAATTTTGGCGAATACGATATAGATATCCGCAAAGCCACCGTTGGTGATCCACATTTTCTGTCCGGTGATGAGGTAGTGTTTTCCATCGGGCGTCAGCACGGCTTTAGTTTTTCCTGAGTTCGCATCCGAGCCGGAGTCGGGCTCAGTTAGACAATAGGCCGCCTTCCATTCGCCCGTAGCCAGCTTAGGAACATATTTTTTCTTTTGGGCCTCGTTGCCATAGTATAAAATGGGCAAGGTGCCAATGCCCGTGTGTGCGGAGAGACCAACGGCTACGGAGTGTCCACCGCCAATCACCTCGGCCACCAGCATGGTCGTGTTGAAGTCCATACCGAAGCCACCTAGCTCAGTCGGAACGGAAGTTCCCAACAATCCCAACTCTCCCGCTTTCGTGAGAATGCTGGGCATGAGTTTAGGATCTTTCATGGAATCAATTTCATCCAGCCGTGGTGTAACTTCTTTATCCAAAAAGTCTTTGCATTGCTGCATGATCATTTTTTGTTCTTCGTTAAATTCTTCCGGAATGAAGATCTCGTGCGCTTGTGTTTCGCGGATCAAAAATTCCCCACCTTTGATTGCGTTTTTGGTTTGTGTTGTAGTACTCATAATTATTTAATTGACATAAGTAGCAAGACGTTAGAAATAAGACTCTTGGCGCAACGTCTTGATTAAGCCAAAAGTCATTTTTTGAATCTCTGAAATTTTAAGTTGAATTGGTTCTGATTCCTTATCGGAGATAAGCTCTAGATCCAAACTGAGTGTTAGAAGTGTTTCTAATTCATAAGCTGAACCTAAACTTATATTTAGAAAGTGAGCAAAATCTTTATCCGTATTTCTTCCGCAGCCTTCAGAAATGTTTGTTGGGATTGAAACGACACACCTTCTTATTTGAGAAATCAATCCATATTTCTCTTCAGCAGGAAATTGTGTCGTCAATTTATAGATCTCTTTTACCAGTTGCCTTGAAATTTGCCATACCTTTAGCTCTTTGAAATTGTGCATCAGTCTTACGTCTTGATACTTGCCTCTTAAGGCTAATTCAATAACTCATAAATCCCCGCTACCCCTTGCCCTCCACCTACGCAAGCGGTTACCATTCCGTATTTTTTCTTTTGCCTTCTTAATTCATTGAATAACTGAACGGACAACCTAGCGCCAGTAGATCCGAGAGGATGGCCAACGGCAATGGCGCCACCGTTCACATTTAATTTTTTTCTGTCGATGCCGAGTTCTTTCACCACCGCCAATGATTGGGCAGCAAAGGCTTCGTTCAGTTCAATCAGATCAATGTCGTTCAACTTTAGGTTAGCATTTTTTAAAGCTTTAGGAATAGCCGCCACCGGACCGATGCCCATGATGCGTGGGTCAACGCCAGCCGTAGCATAACTCACCATACGTGCGATGGGTTTTAAATTCAACTGCTTCACCATTCGCTCAGACATCACCGCCACAAAAGCGGCACCATCGGAAGTTTGAGAAGAGTTTCCAGCCGTGACTGTTCCTCCAACGGCAAAGACAGGTCTCAATTTTGAAAGCCCTTCCACGCTGGTGTCGATGCGAATGCCCTCGTCTTTGTCGTGGATGTACTCACGGGTTTTCTTTTTCATGTTTTCATCCACATACACTTCTTTCACGGTGATAGGCACTACTTCATCTTTGAATTTTCCTTCTTTCCAGGCAGCGGCCGCTTTCATGTGCGATTCGTAAGAGAACTGATCTTGTTCTTCGCGAGTGATTTTGAATTGCTTGGAAACCTCTTCGGCCGTAAGGCCCATGCTGGTGTAGTAGGTTGGATTATCTTTCGCGATGGTGTAATTCAAGGCCGTGCGAAATCCCATCACAGGAACTAGCGACATGGACTCTGTTCCTCCCGCAATAATGATGTCTGCTTGTCCGGCTTGTATCCGCTGACTGGCGATCGCGATGGTTTCAATACCTGAACCACAATATCGATTGACGATCATCCCGGGAACGTCCAGCCCAAGCGCAATCAAGGAAATCATTCTACCCATCTGCATGCCTTGTTCTGCCTCGGGCACGGCATTGCCAACAATCAGGTCATCGACCATTTTGTTTTCCAAACCCGGAATTGATTTTACCAGATGCTTGATCACATCGGCAGCCAAATCATCAGGCCGCGTGAAACGAAGACCTCCTTTTTTTGCTTTTCCCACTCCGGTGCGAAATCCAGCGACTATGTAAGCTTCCATGGTTTTGTTGTTTTCGTTGTAATTGTTTTAAGTTGGCAGTCTGCAGACGACAGTTAGCAGTCTGGAGCTACTTTTAAAGTTTTATTTCAATTAGTTGGCAGTAATATTACGACTAGACTTTAATTTTTTCTTTTGGTAAAAATTTCTCTGGATTTTCAATCATGCTATTCAACATTCGACCTACTTCTTCTGCCGCCTGTTCCATCTCACTAAACTTGATCCACCAATGTATACTTCTCTTCCTTTGGAAATTTCTTGGTAACCTGAAATATCTTCATCGCTAATGCAAAAGCTTTCTGGTAAACAATTAGATCCCTGTGACCTTTTAAATTACTCATTTTATTTAGCACTGTTCGTTCAATCGAAGTCTTAATTTACTGCCGACTGTATCCTGCCACTGCCTACTTCTAGTTTCTCAACGGTTTTCCCCCTGTCAATATCGCCTGAATCCTTTCCAACGTCTTTTTCTCTCCTGTCAGCGATAAAAAAGCTTCGCGTTCCAAATCCAATAAATATTGTTCGCTCACTTCTTGTGGAGAAGTCAAATCGCCACCGCACATTACGTTCGCTATCCATTTGGCAACTTTGGCATCGTGCTCAGAAATGTACCTACCCATTTGCATACCTTGCAATCCCGCAAGGAACAATGCCTGGCCTGTGCGACCTTGTACTTTGATGTTCCGGGCTTGAGGCATCATGGTATAGCCAGCATCGGCCAACTCGATCACAGCTTCTTTGGCATCGGCAAGCTGACGGTCTTTGTTCATGGTTATGCGATCCAATTTTTTCAATATCCCGATTTCACGCGCTTCCTCGGCAGAGGTGGCCACTTTTGCGGTGGCGATATTCATGAACGCATTTTGCAAGGCATTTAACTCCACATCGCCTTCTTGCAGGGCATCACTTACCCGTTTGGTAAATTCTTTTGTTCCACCACCCCCGGGAATTAGTCCAACACCTACTTCAACGAGGCCGATATACGTTTCAGCAGCGGCCATAGCAATATCCGCATGCATGGTCATTTCGCAGCCACCACCTAACGTGCGGCTTTGAGGCGCCACGACAACAGGTACCGATGAATAGCGAATCCGCATCACCGAGTTTTGAAAATGCTTAATCATGAAATCGATCTCGTCATATTCTTGCTCGATGGCATACATGAAAACCAAACCAAGGTTGGCACCTAAAGAAAAATCTGAACCTTGATGGCCAATCACTAAACCTCGATAATCTTTTTCTGCCAGGTCAATCGCTTTGTTTAACCCTTCGATTACTTCACTACCCAATGTGTAGCTCTTGGTATGCCATGCGAAGTTGAGTACACCATCGCCAAGGTCGTAAATCTTTGATCCGGGGTTTTTCCAAACCACATTTTCACTTTTGTTTTCAAGGATCACAAAGCTTTCTCTCCCCGGAATGGATTGATAAGATTTTGAAGGGATGTCATAATATTTTTTTAACCCGGCTTCGCTTTTATAAAATGATTTATTGCCCGAGGCAACCATATCGTATACCCATTGCGCGGGTTTATATCCAGCCGCTTCCATCAAGGGAAGACTTTTCTCTACGCCTACGGCATCCCAAGTTTCGAATGGACCAATATCCCAGCCAAACCCACCACTTACGGCATCGTCAATCCGGAAAAGTTCATCACTGATTTCGGGAATCCGGTTCGATACATATTGAAAAAGACCAAAGAAACAATCGCGATAGAAGTCACCGGCTTTATCTTTTCCCGCAAGCAACACTTTAAAACGATCTTTAAGGTTGTCGATCGTTTTTGTTGTTTCCAGTGTAGCAAACTTCGCTTTGGCTTTGGGTTTGTACTCTAATGTTTTAAGGTCGAGGGTGAGAATTTCCGTTTCTCCTTTTGCATTTTTTGTTTTCTTGTAAAAGCCCTGTCCTGTTTTGTCCCCCAGCCATTTATTTTTATCGAGTTTCTCAACAACTTCAGGCAATTTAAATATTTCGCGTGCTTCGTCTTTTACCAATCCTGTATAAAGGTTGTTGGCTACTTTCACCAGCGTGTCAAGGCCAACTACATCAGAAGTTCTGAAGGTAGCTGATTTTGGCCTGCCAATTACCGGGCCAGTAAGTTTATCAACCTCATCCACATTGAGGTCGAATTTTTTCATAGAGTCAATTACCTTCATTAACCCCCAAACGCCTACGCGATTGCCAATGAAAGCGGGCGTGTCTTTACAAAGCACCGTGGTCTTTCCTAAGAAAAGATCACCGAAATGCATTAAGAATTTAGTAACGCTAGGATCGGTTTTGGCGGTCGGAATAATTTCCAGTAACTTTAAGTAACGTGGAGGATTAAAAAAGTGGGTGCCTGCAAAATGCTTTTGAAAATCTTCGCTTCTCCCTTCAGCCATTAAATGAATGGGAATGCCTGAGGTATTGGAAGTAATCAGTGTTCCGGGTGTTCTGTATTTCTCAACTTCCTCGTAGACTTTCTTTTTGATGTCCAAATTTTCAACCACCACTTCAATCGTCCAGTCGTAGTTTTTGATCTTGGGCATGTCGTCAGTAAAATTTCCAAGTTGGATGCGGGATGCAAATTTCTTACTGAACAACGAAGCCGGGTTGGCCTTTAGTGTCGCTTCGAAGGCGCCATTTACGATCCGATTTTTTACGGCCGGATGATCGAGCGTCAAGCTTTTCTTCTTTTCGTCCTCGGTCAGTTCTTTCGGAGCAATGTCCAGTAACATAACTTCACAGCCAATGTTGGCGAAATGGCAGGCGATCCGGGATCCCATGATGCCTGATCCTAATACAGCTACTTTGCGAATGGTACGATTCATAGTGTGGAGTTGATCAATGATGAATTTAAACGTTGACTCTTCTTAGTATATTATTTTTTTCTACTAATTGGTTTATTCCCTGAACGACTTCAAAAAACACTTTTAATTTTTGTTCGGGAATTTCTTCGCGAACCGCCTCGTTAAAACGAAGCACAATCTCCTTTGAAAGCTCTCTCCTCTTTTTCCCTTCGTTGGTCAGCATAATGCGCACCGTGCGCTTGTCATTTTTATCCGAGACGCGCTTAATCAACTTTTTTTCCTCCATGGATTTCAACAAGCGCGAAAGGCTTCTTGGTTCCAATCCCATGAGCGGGCCAATTTTTGTTGTCGGTGTTCCTTCGTCACCATGAATACTAAGTAGCGCAAAGCCAATCGACATAGAACCACCATACTTTGCTGCTTGTTGGTTGTAGATCCTGGAAATTCCATGCCATGCAATACGAATATTATGGTCTATGGTTTCCTCTCTTTTCATCGGTTAGTTGCTAACGATGACGAAGGTATAAAAATATTTGGTATGCGTGCATACCATTAAAAATATTTTTAAATTCTTTTAGAAGACTGAACAGTTCAAGGGTGTGCTGATATGCCCTTCTGTTCCGAAGGCTTTACCCGAACTTGCTCATTCATCATCCTTTTTTTATTATCAAATTCGGTCATTTATTGGTAATTTGCTTTAAACATGGTCAATAGATTCTTTTTTACTGCTCTTATATTGATCGTTGCAGTTGCAGAAATACCTTGTTTTGGCCAGCAGGGTGGAAAACTACCCGATAGTCTTGAGGTCATTTTTAAGCGACCGGATGATTCAATCAAAGTTGATATTCTTAATAAATATATAATCCAGATTCGCGAAGGAGATAATGTTGCGGCCATGGATTTGGCTGTAAAGGCACGTGAGCTGGCGAAAGCTATTGATTACAAAAAGGGACTGGCCGGTGCGCTGGCCAACATAGGCTGGATATACTACCGACAGGGTGACTTCCCTGCAGCGCTTGAGAATACAACTCATTCCCTTACGATTTCAGATTCTTTAAGAGATGATAAAGAAATAGGGAACGGCCTCAATAATCTAGCGTCCATTTATGTGGAGCAAAAAGACTACCCTAAAGCATTACAAACTTTTAAGAAGGCATTGACGTGGGCGAAAAGAGCGAATGAGAAATTCATTGTTGGACGTAGTTTTAACAACATCGCTTACGTTTTTTTCCTTACCCACGTTCTTGATTCTGCAAAGCGCTATGCAGAGGCGGGCATTTCAGAAACTAAGGGCTATTCTGAAGGCTTTGGAAGGCGAACGCTTGGTGATATTTATGTTGAGGAAAATAAACCGGAAGAGGCTGAATTGAATTACCTAAAATCCATAGCGATAGCAGACAGCAATAAAAGCTACAGCCTAAAAGTTTCTACCATGCACCGCCTGGGTAAATTGTATCTAGGCCGCGGTAAAACGGAACGCGCTATTAAATTATTAAAAGCGAGTGAAACCTTATGTAAAAAATTCTGGCTTCGCAATGAACTTGCCAACACGTATAAGGTGCTGGCGTCCGCCTACCAACAATACTCGAACTTTGCCAGCGCTTCCACCTATTTTGAAAAATACATTTCCTTGAATGATTCCTTGTACAATGAAGCGAGGAGCAAGCAAATTGCCCTACTTGAAAATATATATAATGGCGCGAAAATTGATTTGCTGACTAAGGAAAACCAGTTGAAAGACAAAGCAATCAAATCGCAACGGTTAAAATCGCTGGTTGCTGTGGGAGGGCTAATTGTATTCGTTGCTTTTGCATTTCTCCTCAACCGAAGTAACCAAAGAATAAAATCAGTGAATGCACAACTTGAAAAGAAAAATAAAGAGATCAGCGAGCGTGGCGAGGAATTAAAAGCACAAACGGAAGAACTTAGCCGACTCAATAACACCAAAGACAAATTATTCTCCATTATTTCTCATGACCTCCGCGGCCCACTCAATTCTTTATCTGGCCTGCTTCAATTGGAAGAAAAAGGATTTCTTAGCGAGGAAGAGTTTCGGACACACATCACAGCACTTACTAAGAATACGAATAGGACGAAAGAACTGGTAGACAACTTGCTGTTTTGGAGCAGCACACAATTAAAAAAGGTAACCCCTAATCCTCAGCAATTCGATATAAAAGCGCTGTCGGATTCAGTAATATTATTATATGAAAAGCAATTTCAGGAGAAAGCGATTCGAGTGACCAGTGGGGTCACCGAATTATCGGTCTGGGCGGATGCTGACATGATCGCCTTGGTGCTAAGAAATTTAATCTCCAATGCATTAAAGTTTTCTAAGTCAGGAGGCGTAATTGCCATGGGCAACGAAGTAGAGAATCAACAAGTAAAATATTTTGTAAAAGATGACGGCATTGGCCTTTCAAAAGAAATGATGAGCCGGCTTTTTTCAGGAGAAATGCTCTCGACTAAGGGTACCGAAAATGAGGCGGGCACTGGTTTAGGAATTCAACTGTGCATCGACTTTGTTAATAAAAATGGAGGGCGGTTATGGGTTGATAGCGTAGAGGGCGTAGGTTCAACGTTCTGGTTTACGTTGCCACTGCCGGCCTAGGATTTTGTCGCCTGCTTCCGCCATACAATTCATATTCTAATAAGCGACAATCGAGCTTAGCTGAATAAAATTCAATCCTACGGTTAGCTTTAAGGCCAACCTTCTTGGCTAAATCCATGTTTCCGGTAAAAATATAGCCAAGGTAGCCTTGGCATTTCTTTTTAAGGAAATCCCCAATTCGGGCATACGTTTCTTCCAATTCAACAACATCGCCCATGCGCTCTCCATATTCGGGATTAATGAAAACGACACCTGGCGAAGAAGGGATCTCGGTTGCTTCAAAGTCGCATAACTGGAATTCAATAAACGATTCCACCCCAGCGGCAGCCGCATTGATTTTAGAAATATCAATGGCATCCTGATTAATATCACTGGCGATTACTTTTAGTCCGGGCACATCGATGATTTGCTTCCTTAGCTTTTCACTTTCGATTTGATAGAACTTTTCATCAAAGCCGAGCACATGCATGAACGAATAGTTTTTTCGATAAAGCCCTGGCTTACGGTTGGTGGCGAGCATTACCGCTTCGATAGCCACCGTGGCCGAGCCGCACATCGGATTTATAAAGGGTGATTGACGATCCCATTTTGTGGCCATAAGTGTGGCACTGGCCAGCGCTTCAAGCATTGGGGCTTTTCCGGGGATTTTGCGATAACCATGTTTGGCTAACGTTTCACCTGATGTGTCGAGAAAAATTTCAGCACGCTCCTCTTTCCAATACAAATGGAAAACCGCTTTGTCTAAATCCGAACCAGAGTTCGGGCGAGGCCCCACTTCTCTGCGAAACCGATCAGCGATAGCATCTTTCACTTTTACATTCACAAACATTTCGTTATTGATTGTAAAGTGCTCTGCGTGACTGGTCACGGTAAAATAACCGTCAGGCGATATGATTTTTTCCCACTCGTAGGCGATCAATTTCTCGTAAAGTATTTCAGGGCCATCGCATTTAAAAGAAGTTAAGGAATAGAGTACCTGACTGGCGCATCGCAAATTCATGTTTAGCAAAATGCAATCTTTAACGGTGCCTTGTAGCTCCACGCCAGTCACAAAAGTCTTCTCAACATTAAATCCTAAATCAGCAACCTCCTTTTCTAAAATAGCCGATAGGCGTTTATTGCAGGTGATCACTATCCGTGCTGGGGTATTGAAGATGTCCATTTAAAAATAATTTGGCCTATTTAGCGTAATTGCATTTTACGGGTTTATTACGTTTCAGATGGCAAGCTGCCTAAAATTTCCTTTTTAAACACCTCGTTTAGATTGTATTTTTCAAAATAGATTTGAGTCTAGCTACGAAGAAGTACGCTCCCGGAAAAAAGAGTGTCTACTTTTATATTCTTTACTTTTGAAGTTCCGATCTCATGGACTTACGACTTCAAACTGGTTACCGACAGATTCTGGCCATGGCCATGCCCATTTCGCTAGCCATTCTAGTACCTCAAATAAATTTCATTACTAACACTATTTTTCTCGGAGGACTTGGCCAGCAGGCGTTGGCCAGCGCAGGGATTACAGGGGTTTATTATTTGATTTTTGCAGTAATCGGCAACGGCCTTAATAACGGCTTGCAGTCGTTGATTGCACGGAAAGCAGGTGAAAATAAGCCAAAAGAAATCGGGCATCTTTTCTTTCATGGTGTTTGGCTGGCGATGGCCATTTCAATATTCGGAATACTGCTTACCTACTTGCTCGCCCCTTTTGTGTTGCGCATTACGCTACATGATTCGACAATTTACAAACAGGTAATTGACTTTACCATGATTCGAATCTGGGGGCTGCCACTACTTTATTTGTATGTAATGCGCAATGCTTTGCTGGTAGGGGTCAACCAAACCAAATTATTGATCTGGGGCACGTTGGCTGAAACTGTAATCAACATTTTTTTGGATTATGCGCTCATCTATGGACATTTCGGGTTTCCAAAGATGGGATTTAATGGTGCTGCGTACGCTTCCATTATCGCAGAGGGCTCTGGGCTTCTGGTTATTTTCATTGTTATCCATTTTGTCGGGCTGAACCAAACCTTTTCCTTATTTGAAAGTTGGAAAATAAATTTTAACACCATCCGCATCATTTTTTATAAATCCTTGCCCTTGATTTTGCAGTACGCGTTTAGCATTATCACGTGGGAATATTTTTATATTCTCATCGAACATCATGGCGCAAGGGAATTGGCTATCTCTAACACTATGCGCAATATCTTGGGGTTCTTTGGCGTGTTCTCTTGGGCTTTTGCAGCCACCACCACTACCATGGTGAGTAACTTAATCGGCCAGCAAAAGCCGGAAGAAGTTTTGCCACTGATCCGCAGGGTGGTGAAACTATGTATGGCGTGTTGTGCCCTCTTGCTCATCGCATTGAATCTTGCTCCAGGAGTTTTTCTTTCGCTTTTTGGGCAAGACGAATTATTCATTGCAGAAGCCATCCCCGTGATACGGATTATTTCAGTGGCGTTATTGATGATGTCTTTTTCAACGATATGGCTCAATGCCGTTACGGGAACTGGAAATACGATGGTCAATTTGATTATCGAAATCATCACCTTGGTCTTCTATATAATTTATACTTATCTGGTATTAGAAAAATGGAATCTTCCGATTACTTGGGGTTGGGGAAGTGAATTAGTCTATTGGACGGGTATGTTTTCCATGTCGTTTTGGTATATGAAATCAGGAAGGTGGAAAGAGAAAAATTTAAGCTATATTTAACCTGCCAATTTTTCATCTATGAAACTTGAAGATAAAGTAGATCAACTGACCGACCTTATGGCAGATCTTATCCCTACAGTGGATAAGTTAAATAAAACGGTAAAAGATGTTCAAAAGACACAACAAAAGACGAACATCGAATTTCATGAGATGAGGTTGTCTAACATGAAGTTAGCAGAAGCAATCGAAAAGCTTACAGACAAAATTGATAAGTCAAACAAGATTGAAAAAAGAGTCGATCGTATTGAAAAGACCTTGTTCAAATAGGGCTTTTCCTTTACTCATTAAGGGTAGTCATTTAACATTTGAGGTTTTTATCCAATCAATTCATCCTATTATTAGCGGCACTTTATTTCATCTGTTTCAAATTTCCTTGGACTATTAAGCAACGGAAGTTCCTAATAGGCGAAAATAATTAAGTGTAGATTGCTGTTCATTATCTTTGCCTAAAATTATTTTATGGATTTTGACCTGAAAGGTAAGAACGCATTGGTCTGTGGCAGCACTCAAGGCATCGGTAAGGCCACAGCAATGGAGTTGGCTTCATTGGGGGCGAATGTGACATTGCTTGCGCGCGATGAAGCAAAACTAAAATCAGTGTTGAACGAACTTTCCGCTTCACAAGGGCAAAAGCATACTTTCTCGGTAGCGGATTTCGGTTTTCCGAATCAATTAAAAACCGTTATTGAAAAAATTATTTCCGAAAGGGAAATCCATATTCTTGTCAATAACACAGGGGGACCGCCAGCAGGTCAAGCGATCGATGCAAAGCCAGAAGATTTTTTGAGTGCCATCAATGCCCATTTGATTTGCAGCCAGATTCTTGTGCAAGCATGCATTCCCGGAATGAAAAAAAATAAGTACGGAAGGATTGTCAACATCATTTCCACATCTGTTAAAATTCCAATTAAAGGATTGGGTGTTTCCAACACTGTTCGCGGGGCAATGGCCAGTTGGGCAAAAACACTTTCGTTGGAATTGGCTTCGTTTGGGATTACCGTAAATAATGTGTTGCCCGGAAGCACGAAGACGGGACGGATTGAAAAGATCATACAAAAACGCTCACAAAAAACAGGAAAATCGGAAGATGAGGTTCGACAAGAAATGATCAATGAAATCCCAGCTGGTCGCATGGCGGAAGCAAGTGAAGTCGCTGCGGCTGTTGCGTTCCTGGCTTCACCAGCAGCGGGTTATATCAATGGCGTGAGCTTGCCTGTGGATGGTGGAAGAACGGGGAGTATTTAAGGGAAGTTGTTTAATTTTGTGATATGGTTTCAGAATTGAAGAATGCAGTAAAAAAAGCCGAGAACCTTTCTAATAAAGATCAGAAGGCAGTTGCCAAAATTATTCTCGATGAGTTGGCGTGGAATCAGTCCTTTGCGACCTCACAAAATCAACTTTCGAAGTTAGCGGAAGAAGCGCTGGTTGAATATAAAAAAGGAACCACAAAGCCCTTCGAACTTTAATGACTTTGAAGTCGGTTACTACTGAACGGTTTCGCAAGGGTTTTGATTTGTTGCCATTAAATATTCAACAGAAGGCCAGGATTGCGTATAAAAGATGGCAATTGGATCAAGCTCATCCGTCACTTAATTTTAAAAAAGTGCATTCAATAGAGCCGATCTATTCAGTTCGAATTGATTTAAATTACCGTGCTCTTGGAATGAAAAACAAAGCGACAATGGTTTGGTTTTGGATTGGATCGCACGAAGAGTACAACAATGTTGTTAGCTTGCTTTAAGGATGCAAAAATTTTTCAACTACATCAACGGTAAGTTAATCGAACCTCATTCAGGAAAATACCTGGACAACTACAATCCTGCTGAAGGGAAAATTTATAGCCTCGTGCCGGATTCTGATGAATCGGATGTAGATCAAGCGGTCACTGCAGCCAGTGTTGCCTTTCCTCTTTGGTCGGTACTTCCAGCCGAAGAACGAATGAAAATATTGCTGAAAGTAGCTGATCTCATCGATCATGACCTGAGTAAATTAGCTTTGGCAGAAAGTATTGACAATGGCAAACCGATGAAACTCGCCCGTTCATTGGATATTCCACGCGCTTCTGCCAACATCCGATTTTACGCTACGGCCGCGATGCATTTTGCCACGGATGCTCATGTGAATGAAGAGGATTCCGTGAATTACACGACACGCATGCCGATAGGCGTAGCTGGCTGTATTTCCCCGTGGAATCTGCCCCTGTATTTATTCACTTGGAAAATTGCCCCTGCATTGGCTGCAGGCTGTACCGTGGTGGCAAAGCCTTCAGAGCTTACTCCTATGACTGCATTTTTGTTTTCAAAACTCTGCATCGAGGCCGGATTACCTCCGGGGGTTTTAAATATTGTTCACGGGCTTGGCGGCAAAGTAGGCCAGGCCATCGTAGAGCATCCTCAAGTTCCCGTCATTTCATTTACCGGTGGCACGGTAACCGGAAAAAAAATAGCGGCCACGGCTGCACCCATGTTTAAGAAACTCTCACTGGAACTGGGAGGCAAAAATCCCAATATCATTTTAGCGGATTGTGATTTTGAACAGGCTGTCAAAACGTCCATTCTATCTTCGTTTGCGAATCAAGGCGAAATTTGTTTGTGCGGTTCGCGCATTTTAGTTGAACGAAGTTTGTTCGATAAGTTCGTTACCGAATTTGTGAAACGTACCAAAGAACTTAAAGTAGGTGATCCACAAAATGAATTAACGGATTTAGGAGCATTGGTTTCTGAGGCCCACCTTCATAAAGTTTTATCCTACGTCAATCTGGCGAAAGAAGAAGGCGGGAAAATTTTGACAGGAGGAAATCCAATAAAACTGGAAGGCCATCTTTCATCCGGCTATTACATGGAGCCAACGGTTATTGTTGACCTCGATGAAAAATGTCGAACGAATCAAGAAGAAATTTTTGGCCCGGTGGTAACCATCATGCCCTTCGAAACGGAGGCTCATGCTATTGAATTGGCCAACAGCACGCCTTATGGATTAAGCGCCACCATCTGGACGGAAAACCTGAAACGCGCACATCGTGTTTCGCATCAAGTGAAAAGCGGAATCATCTGGGTGAATTGCTGGCTGCACCGCGACTTGCGAACGCCTTTTGGAGGCATGAAACAAAGTGGCGTGGGTCGTGAAGGCGGTTGGGAGGCATTACGGTTTTTTACCGAGGCAAAGAATGTTTGTGTGAAGTTGTGATAAATTGATTTAGTCAAAAGAGGATGCCGCAAAAAATAAGACTTTCTGAATTAGTTGACCAAATCAATGAGACCTTGCAACAACGATTTGCAGGCGAAGTGTTTTGGATTACGGCAGAAATAACCAACGTAAAACCGCAAGACTATAATCGACCTTATCGGTTTGTAACCTTCGTTGAAAAAGAAGGCAACATCACCAAAGCGCAGATCAATGGTGTATTTTGGTCTAACGCGCTGCCTCAAATCGATGAATTCGAGCGAGTCACAAAACAATCTTTTGTCAGTGGGCTGGAACTGACATGCAAAGTTCGTGTCAGCTTCAATAATCGGTATGGACTTCAATTAGAGGTTTTGGAAATAGACACTACCTATACGTTGGGAAAGATTGAAATAGAAAGACAACAAACACTGGAACGACTGATAAAGGAAAACGCGGCAACCATAAAATTGGTTGACGGTCAATTTAAGACCTTCAACAACACTTTGTCCCTCCCTACTTTGATTCAAAAAATCGCTTTAGTTACTGGCCCTAACTCCGATGGGCAAAGGGATTTTAAAAAGGAGATAGAAAACAATAAGCACGAATATAAATTTTTAGTTGAGGAGTTTTTGACGCAAGTGCAAGGCGACAATGCACAGACACTTATTCTACAACAGTTGAAACGCATCGAGCAAAGAAAAGAAAATTTTGATTTGGTGGTGATTGTCCGCGGTGGCGGATCGCAAATGGACTTTAAGCCGTTTGACGATTATGAACTTTCAAAGTATGCAGCTTCCTTTCCTATCCCCATCCTCACCGGCATTGGCCATGACCGAAACACAAGCATCATTGATCTTATGTGCTTTCAGCACAAAACGCCAACCAAAGTCGCCACCTTTATTATTGATAATAATTTTGCTTTTGAAACTGAAATACTTGATCTCGAGGAGAGGTTTTATGAAGCTGTGGAAAATCTAATTCAAAATGCGCGAGAGGGTTTAAGTGAAATGAAAAGAGTAGTGAAAAGCTCCAGCCCTTCTACCATACTGAACAGAGGGTTCGCTATCGTAACGATGAATAACAAAATTATCATTGACCCGCGAAACATAACCGAAAAATCATCCATACAGATCTTGCTAAGAAACGAAACCATTTACAGCACCGTGACAAAAAAAATAAAAAATGAAAGAGACCTTGACCTATAACACTGCGTATTCAAAACTGGAGAAATTGGTGGAAGAAATTGAAAGCGAGAGCATTCAACTCGACACGCTGGCGGAGAAAGTGACACAAGCCAACGACTTGATAAAATTCTGCGAAGAAAAATTGCGGACGATCGAGAAAGAAGTAGAAGAGGTTAGCACTGCGCACAAGGAAAAATGAGGCAGTAGCCTTGCTTGGTAGTCATCTTATTTTTTGGAAAATCAAATGTGAGATAACCTTTAGACATAAGAGATTTCATTCCCAACTTTTAAGCCAGTTCTTTACGCTTGAAGTATTTTTCGTGAAGGATCCAAATTCCAACTGAAGCTACCAATCCGGCTGCGATTACGATTAGCCAATACACCCATTGATTTTCAAATTCCTCCGCAAGATTTTTTGTGAGATTTTCTTCCTTTGATAAGATCATTCCCAGAAAGGCAATAGAATTATTAAAATGGTGAATGATAATTCCTGGTATCACGGATTACGTTTTCCAATAAACCCAGCCGATAAACAGACCGAGTATAAATGCTCCAATGCCTTGTGCCCAATTGCCGTGAACTAAGCCAAAGAAAAAAGCGCTAAAAACAATCGCGTTGGGAACGGAGTAGTTTTTTAACAAACCTTTTTAAAATTACATCACGAAACAATAGCTCCTCCAAAATAGGGGCGGCTACGACTATTGTAATAAAAGATGAAATCGGGTGCTGAACAGTGTCCTTGATCAATTCTATATAGAAATCGGAAAGCGGGATGAGGCTTGTTAAGGGATAAAAAAAAATCAATACAATAACTTGAAATGCATACCATTAGGAGTAACCAAGAGGGACTTTCTTTAGACCAAATGAATAGTCTTGTTGCTTTCGCATTGTTGCGAAAATTGTCATTGCCATTGAAAGAGTGTAAACTAAAGAAAGCCCAACACCGCTTTTGAGCGATAAAAAAGGCATCACTAGTAGGGCACTGATGATGCTGCACAAAAGCAAGATCAAAAAAATGCCGAATGATTGTAGATAGGTTGGATAGTATTTCATTAAGTAGAACTTGTAAAGCTAAAATTAGAAATAAACCTATTCTCTTTTGGATTCTATTTCTATCTTGGCATTAATGACATTCTTCGACATCAATAACATTTTCTTTACAGCGCTCGGTTACTCCATGAGTTACCTCGAATTTTTTGGCACAGTAGCCGGAGCGATTGCCGTTTGGCTTTCCGCTCGTGCCAACATCTGGAGCTGGCCCATCGGGTTGATCAATGTCACACTATTTTTCTTTTTATTTTTTCAGGTACAGCTCTATCCGGATATGTTTTTGCAAGTATTTTTTTTCATTACCAACCTTGTGGGCTGGTGGCGCTGGGCTAATCCAAAATTAGGAGAAGAAGATAAAAAACGAGAATTGAAGGTTAGCCGGATGACGACCCAATGGCTGATCATTTTTGGAGGAATAAGTATAATAGGAACTTTTGTTTTTGGCAGCTTGGCCAAAAACCTCAATGAATTTTTCCCGACAGTTTTCAGCAGACCAAGTGCGTTTCCCTATTTGGATTCGTTTGTTACGGTGATGAGTATTGGCGCTACTTATTTGATGGTACAAAAGAAAGCCGAGTGTTGGGCCGTTTGGATTTTAACTGATACCATTGCCACATATTTGTATTTTGCCAAGGGAATAAAATTCGTGGGAATTGAATACCTAGTTTTTTGTTTCCTAGCCGCTTTCGGGCTGTGGAATTGGATCAAGGAATATAAAACGAATCTAAAATTGCAATTGTGAAACGCGGATTGGTAATCGGAAAATTCATGCCGCTTCACAACGGCCACATTGCATTGATTCGCTTTGCATTGACCCAATGCGATGAGTTGATTGTTTCCATGACGTACAAACCAACGGACACTATCGATGGACAACTCCGTTTTAACTGGATCAAGGATTGCTTTATAAATGAACCCAAGATCAACGCTCAACTAAGTGTAGATGATTTTGATATCGAGTCTTTGCCACTTGCGGATCGAACAAGGATCTGGGCCGAGTTTATTAAAAAGAGATTTCCGCCAATTGAAGTTTTGTTTTCGTCAGAAGAATATGGAATCTCCTTTGCAAAAGAGCTTGGCGCAACCCATTTCTCCTTTGATCCGGAACGAAAAGAGTTTCCAGTTTCAGCGACCAACATTCGCGAAAACCCTTTCCGTTATTGGCAGTTTATCCCTGAGGTTGTTCGTCCCTATTTCGTTAAGAAAATTTGCTTTTATGGCGCTGAAAGCACTGGCAAATCCACCATGGCAAAGCATTTTGCAAAAAAATTTGAAACCGAATTTGTGCCCGAAGTAGCACGTGAATTAATTTCCTCCAATGACTTTATGGTGGATGATATCATTCGGATAGGAAAATCGCAAACGGATCGGGTAAAAGAAAAATCAAAAACTGCGAACAAGCTTCTTTTTTGTGATACGGATTTGATCACTACACAAATCTATTCGAAAAAATATTTAGGTGTTGTACCAGATATTCTACTTCAACTTGAAAAGGAAATCCACTACGACCTCTATTTTTTGTTTGATATTGATGTACCGTGGGTGGCCGATGGCTTACGCGACCTTAATAATGAGAGGGAAGAAATGACGAAGCTCTTTGAAAAAAAATTGAACGAAAGAAAAATATTCTCCATAAGCGTAACAGGAAGTTGGGAAGAACGTGAAGCGATTATTGAACGAGCGATTCGGCCTTTCTTTAACTAAAACTCAATCAGCACCTGCCCTTTGTCAACGGTATCGCCTTTTTTAGTTTTCAGGTTTTTAATAGTGCCATCTCCAGGCGACTTTAAAATATTTTCCATCTTCATAGCTTCGAGAATAAGTAAAGGATCACCGGCTTTTACGGTATCACCAGTCTTTACTTTCAAATCGATCACCAGTCCCGGCATAGGTGCTTTGATGTTATTGATTTTAGCCGAAGCACCATTGGCCATTCCCATTTTTTCCAGGAGCAAATCAAATTTGTCTTTCAATTCAACGGTTTGAATTTTGTTGTTGATTTTAAACTGAAAAGTCTTAGTGGCGCGATCGGCTTTGACTACCTCAGCCCGATAGCTCTTGTTCTTGTGAAGAATGTGAAAATAGCCTTCTGAAATTTTTACGAAATCCCATTGAAAAGGTTCGCCATTGATTGTGAAGCCTTCTTCATTTTTTTCAATCTCGAAATTTTTGCCGTTTACTTTTGTTTGAAACATGCCCAAATGTAAATTTTAAATTTTGAATCTTAAATTTTGAATTACATTTGTACGGTCTTGGAAAAATTCCAGGAAGGGGTGCCTAAAAACAGCGGGCTGAGATTATACCCATAGAACCTGATGCCGGTAATGCGGCCGAAGGGAGGCAACGGTTAAACTACGCACCACATTCCCCTGTGTGCTCTGCAGGTTTAAAGCAAAATTTAAAATGTTAAAATTTTATGTAACAGCGTTGAGCTGTTTACTTGGGCTAACAGCTCAGGCACAATACACTTTATCGGGTGTAGTGAGTGATTCAAAGAATGGGTCGCCCATGGTTGGAGCGACTGTGCAACTGGAAAATCAAGGGCGAGGTGTTATCTCGGATGATCAGGGGCGTTTTGAATTGAAAAATGTGAAAACCGGAAAACAAGTTGTTACAACCCGGTTTCTCGGCTACACGGAAGTGAGAAAAGAAGTGGAAGTAACCGCTGACATACGGATCGGCTTTTCCCTTGAAGAAAGTACCCAGCTCACGGATGGCGTTACGGTGGTGGCCACACGCGCAAGTGACTACAGCCCGACTACTTTTTCAAACATCTCTAAAACAGTGATTCAAAAGCAAAATTTTGGCCAGGATATGCCGTACGTATTGAACTGGACACCTTCCTTGGTTACTACTTCAGACGCAGGTACGGGTATTGGCTATACCGGCATTCGTATTCGTGGAAGCGATGCCACGCGCGTTAACGTTACCATCAATGGCATCGTGCTAAACGATGCCGAAGAGCAAGGTGTCTATTGGGTGGATGTGCCCGATATTGCGACCTCTACACAGAACATCCAAATACAACGTGGAGTAGGAACTTCTACCAACGGCTCGGGTGCCTTCGGTGGTTCAATCAACTTGCAAACCAATACCTTGAAAGACCAACCTTATGCGGATGTGATCAACTCTTTTGGTTCATTTGGGACACACCGGCACACCGTAGGTTTTGGTACCGGAATGAAAAACAAATTTGCCTTTGATGGTCGTTTGTCAATGATTGGATCAGACGGTTATGTTGATCGGGCGTCTTCAAATCTCAAATCGTATTATATGGCTGGCGGATACTATGGCAAAAAAACGATTGTGAAAGCGATTGTTTTTGGTGGTGCAGAAAAGACCTATCAATCCTGGTGGGGTGATCCGCAGTCGCGATTGAATAACGACACGGCTGCAATGCGCGTAACGGCTCAAGCCGAAGGATGGAACCAACAACAACTGAATAATTTGCTTCATAGCAATAGCAGAACGTTCAACGCCTACACCTATCCAAACCAAACGGATAACTACGCATTGGATAATTACCAGCTCCACGTTTCTCATCAGGTGAAGGATTATCTCACGCTTAACGCAGCGCTGCATTACACCTATGGTCGGGGATATTATGAAGAATACAAATACGGCCAGAGTTTTTCCAATTATTCTTTACCAAATCCAATTGTTGGAAACGATACAGTATCAACTACAGATTTGGTGCGAAGACTTTGGCTCAACAACCGATTTTACGGAACTACCTGGTCGTTGAATTATGAAAAAAATAAACTGAATTCTATTCTTGGTGGTGCTTATAACCGATACGATGGAGATCATTACGGTGAAATCACCTGGGCACAGATCGCGGTCAATATTCCACCTTCTTATCGCTATTATTTTAACAATGGCAAGAAGGAAGATTTCAATATATACTGGAAAAACACCTATCAATTTTTTGAGAAATTTTATGGTTTTGTCGACTTGCAATACAGAAAAGTGGATTACAAAGCGAAAGGAACCGAAGACCAACTGGTCAATGTGGATTTCGATGTTCACTATAACTTTTTTAATCCAAAAGTTGGTCTAACCTATGCGGTTGCTACGGATCAGCAGTTGTACGCTTCTTACAGTGTCGGAAACCGCGAACCCGTTCGCAGCGATTTTGTACAAGCAGCTCCAGGGCAAACACCTCATTTTGAGACCCTTCATGATTTGGAGACTGGCTGGAGGATGAAGAAGAATAATTTCGCCTTCAACATCGACTACTACTTCATGGATTACAAAAACCAATTGGTACTCACCGGAAAACTAAATGATGTCGGAGCCTCCATTCGCACGAACGTAGCATCAAGTTATCGGAGTGGCCTTGAGTTGGACGGAGGTATTCGCTTTAATCAACATTTTGCCTGGAATGCTAACCTCACGTTGAGCCAGAATAAAATCAGGAATTTTACGGAGGTACTTTATAATTACGGGGCAAACTACGATCAAAATACTGAATTGGATATTCAGCATAAAAATTCAGACATCTCGTTTTCACCCGATGTCATCGCAGGTTCTGTGTTTTTATACAATCCAATTAGAAACTTGGAACTTGGATTACTGACGAAATATGTTGGACAGCAATATTTGGACAATACTTCCAATAGCAGCCGGGTGATTAATCCGTATTTTGTCAACAATCTTCGCTTCAGCTATACGTGGAAGCAGCCCTGGATGCGTGAGTTTGTATTGAGCTTACTATTGAATAACATTTTTGATGTACAATATTCCAATAATGGATATACCTATGGCTATTATGCCGGTACAAGTGAAATTCGTCAAAACTATTATTATCCTCAGGCAGGCAGGAATTATTTGTTGATGGTGGCTATGCACTTCTAAAAATGGATGCTGGATACTTGATGCTGGATTCTCAAGGGCAGAGCAGAGTATCGGGAATCCAGCTTACCTTTGCCAAATGGCTAATCAGCAATTCAGCTTCTTTGGGATTTTAAGGTTAACTCGTTTTTGGAATTTGCTAATTATTGCATTGGCTCAATATTTTGCTGCTGGCTTTCTTATCACCTATTCAAATGTTTGGGATATAAAATTGTTTTGGCTTTCTACCTCTACAGTTATCATTGCAGCTGCTGGATACATTATCAATGATTATTATGATGTTAAAATAGACTTGATCAATAAACCGGAGCGGGTGGTCATCGGCAAGGATGTGGCGAGGCGGTATGCATTGCTTTTCCACTCACTGCTTTCCATAATTGGTGTTGGCATCGGCTTGTTGTTGAATTGGAAAATCGGTGTGATCAATTTTTTCTCCGCTTTTCTTTTATGGTGGTATTCCAACGATCTAAAGCGACAGCCTTTCATAGGGAATTTTGTGGTAGCTCTGCTGACGGGTCTCTCCATCTTTTTGATAAACATTCTTTATGCGGTCCACCAGCCGTTGGTCACTATTTATGCTTTGTTTGCGTTTTCTATGACCCTCGTTCGCGAAATTGTAAAAGACATGGAAGATCTAAAAGGGGACAACAGTTTTGGCTGCAAAACCTTGCCCATCGTCTGGGGCATTCCCAAAACAAAATTCTTTCTTTATGCTTTGCTCGCGATTTTTTTTGTGAGTGTGGTACAGATCAATTTGTTGTATGTTCAATTGCCGAAATATTACTTTTTTGCTTTACTTTTCTTGCCTCTTTTACTCCTGCTAATACGCCTTGTTCGGGCAGATACAAAAAAACAGTTTTATAATTTGAGTCAATGGTGTAAAGTCATTATGTTGTTGGGTATTGCAAGTATGGTTTTCGTTTAGCTTTGTGCAATGAACAAAAAATTTCGTCTTGCAATTTTTGCGTCCGGCAATGGCACAAATGCAGAGGCCATCATGAAGTATTTCAGGGATAATGACCGAATTGAAGTCGCCATTCTTATGAGTAATAATCCACACGCATTCGCATTGGATCGCGCACAAAAACTAAATGTGCCAACTTTTGCTTTTGATAAAAGACAATTCCACGAAAATGACGAAGTATTAAATAGATTAAAAGAACTCGGAATAACGCATCTGGTATTAGCGGGATTTTTATTGCTTATCCCAAACCAACTAATCGATGCCTTTGCCGACCGGATAATAAACATTCATCCTTCGTTATTGCCGAAATTTGGGGGGAAAGGAATGTACGGAATGAAAGTGCATGAGGCGGTGAAAGCGGAAGCCGAAAAGGAAAGCGGTATTACGATCCATGAAGTGAATGCTAAATACGATGAAGGGAAAATTTTATTTCAGACTTCTTGTCAACTATCACCGGAAGATTCCGCTGAGGCAATTCAAGCTAAAGTAAATGCTCTAGAGTATGAGCATTATCCTAGAATTATTGAGCAATGGATATTACCCCTTACCCCTGTCAATCTCCCCGAGGAGAGGGGTGTCTGAGGAACGAAGTCGGGCTGAGAGCCCATTCAAAACCATCTGCTTTAGGGTAATCAGAAAATATTTTCTGAATAAACTCATTAGGCGTAGCTAGTTTTCTTTTTACAATGTCGATCCAGGCACCATCCAAATTAAGGGTTGCGGCTAAAGTCTGATCTTCTTTATACAGACGATGCCGGATGCTCCAGCGGGAGAAATCGGGCAATGCTTTTATAAGTTCGGTGTCAATAGATATTTTATCTTCAAATTTTATTTCTCTTCTAAAAAGAGCCTCTTCACGAAAGAGAATCGGTCCGATATGAAGTTCTTCCAGCTTTGAATTGGTGAGTCCAGTTTCTGAAAATAAAGCAATCCGTGCCGTGGCACCATAATCGTAATAGGCGGAATGTCGAAGATGCCGGTTCTGATCAATGTCAGACCAACGGATCTGAATAGGAAGTATAAATTTTTCCATCTTATTGAATTAATGAATTAATTCCCTAACTACACTCAGTGATTTTAGTTCGCCAAAATTTTCGGAATGTGTTACATAAAACCGAATCAGCAAATCCAAAATATTTCTCCGTTGAACGTTGGTCATGGTAAGCAGATCGGAATAGTTTGAGGTAAGCAATTTGGCGAGAATTTCTTCCTCAGCCTCCAATGCAAAATTACCTCCCAGCAATTCGGCAAGCTCTGTCGGACGAAAGCCAAGATGCTGGCTCAACCGGATTAAAAAGATCAAATGAAAATTTTCAATATTGGTTTGCTGCAAGTCGAAATGTGTAAAGGATTGAATGAGAAATTCACAAATATCCTGCGCGTGGCTCTGGTCTTTTACTGTCTTGTTTAAAACTTCATTGAGAAACAAAGCAATTGTTGATTTTCTAAAATCTGAAGTAATGGATTGATAAGGATGAAGGCATTTTATTTCTTTGATCCGAAGGATGGAAGCGTTCTCCCTATGATAAACGACCAAATCCAAAAGTGTCAAGGGTTGATAAAGCGCTATTTTATTCTTTCCGGATTTGCTCCGAACGCCATTAACCATGTACGACTGTAAACCAAAGGAAGCCGTGAAGATGTTGACGATAATAGAAGATTCACTGTAATTGGTAAATCGAAAAACAACACCCTGGGTTTTGTGGAGCATTTTACATCTTACTTCGGTTGAGCTCGGGGATGTGATCAAAAAGTTTCACCGCCTGCTGAAGCACTTCATTATCCTGATTGAAGATGGGATAAAAACTTTGGTTGCCCCAAATCCTTCGCGCAATTTCTGCTTTCAGGTACACTTGGAATACGGCTTTGTTGCGGGCCAAATCTTTGGGCTGTGGTTTCACGCCTTCTTTCTGCCCAAGTTTTTCAAGTTTGAAGAGGAGGGCGTCATCTACCTGGAATTTTTCGCGATATTTTTCGAATCCCATTTTTTCCAGAGTTGATTTATTTTCTTCCGCGTAATTGAAAGCAAATTCGCGAACTGCGTTGGCCGCAAATAGATCATTAAAATACCTGCTCGAATTTGCAGTATCCAATGGCACAAAGTAGTCGGGCATAATGCCACCGCCTCCATAAACAGTGCGGCCATTGAGGGTATGGTACTTTAGCGAGTCGTTAAAATGAATACTATCGGCATGGAAGAATTCACCGTGCTTGTAGCGTTTTACAATGTCTTTGTCATAGGCATCCATATCGCCATACGGCTTTTGAATGGAGCGACCGCTGGGCGTATAATAACGCGAAATCGTCAGCCGCACTTCTGAGCCATCATTAAGATCGAAAGGTCGTTGCACCAATCCCTTTCCATACGACCTGCGCCCAACAATCAAAGCGCGGTCGTTATCTTGCAAGGCCCCACTCACGATCTCTGAGGCCGAAGCACTTCCTTCATTGACCAGCACGATCAAGTCACCTCTTTCAAAATCACCTTTGTCGGTGGCGATGGCATCCTCATCGTATTTAGCTTCCTGTCCTTTGGTGAATACAATTTTTTCACCTTTTGGCAAAAATTCATCGGCCACGCTAATCGCTTGATCCATATATCCGCCCGGGTTTCCTTGGAGGTCGAGCACTAATTTTTTCATGCCCTCCTTCTTTAATTCATCCAGTGCTTTCTTAAATTCTTCATAGGTGGTTTGTGAGAAACGGCTCACTTTAATGTAGCCGATCTCCCGATCGATCATATAGGAAGCGTCCACGGAGGTTTGAGGGATTCGGTCTCGGATAATGGTGAAATTGATGGGCGATTTTTGATGCCTTCTGACCACTTCAATTTTTACCTCTGTGCCTTTTGGTCCTTTCAAATATTTTTGAACATCGGAGGTGGTAAGCTTCACATTGGCGATTGATTTGCCATTTACATTTACGATTTTATCTCCCGGCCTAAGCCCCACAGCAGCCGAAGGGCCACCGCTGATGGCGGCCACCACCACCAAGGTGTCATGAAAAATATTGAATTCAATTCCGATGCCTTCAAAGTTCCCTTTCAAATCTTCGTTGGCCTGAGTTTTTTCTTTGGCAGGAATATAAGCCGAATGTGGATCGAGCTTGCCAAGAATATGGTCGATGGCATCTTCCACCACCACATCGGTTTTTCCCTTGTCCACGTATTCGTTTTGTACCAACGAGAGCACTTCTCGCAATTTCTCAATTTCAGCGCTGTCGCTTTTGCGCGCGGATCTGGAATTGAGGTTGGCGCCAATAAGCAGGCCGCCTGCCAGGCCAATGCATAAGATGAGGGGAAGACTGATCTGATATTTTGTGTTTTTCGGCTCGTCCATAAATCGAATTGAATAAGTAATCCCTTAACGGAATTATTTAGTTTAAAGTTTTCCATGCAAATGAAGCCTAAAAAAGGCGTTCGGACAACGATGATTTGGTTCAATTTGTAAATTTGGATCATGATCACCTTTTCTACCACCCTCTTAAAGTTCGATAAACAAGGCGAGAAGACGGGCTGGACGTACATAGAAATCAGCCCGGTTCGGGCACAGAAATTAAACCCGGGCGTAAAAGTTGGCTATCGGGTGAAAGGCAAGCTCGATCAATTTACGTTTGAAAAAACTGCATTGCTGCCGATGGGCGAAGGCGGTTTTATCTTGCCGGTGAATGCAAAAATCCGAAAATCCATTGGCAAGCGGCAGGGCGATACATTGGCCGTAACCATGGAACTGGATCAGCGGCAGATCCAACCCTCTGCCGACTTTATGAAGTGCCTCAAAGAAGACCCCGAGGCAATGAAGTTTTTTAAAACCTTGCCGGGATCACATCAACGGTATTTTAGCAAATGGATTGACGATGCCAAAACCATGCATACCAAAACGAAACGCATTGTAATGGCGTTGACTGCATTTTCGAAGAAGCAAGGTTATGCGGAGATGATGAGGGAGAATAGAAGACTTTGAATTTTCTTATTTTGGTGGTGGTATCCATAATCAGAAACGAAATTGCTCCTCTGTTTTCAATTTTCAATACGGTATCTTTGAATAAATGATCGATATTCATCCTCATACAAAAGATAGAGCCATTGAAAGAGGGGCAACAGAGGATGAAATTCGAGATACAGTAATTACGGGCGAGGTTTTTCCTGCAAAATATGGGAGAACAGGTTTTAGAAAGGCTGCGATTTTTAATAATTTATAGGAAGGTAAACACTACTATGTTAAGCAGATTGAGTGTTATGCCGTAAAGGAACAAGGGAATTGGGTAGTAATAAGTTTACTCGTAAAATATTTTTGATATGCAAGTGAATTATGACATCAAGTACAACATTGGTTACATCAAGTTCAAAGAGAAACCTGAAAAAGTTACTTCACTAAAAATAAGTGAAGATTTGGTGGTGGACATGACTGCCGATGGAACGATCTACGGAATTGAACTGCTTAACCTAAAAGAACAGTTGTTTGCCGACAAACTCAATGAGCAGATCTTGCTCAATGAAAACACAGGTAGAAAGAAGGAGATAGAATAGCTTTCCTAATTTTACCTCTGTCGATACTTCAGCAAATGGATTGACGATGCCAAAACGATGCAGGCAAAGACGAACCGCATTGTAATCGATTTGACGGTATTTTCGTAGAAGCACGGTTTTGCGGAGATGATGAGCCGGAACATTGGAATCTAATTATCGGAAACCACTTATTTGTATGGATAAAAAGTCAAAAAATAAGATTTCTCCTGAGCCAATCAATCCAATAGTCACTTGGAATTCAAATACAAGTGATAGTGAGTTTCGAGGCCAATTAAAAGAGGCGTTAAAGCAAAATCAACACAATAATGCAGGACTTCAACAGATTGAAAAATCATTAAGAGAGATAGCCTATGCCGACTTACTTGAGACCGTGAAGCATGAATTGGTGATACCAGCTTTTATTTTGTGTTCTTGTTTGATTGAGCAAATTTTAACATTTCGATATGGTTCAATAAATATTGGCTCAAATGAATTTCAGTACTTCGTTAAAGAGTATCTACCTAAATACAACGGCAAGGCTCTACGTGATGATCTAAGGAACAGATTAATCCACAATTTCTCTTTGGGGGAGACTTATATTTTAACACATAAGAATCCAAATGGACACCTCAAGAATTATAATTCACAACGGGAGCCAATAATTAAGACAATTCTCAATCTCGAAGATCTTGTGGAAGACTTGGGGCAAGCCTTAAATACATTTTGTCATCAACTAAAAACGGATTCACAAATAAGAGGTAATGCTCAACATTCCCTTCAACAATATTTATAATTGGAAAAGGAGATTTTGAATTTAATCATGCAAAGGGTTCATATTTTGATTTTCCCAAATCGTAATATTTTTCTTGCACCAGTTTTTAAAAATTGAGACCTATAATTCCATCTTCAAAAACTTCCCGGTATAACCCGCAGGATTTTTTGCTACCTCTTCCGGTGTGCCGGTGGCAATTATGCGTCCTCCGCCTGCCCCGCCTTCAGGACCAAGATCTACAATATAATCAGCAGACTTGATCACATCCATGTTGTGTTCGATCACCAAGACAGTGTTTCCTTTGTCCACCAACTTTTGCAATACGTCCAACAAATGACTGATGTCTTGAAAATGCAAACCGGTGGTGGGTTCATCCAGAATGTATAACGTTTTTCCCGTGTCACGTTTGCTGAGTTCGGTAGCCAGTTTCACCCGTTGTGCTTCACCACCAGAAAGAGTAGTGGCATGTTGCCCGAGCGAAATGTATCCCAACCCCACTTCATTGAGGGTCTCGATTTTGCGCAAAATTTTTGGCTGCTTCTCAAAGAAGGTAACGGCCTCTTCCACGGTCATGTCGAGCACATCGCTGATGGATTTTCCTTTGAAGCGCACTTCGAGCGTTTCGCGGTTGTAGCGCTTGCCTTTGCACGTTTCGCACGGGACATACACATCAGGCAAGAATTCCATCTCGATCAAACGAAGGCCCGCACCCTCGCAGGTTTCGCAGCGGCCGCCTTTCACATTAAATGAAAATCTTCCGGTTTTATAGCCCCGTATTTTTGATTCTGGCATTTGTGAAAACAAATCGCGGATGTCGGTAAACACTCCCGTGTAGGTAGCCGGATTGGATCTCGGTGTTCTTCCAATGGGCGATTGATCCACCTCAATTACTTTATCGATTAACTTAAGCCCGTCAATTTTTTTGTAGGCAAGCGGTTCTGTTCTTGAATTGAAAAAATACTGGTTTAATATCGGGAAAAGTGTTTCGTGAATTAATGTGGATTTTCCACTGCCGGATACGCCTGTGATGCATGAGAATGAGCCAAGTGGAATATCGAGCGTTACATTTTTTAAGTTATTTCCGGTTGCTCCATGAAGGGAAAGCTTTTCACCACTTCCTTTTCTTCTTTGCTTAGAATAATTAATGGAAATTTCACCGTTAAGGTATTTGGCCGTGGTGCTTTTGTTTTTCAAAAACTCCTTCGGACTGCCTTCGCCTACAATATGCCCGCCATGGCGGCCTGCACCCGGCCCCACATCGATCAGGTAATCGCATTCGAGCATCATTTCTTTGTCGTGTTCTACTACGATCACCGAATTGCCGAGGTCGCGCAAGTCTTTTAGTGCTTTGATCAATTTTACATTATCGCGGGCATGAAGCCCGATACTGGGCTCATCTAAAATATAAAGCACGCCTACCAATTGGGTTCCAATTTGCGTGGCAAGACGAATGCGTTGTGCCTCGCCACCACTTAACGTGCGCAGTGGCCGATTTAAGTGTAAATAATCCAAACCAACATCCAATAAAAAACCAATTCGTTTTCTAATCTCTTTTAAAACTTCAGCAGCTATTATATTTTGCTTTTCATTAAGGCGATCTTCTAACCCTATAAACCATTTTTGAAGGGCATCAATATTCAGCTCGGCCAGTTGGGCAATATTCTTATTGTCAATTAAAAAATGCAGAGATTCCTTTTTCAGTCGCGCCCCGTGGCACTCCGGACAGATTTTGGTGATGGTAAAATCGTCTACCCATTTTTTTAAATTTTCGGTACTGTCGTCTTTTAATTTCTGTAGAAAACTGATGATGCCTTCAAACTTTGTATTCCACTCGGTTTCGGGATATTTCACCGAAGGAACGGCCACTGGCACATCATCGCCATGCAGTAAAATGTGCATCACCTCTTTGGGGATGTCTTTGATGGGTGCGGTTAAGGTAAGTTTATGGCGTTTGAGAATAGCTTCCACCTTTTTGAAAATCCAGATGTCGCGGTATTCGCCAAGCGGGAGAATCCCACCGCGACTTATACTTAACTTTTTATCTGGAATGATCGAATCTTCGGTGATCTCTTCCACTACGCCTAGTCCGGTGCAAACCAGGCAAGCTCCATAAGGCGAGTTGAATGAAAAGTTGTTAGGGGCAGGCTCATCGTACGACAAGCCTGTTTTGGGATCCATCAAAAATTTCGAGAAGTGATGTATTTGTCCACTCTCGTCCAGAAACATCATCACACCTTTGCCTTCTTTCAAGGCAGTGTTCACAGACTGCCCGATGCGGTGGCGTTCTTTTACATCGGGAACGATTCGGTCGATTACAATTTCAATATCATGAATCTTGAATCGATCGAGTTGCATTTTTGCCACGATGTCTTGCACTGTGCCATCCACACGAACTTTCAAGTAGCCTTGCTTCCGGATTTGCACGAACAGTTCACGATAGTGCCCTTTACGTCCCTTTATTACCGGGGCGAGCAGCGTTAATTTTTTGCCCGAATAATTGTTGATGATCGTGTCCAGAATTTGATCTTCAGATTGACGCACCATCTTATCTCCTGTAAGGTATGAGAACGCCTCACCTGCCCGGGCAAAGAGCAAGCGCAGGAAATCATAAATCTCGGTAACGGTGCCAACGGTTGAACGGGGGTTGCGCGAGGTGGTCTTTTGCTCAATCGAAATCACTGGACTTAGCCCATTTATTTTGTCTACGTCAGGTCGTTCGAGATTTCCAATAAAACTACGCGCGTAAGCGGAGAAGCTTTCCATGTACCTGCGTTGCCCTTCGGCATAGATGGTATCAAAAGCCAGCGAAGATTTGCCGCTTCCGCTAATTCCGGTGATAACGGTAAACTGGTTGCGTGGAATGGCCACGCTGATGTTTTTGAGATTGTGTTCGCGCGCACCAATTACCTCAATGGTTTCGTGGCCAGAATAATCGATGTTTTTTTTGGAGGTGGAGGCAGGCATGAAGTGAATTCAGAATGATGGACTGCAAAAATGTAGCCCTAATAGTTTCCGATCAAGGGAATACTCAACAGATGTGCTATTTCTTTTTGGCGGCCTTCGTTCTTTTTGTTGCAGAGATGGATTTTGTGATGGTTTCCCCTTTTCGGATTTGCTTTAGATCTTTGACTTTGGCCAATGAGTTGGCATATGCCTCTTTCATCAATTTTTTGATATATCCCTTTGGAAACGCCTTTGGGTCTTTGACTAAAATATATCGGTATTGATTTCCTTCGCCTAAAAGTAACTTATTCGGGTCTGCGATTTCAGAACCCCAATAAAATCCAAAATGAATATTGTAACTAGTTCTACCAACGGCAATTGAACAAAATGTATGGCCAACCCTGTCAGTGGGCGACCAACCGAAGGCAACGGCATTGTAATTATCATAGATCAGTTCGTTAGTTTGAGGGTATAAATCCCAAACAAATTCCCGTAACCACAATGCTGTCTCTTGAACTGAACCTGGAAATGACTTCAGGAATTTAAGAAGGTCTTTGATGTGTTCTTTTGCCATACTATCAAATCAGAAGCTGAAATTGGCATTTAATAGGGCAGATTTAATAACTCCGATTTCCTCGCTGATTTTTTGATAATGATTTTCATTTAACGAAAAACCCAATGCTAATTTGGTGTCCGGGTCAACCACCCAATATTCTTGAACTCCGAATTTTTCGTACAATTCTTTTTTGGTAATGAGGTCATAATCTTTATTCCCTGGAGAAAGGATTTCTACCAACAGATCAGGAACGCCTATGTACTTGCCTTCTTTGTTAATTTGATTCGGGTTTGATTTAAGAATAACAATAATGTCAGGCTGGACAGCATTGTACCGTTCATCCAGTTTTACATCGAAAGGAGCAGTGATCACCTTCCCCTTATTCTTAAGAAATTGCCTTAATTGAAAAAAAATTTCTCCGGAGGTATCTTGATGATTAAAAAGTGGTGCAGGTGACATATACAAGTGATTATTGATTAGTTCCGCTAGCGTGCCCTCCGGCAGCATGTCGTACACTTCCATAAGTGTGCGAGGCGGATGTATCATTGTTTCCATACCTTAAAGGTACAAACTTTTTTAGCACTTTTGCGTTGGCCAAAGAAGCAATAACCAACTAGAAATATCGTTTTTTAAAGAAATAATAATCGTGCGCTTTTTATCTCTCTCCTTCTTTTTTTTGTCTTTCTATTTTAGTTCCGCCCAGCCTTCGCTGGAAGAAGAAAGGCTTACCAATAATCTTACTTATACCAGCGACCTACCAAAAGGCTTATTGGCTGGTCGATCAATCGTCCTCTACGAAGGCAGCGTTACCGTAGCCGACCTCACTGAAGCACAAAAATATTTTCAGAAGGCAGGTATTGATGTAATCAGCTATCTCGATGTTGACTATGTGTTGGCTGGAACAGATCCATCGGTTGTGTTTTCCAATTATTTTAATTCCCGTGGCGTTAAATTTCTGATCCTCTTTCAAAAGAGTAACAATGAATATCAAAGTGTTTTCACCGAATATAATGGAAAAAAAACCTTTGGCGATAAAGACCACATGTCGTGGAAACAGAGCAATACCTCTTTTGTGGAGTTGTTGCGAACCATCTATCGGTTTGCAATAAGTACCCAGAAAAAGGAGAACTTTTTAATCAACGATGTTCCTGAAACTGGATTTGCTTTTCGTGTTTTCAAAGAACAAAATACTAATTTTTCTGGTGACGTTAGATTCAAAGTAGCCATTCCGCGATGGGAAAATGAAGCGGATGAAAAAGAGTTGGAAGCCTTTCTCAAAGATAATTTTCCCGTGAAATGGGACCCAGTTGACCCCAACTTAACGGATGCGGAGTTGGATGATAAGGGATACCGAATGGTGCTTCGGTTTGTTCACACGCGCGGTGATGTGGCTCGCGATATTTTAGGTTACGATGTTACCCAAACGGCAAGTTCACTGTCCTCCATTTACTATGAAGAGAAAGTCCTAAAGATTAAAACGATACCTTCTAAAAAGATGATCTATAAATTCTACTTTAAGAATACTGCGTATGGAAACATATTTGTTGGCAGCAAATGGGATGCGGACGAAACTTGGCAGGAGGCACTACGGAACCACATTCTAGCCATGCGCGCAGAGCTGAAGTTCTAATTATTTTTTTCGCTTCAAGGCTACGGCTAGAATTAAAATCAACAGCGCTGCAAATAAATAGCCGTTGAAATGAAACCAATGTTCATGATGCCCAAAGCCCCAACCAAAAAAGACGTGAAAAATTGATCGGAATATCCATGCGATGCCTCCGATCACAGCACCGAACAACCCAGCAATTAATCCTATCACTCCACCAATCAAACCGAATACGAGCCCAAAAAGACCTCCTGCCAAACCGATACAAATGGGAATAGCCAACAAGGCAATAAACCCTATAATCAACAATGAGAATGCTTTGATCATGATATTTTTCTTTTAATTGGTGATTGACATGTTTCGGTCATCTGAGCTCACACCTTAGAAAGCAAATACCATTCTTATTTTAAAAAGCTTTGAAAATGGAGAAAATAACGAAATGCAAGTACTTAAAGTGTTGAAAATTGAACAGCGTGTTTACAAAATCGTACACTTGTCCATTGAATTGACCTAGATTTTAAAGTCGCCAGGTTTTAACCGCTTACTAAGAAATTGAACGTATCAGTTTCCAATAACCGATGAGCCAGCCATAAAACAACCCCATGATTTAATTAACTTGCGCCTCGTTTTGAAATTATGATAGACAAACTGATAGATATTAAGAACCGCTTCGAGGAAGTAAGTCAACTTTTAGGTCAGCCGGAGACGGTAAAAGACCAGAAGCGATTCCAGCAATTGGGCAAAGAATACCGTGATTTGGAAAAGGTGGTTATTAAATACAACCTATACCAAGCTGCGTTGGATGGAATCAAACATGCTAAGGAGGTTTTGCAAAAAGAAAAAGACGCGGAGCTGCGTGAGCTGGCCAAAATGGAAATTGATGAACTCGAACCCAAGCGCGATGCTATTGAAGAGGAAATCAAGGAGTTGCTGATGCCCAAAGATCCCAATGATGAAAAAAATTGTATTTTGGAAATCCGGGCTGGAACAGGTGGTGATGAGGCCGCAATTTTTGCAGGCGACTTGTGGCGAATGTACCAACGTTTTTGTGATAGGCGTGGATTGAAAATGACAGTGCTCGATATTACAGAAGGAACTGCAGGTGGCTACAAAGAAGTGATTAGTAGTATCGAAGGCGAGGACGCCTACGGAATTTTTAAATACGAATCGGGGGTGCACCGCGTGCAGCGAGTTCCCGAGACGGAAACGCAAGGACGCGTACATACTTCCGCGGCTTCGATAGTGGTGTTGCCCGAAGCGGAGGACGTAGATGTCGAAATCAACCCGGCAGATATTGAAGTGATCACCTCGCGCTCGGGCGGTGCGGGCGGTCAAAATGTTAACAAAGTGGAAACAAAAGTGCAGATGACGCACAAGCCCTCAGGTATCGTGATTACGTGCCAGGTGGAGCGCTCACAGCACGGCAATCGTGCACGTGCGATGGTGATGTTGCGCGCAAAGCTGTATGAGCTGGAAGTAGAAAAAAAGAACGCTGCGGTAGGCGCATCGCGCAAGAGCCAAGTGCGCAGTGGCGACCGCTCAGAAAAAATCAGGACCTACAATTACCCGCAGAGCCGCGTGACGGATCACCGCATTGGCTACACGCAGCATAATTTACCTGCGGTGATGAATGGCGAGGTGGATGAATTCATCAACCAATTGAAGATTGCCGAGACGGCAGAGAAGATGACCGAAGGGCAAAGCTTTTGATTTATCAGAAGTTGTCCCTTTATGGGGTTGAATAATAAGAAAAAGAGGACACAGAATTTTGCATCTGTGTCCTCTTTTTGCGAACAGGCTATTGCCAAATGCGCTATTGGTTTCTAAGGTTCTTTAATAAACTCATCGTACGTTTTGATGGGAATTTGTCCGAATTTATTTTCGGATAATTGCGAAGTAAGTTTCTTTAGCTCTTTGTCCTTTATTTTCTTGAAGTCAACTTTGGCGGTGTTGAATCGGGTTTCGATGGCTGCGAGGTTACCCATTTCTGCGGAGTTCGGTTTGTAATAACTGTCTGCTATTTTACTGTACAAGTCAACCATCTTTTCGCGCAATTGGGGTTCGGCTGTCCCCACGTAGTTGTCTCCAGTTGTCACTACAAGCGTTTTCTTTAAATTGGTCATGTCGGAAATTAAGGGTGTTACCGCCTTTGCAGCGGAGGCACTTTTCCCTTGCACGTTTTCGGCCGCTTTCACCGTTTCGTCCAACTCATAAACCATGTAGGCCAATTCCTGCGACATGTTATAAAGTTTCATGGTTGTCTCCTCCTGTAATTTACGATCGGCCAAAGTGATATCAGATTTAGGGTCGTACTGAATAACCAAGTCATTGGTGTACGTATCTTTTCCTTTATGAATGACAACTTTATAAGTGCCAGCAGGAACGCGTGGAGATGTAAACCCGCCAAAGGCAAAGGTCTTTGCGGTCGCGATCTTTGGAGGTTTCATGTTGTAACTCCACTCGACCACATTAATTCCTTTTGATTTTCCAGGGCCTATCTCGGTGATTTTATTTCCATTGACGTCTTGGATTTCAAGAGACATCTTTCCAAGGATGTGTCTTTTTTTAAGGTAATAAATTATCTTCGCAGCTTTCGTAGGGTTTTCACCTACAAACTGTGTTTCTGTACTGGCGCCACCGAAGCCGTTGGTTTCGGATATTTTCGTTGGGCTAGTGGTAAAGAAAAACAAATCTTTGTTCATGTTCTCTTCCGTCAGTTGACGTAAGGGACTGATGTCGTCAATAATAATAATGCCCCGACCGTGTGTAGCAATCACGAGGTCATTGGTTTTCTTTACCAACTCAATGTAATGCACGCTGGCGGCAGGCATATTATTGGTGAATTTGTACCATTGCTTGCCTCCGTCTAACGTAATGTACAGGCCAAATTCTGTTCCTAAGAACAACAAGTTTTCATTCACATAATCTTCCTGAAGGTTTCTGGCAAAGCCAACAATGTCAGGCGTCACAATGGATTTCCAGGTAGCACCAAAGTCAGAGGTTTTATAAACGTAGGCGTTCTTGTCACCCGTTTGGTAGCCGGTGAATACCGCGTAAGCATTTCCTTTTCCAAAGATACTGGCTTCGATATGATAGACCATTGTGTTTTTAGGAAGACCTGGAACATTGGCTATTAAATTCGTCCAAGTTTTGCCTCCATCTTTTGTCAATTGCAGATTGCCATCGTCTGTTCCTGCCCAGATAATATTTTCATCCAAAGGTGATTCTGCAATGGTAAACACTGTACAATGATTTTCAGCTCCTGAATTATCTTTTGAAAGGCCGCCTGAGTTTTCCTGGTTTTGTTTTAAAGGATCATTGGTCGTTAGGTCGGGCGAAATTTTAGCCCATGTTTCGCCCATGTCTTCAGAACGATGTACATACTGACTGCCCATGTAAAACCGATCGGGCTTAAATGCACTCACGGCCATGGCCGCATTCCAGTTAAAGCGCAGCTTGTGTTTCGCGTCAGTTTCCCCTGCTCCCGCTAAGGGCTGAATGGTTTTTGCCTGGTCTTTGGCAGGATCGTAACGCCATACATTTTCGGCACCTTGCATCTCTGAATAGATTACTTTCTTGGTGAGATGTGGATAAACGCGGTAGCCATCGCCCACACCAATTCTTCTCCAGTCGCGTGCCTCTACACCACCCGGTGATTGCGAGGGGCCATACCAGCAGCCATTGTCTTGTAGACCACCATACACATTGTAAGGTTCTTCGTTGTCCACACTCACATGGTAGAATTGGCATACCGGCATATTCTCCACAATCTCCAACGTAGTGCCGCCATCCCATGAACGATAGATACCGCCATCGGTGGCCGCGTACATCCGATCCGAATTATGAATGTCAAAAACAATATCGTGAACATCGGAGTGGTTAGGGCCTAAATTTTTAAAGGTCTTTCCACCATCGCGAGAAATCGAACCCATCAAACCAGCTTTCACTACAATGTCAGGGTTACGAGGGTCAACTTCAATGCGGGAAAAATAAAAGGGACGCACCACGATCCCGAAATCGTTATTGAGCTGTTTCCAACTTGCACCGGCATCATCGCTTCGATACAAACCTTTGTCTTTGTCTTGCTCTGATTCGATAACCGTATAAAGAATATTTGAATTCGATGGGGCAACTGCGATTGCCAGCCTTCCTAGCTTTCCTTTGGGAAAGCCGTTGTGGATTTTATTGAATGTCTTCCCGGCATCAGTAGATTTATAGAGCCCACTGTTAGCCCCTCCGGAACTGAAAGACCACGGCTGTCTTCTGAATTCCCAGAAAGAAGCATACACGATGTTTGGATCTTTCGGGTCAAGTGTTAAATCGCTGCAGCCGGTTGTTTTGTCCACGTACAAGATTTTGTTCCAGGTTTTGCCACCATCCATTGTTTTGTAAAGACCACGGTCTTCACTGTCACTCCAAAGCGGGCCAAGCACGGCCACATATACTTCATCAGGGTTTTTAGGGTTTACCTGAACACCTGCGATGCGTTCAGATTTGTCAAATCCCATCTTGATCCAGTTAGACCCTCCGTCAACCGTTTTGTACAAGCCATCGCCCACAGATACGCTGTTGCGTGTCCAGGTTTCACCGGTGCCTACCCAGTAAACATTATCGGGATTGGAAGGATCAATTTCTACCGCACCGATGGATTGGCAATAATCATTAAAGATTGAATTAAAGGTGGCTCCACCGTTGCTGCTTTTCCACACACCGCCACCGGCAGTTCCGGCCAAAATAATCCGGTCGTTGGTTGGATGAAGTTCCAGGTCGGTGATGCGACCGCTCATCAATGCCGGCCCGATATGGCGGGCTTTAAGATCACCAAATAATTCTTTTCCTCTTGCAACGGCATCTTGACCAAAAGAGGAAGTCGCTTGAAGGAAAAGAAGCAGGAATGTGATTGAACAGATTTTTTTCATGATATTTATTTTAATTGGACTTACGCGAAGCTATGAACGTCAATGCACCTGCGATGGATTTGTGGGGTTGCACGAAGTAATCTCCCATGCGGGAGACCGCTTCGCCCTGCTCATTCCCACCGCTGGAACTACCAATGACTTCAAATTTTTGTTTGATGTATTTCCGCAAGAAACGGATGACTTATTTTTTATCTTCAGGAAAGGCAAAATCTTTATCATTGACCGGAACATTCAACTCAATTTTCGAGATTAGAATTTGAAATTCACCCTGTTGACCTTTTACTGATTGAGATTGAGAGAAAGGAAACATCAAGCCATTCACCTCCTGATAATCGCTCATTTTACTTTGTGCAACCATTCCTTTTCCCGGGCCTGATTTAACTTCTGTTTCTGACATAATCGGAACAAAATTTTCTGAATCAAAATAATAAAATACAATATTGTCAGCAGGGATGCCGTCCACTTTCACTGGCTTTTTTGTTAATTTGATTTTAAAAGTTTCTGCACCATCAACCCTTTCTTTGCCAATAAGTTCAGCTTTTAAGCCCCGTTCTTTATAGTTTAGAAAAGGATCTGGAAATTCCCCGAGATCTTGTTTGAAATTCTCAGTGGCCTCAGCATCGCTTTTTTCTGCCTTCATAT
>DAHVFH010000036.1 GCA_027317105.1 Cytophagales bacterium
CTTGGATTTCATAAGCAGTCTGAAGCACATTTTTTTTATCAGTGGTAATCATCCAACTCAGCCGAGGTTGTCTTGTTCCAAGACCAAGCGGAGTTATTTGGTTCTCTACTGTTAAGTCCGTGACTTTCAGTTGGGCAAAACAAGTTTGAATCAGGAGAATGGACAGAAATAATAAGATTGATTTTTTCATAGAGGTAGATTTGAAGGAAGTAATTTAGTAGCTGACGTAACACAAAACTAATCATTTGGCGTCATCGCGAGCCTCGGGTAGGGGCGAAGCGATCTCCCATAGAAAGATTGCTTCGCGCAACCTTGCAAGTCCTTCGCAGGTGCTCGCAATGACGTTTATTATTTTGTGCAAGTCAAGTTAATAAAAGGCGATGTACAAAAAAACAGAAACTATTTGTCGTACAATTTTATTTGTGAATATCGGTTCAAAGGTAACTTTGGTAAAAACCTTTTTATGTGACAGAAACTAAGCCTGATCGCCTAGTTGTAAATTCATTTTGGGAATTGGGTGAGAATGATAATTTGAAGTAGTAGCTCTAAACTGGCGATGTAAGTTTAACGTACAGACGATTATTTCTTAATTTTATTGGCGTATGCAACCTAGCTAGCGGGTCTACTAATTGTTTTGGTAACGATTTTATGAAAAGATGTTTTAATTATAATTGTTTATTATTTATTCTTGGATTTGGCTTGTGCACAAACAAGGTTCATGCAACTTCGCAACAGCCTGATATTATAATTTACAAAGGAAAGAAATATCCCCTTTATACAAACCCGATGGAAAGCTACTTCCGAATGTTTCCAAACAAAAAACCAAAGACTTCTGGAATATCCACAAACAATTGGCGAGGATACGCACAAGCGAGACGCTTGCACCAGATAGGGTTGTTCTATGTCAAAACAGTAACTTTAGCTCATGAGCAGGCAATATAAATTTGGTTGATTATTGGTAAAGCAGCACAGGGATTTTAGCGCAGGCAGAGGTTATATATTATAGTATGAGAGGACACAAGACGCTTGCGCCAGCTAGCGTTTTAACAACATGGCAAAAAATGAAAACAAAATTCGTATTCATGCTGATCTTGTCCTCTTCCAGTTTGGTGACTGCGCAAAATGCTGGTGCCTTACAAAAAAAACTGGGAATAAATTTGGGGTGATCGTTAAATGGTCACCCGCCACATTGCTAACACCACAAACACCGACTGGACAACTCGGTGTAGAGTTATTGCCACCTTCGTTCAACAAACATGGGTTGAGCATTGAATTTGATTATGGGTTTCGGTGTGCTGTTATTAATAATTTTTATCCTCAAGAATTTTTGGGGTCCGAAATTGATCCGAAAAATTTTTATAGCAAACACTATTCCAAATACCATATGGAACTTCGAAAATATTTCAGGCCTGCCCATAAAAAGTTCTCTTTTTATATGGCAGTTGAAGCGTTATTTATTCCATATACCTATAGCATAAAAGATGGTTGGTACAGAGCAACAACAGGAGTGCCATACACATTTGACTTTGCCCATGCCAGCAAAAGTATTAAAGCAGGAGATGTAAAATTTGGGTTTGTTGTAAAATTAAAACTTCCGATTACTATAGAAGGGTTTGTTGGTGTTGGACTGCGAAAGGTTGACCGGTATTATTCTGTTTTTACGAATAGGCAAATAGCGACATTAAGTAGCAAAGAAGATAATCCACCACTTGAAGGAGAAAGTATTGCCGCTCATTTAGCTCTAGGTATAAGGGTTGGTTATCGATTTCAATTTCAATGGTAAGCGCCTAACAGAAATGTGCGTCTCACTCCTTGATTTGTGTCCTCACAATCCAATTAAGAGCCGTCAGTACTTTCGAACTGATAAATCCATTCTACCTACTGTGTTACTTCAATAAAGCGTCTGGTCAAATTTATAATTTTTAAAACGGTCGAAGGCGGCCTTGCTAATGGCTTCGCGATGGTTAGGATGCGCAATGGCTATAAGCGCTTCGGCACGCTGCCGCATATTTTTGCCGTAAAGATTGGCCACACCATACTCCGTCACGATGTAATGGGCATGAGCCCTGGTCGTCACCACTCCGGCACCGGGTTTTAGCATGGGCACAATGCGGGATACACCTTTGGTGGTAGTAGAAGGTAATGCGATAATTGGTTTGCCACCTTCAGATAAAGCAGCGCCCCTCATGTAGTCGATCTGGCCGCCCACGCCTGAATATTGAAATGTGCCAATGGAATCGGAACATACCTGCCCGGTAATATCCACTTCGATGGCACTGTTGATGGCAGTCATTTTTGGGTTTGTGCGGATGATCGCAGCATCGTTGACATAGTCGATATTCAACATAACCACTGCAGGATTATCATCTACAAAATCGTATAGCTTGCGGCTGCCTAACATAAACCCAGCCGCAATTTTGCCCCTATATTTTTTCTTGTGTTGATTGGTGATGGCTCCTTTTTCAAAGAGATGCAACACGCCATCAGAAAACATTTCGGTGTGAATGCCCAGTTCTTTGTGGTTGCCCAACGAAGCCAGGACGGCATCGGGTATAGAGCCAATCCCAGCTTGTATCGTGGAGCCATCTTCAATCAATTCCGCACAATGCACACCAATGCGCATGGCGATTTCAGAAATATTTTGTCCGTACTGAATTTCTGGCAGTTCTTGCTCGTGGTACACAAGGGCATCAAAACAATCTATTTTTAAAATCCCGTCACCCATCGTTCTAGGCATCCGTGGATTGACTTGGGCGATAACGTATTTTGCTGTTTTCACAGCAGTAGCGGCTACGTCCACGGAAACGCCCAACGAACAATAGCCATGGCGGTCGGGAGGGGAGACGTGAACCAATGCTACATCGAGGGGAAGAATATTTCTTCTAAATAGATTTGGTATCTCGCTCAGAAAGACCGGGATGTAATCGCCCCGACCATCGTTGACAGCCTCGCGCACATTTTGGGAAACAAAGAGTGAATTCACCCTGAAATTTTCTTTGTATTTTTTATCTGTAAAAAGGGCTTCGCCTTGAAGGCTGGTGCTTACCAACTCTACATCAAAAAGTTCGGAAGCCCGTTCTACCATTTTTTCTAACAAATAAATGGGTGAGGCAGCGCCCCCATGCACAAAGACGCGATCTCCGGATTTGATAACTTTTAGCGCCTCTTCTGCAGTGATGTATTTTTCCATAGTCGTAGTTTGTTAATCGGCCAAAATTAAGCGCAAGGGATTCGCCACAAGGTGAAATTACTCATCGTCAACAGTGATTTTTGTCAGGTTTGTTAATCACGGCTTATTTTGGAAAGAAAATCCTCCCTTTAAGTTATATTTGATAATCGCTATTATCTTTTATCTAAAGAATTTTTAATACTTTATAAAAAATCATTTCTATTTTACCCATTTTAATATCAATCACATCCTATGGCAAAAAAATCCAAGTTACCCCATGTCGCTTATTTCTGTATGGAATATGCACTCCAAAATGATTTCAAAATGTATGCGGGAGGACTCGGTATTCTCGCGGGAGATTACCTCAAAGGAGCGAAAGATCACAAATACCCAATCGTAGGCATTGGTATCAAGTGGAAGCAAGGGTACACTGACCAGCGCATCACATCAGAGGGAAAAGCGTTGGACACCTTTCCAATTTATAAGTATGAATTTTTAAAAGATACGGGAGTTACGGTCTCCGTGACCATTCGCAAAAGGGAAGTGAAATGTAAAGTGTGGCTTTGCAAGCAATTTGGAAACGTGCCCTTATACCTGCTCGACACCGATGTGCCAGGAAATGAGGATGGGTGGATTACCGGACAACTCTATGGATGGTTTGGTGAAGAGCGAATTGCGCAGGAGATGGTTTTGGGTATTGGTGGCGTTAAGGCATTACGGGCATTGGGAATTCAAACAGATGTCTATCATTTTAACGAGGGGCATGCGTTGTTTGCCGGATTTGAATTGGTGCGCGAAAAAATGGCAGGAGGGAAGAATTTTCAAGAGGCTGTGGCGGCCACAAAAAATGAAATCGTTTTTACTACCCACACGCCAGTGGTGCAAGGAAACGAATCACATTATATTGATCGGTTGATGTATATGGGGGCCGACAACGGAAGCTTTACGCGTAAGCAACTAGAATCTTTGGGTGGATCGCCATTTAATATGACGGTAGGTGCGTTACTGTTGTCGCGCAAGTCGAACGCGGTGGCCAAACTGCATGCGAAGACGGCTAATAAAATGTGGAAAAATGTAAAAGGCCGCTCGGAAATCGTAGCCATTACCAATGCCATTCACAGGCCAACTTGGGTTGATGAACGCATGGTGAAAGCAGCCGAGTCGGGTGGAGACCTGATGAAGCTCCATGCCCAAAACAAAAAAAAGCTAATCGACTTTGTGAAGAAACGCACAGGTACCAAACTGAATCCTGATGCCTTGTTGATCGGATTCTCTCGAAGAGCTGTTCCTTATAAAAGAAGCGATTTGATTTTTAGCAAAAGATCAAAAGTCCATGACCTCTTTAAGTCGGGAAAACTGCAAATCATTTTTTCCGGTAAAGCGCATCCGCTTGACGACCGAGGAAAAGAAATTGTAGCCAATATTGTGGCCATGACGAAAGAATATCCCAACTCGGTGGTATTTCTTGAAAACTACGACATGAACATTGGTGCGGCCTTAGTGCGTGGCACGGATGTGTGGCTGAATAACCCGAGAAGGCCCCAGGAAGCCAGTGGTACTTCGGGGATGAAAGCCGCCATGAATGGTGTGTTGAATTTGAGTATCTTAGATGGCTGGTGGCCAGAAGTTTGTGAGCACGGAGTTAATGGATGGCAGATAGGTGATGGCTACCAAAATAGGGATGAAAAACTGCTCGATGCGCATGATCAAAAAGCCCTTTTTAAGGTTTTGCTTGAGGAAGTTATTCCTTGCTATTACAAGCAACCTAAGCGTTGGACCGAAATGATGAAGCAAAGTATCCTCAATACTAAGGATGAGTTTGCTGTAAAGCGAATGCTTGAAGAATATTATTCAGCGCTTTATCTTACCCCTGAATAGTTAGCAAAATTGAGAATTAAAATAAGGGCAGCTAGCAACAACTGGCTGCCCTTATTTTGGGGTTTAGTTCGCTTTTACTGAATCTTGTGGAGCGGTGGTAACGGTTGAATCAGCCTTTACAACAGTAGAGTCAGCTTTTACTTCGTCCTGGGATTCAGCTTTTTTTCCGCTGCAAGATGCCATAAACAATGATGCTACTGCAAAAAGAACTACAATTTTGTTTTTCATAATGAATTTAGGTTAAAATTTGCCCTTTATCAGAAAATGTCCTTTGGGTAACCCATCAAAAAAATATTTTTACCTTGGGTTACTTTGATCTGCCCATTTTATTAAGACTGCAGCCGATTATGCCCTATTTAGATGAACCCCAGGTTACCGAATTGAGAAAGAAAAATCCGGCTGCATTAAAGCAGTTGTATAAAGCGCACTATCCGATGGTATTGAACCTTGTACTTACCAATAATGGCAGCGAACAAGAGGCGAAAGACGTTTATCAGGAGGCGATCATTCATTTTTACGAACGCCTGCAACAGGCAGAGTTTGAACTTACTTGCCAAATCAAAACCTATCTGTATGCGGTGAGTAGACGGCTGTGGCTGAAGCGCTTAGCCGAAAATAAAAAACAAGTGCGTATTGAAGAAGAAGGTCACTTTGCCAATATTGATGACGAGATGGATGATTTTGAAAGCAAAGAGCAAAACTTTCAGACGATGGATAAGGCGCTCCTCAAATTAGGAGAACCATGCCGGACCCTCGTTGAGGATTACTACCTCCGAAACTTGACCATGGATGCCATCACCGAGAAATTTGGTTACACGAATACAGACAATACAAAGAATCAAAAATATAAATGCCTTCAACGATTGAAACGGATTTTTTTTGAAGGCGCCAAATAAATAATTTTATGAACCCTGAAGAATTAGAATTAATTGACAGCTTTCTCTTGGGCCTATTGAGCCAGGAGAAGCAATCTTTGGTTGAGGAGAAAATGAAAAACGATCCTTCCTTTCGTTTACGGGTAGAAGAGCACCAATCCTTTTTAAAATCGCTAAAAGAATATGATGATCACAAGACACTGAAAATGACCCTGAATGAAATTCAAATGGGAGCGGATATTTCAAGCAATAGAAAATCTTTTTCTATGCGAATGCTTTGGCCTACTGTTGGCATTGCGGCTTCTGTTGCATTGTTGTGTGCGGTCGGTACGCTCTTTTTGGCGCGATGGTTTGATCAGGAACACTCAACGAATTATCTGGAACTTCGTAAGAATGTCGAACGGTTAAAGAAATCGCAAAGCCAAATTCTTGAGAATATAAAGAAAGAGAATAATAAAAAGGATTATGCCCCTGAAAATTACAGTGGCTCTGGATTTCTCATTTCTTCCAATGGCTATGTGGTGACCAGCTATCACGTGGTGAAGGCAGCCGACTCGGTTTATATTGAAAATGAAAAATTCGGAAAGCTTAAAACTTCCGTTGTGTATTCCAGTCCGGAAAATGACATTTCCTTGTTGATGATTTTGGATGATAAATTCCAGGCTACTCGCCCGATCGCATGTGCCATTCGGGGCAAAGAAGCTGACATTGGAGAAGGCGTTTATACCCTTGGCTTTCCGAGGGAAGAAATTGTGTATGGCGAAGGTAGTATCAGTGCGTCAACGGGCTATCAACAGAACGAAAACGCCTATCAGGTTTCAGTACCTGTGAACCCCGGTAACAGCGGTGGCCCTTTGATTGATCAACAGGGCTCTTTGATCGGAATTGTTAACGGAGTTCAAACACAAACCCGGGGGGCGGCCTTTGCCATTAAATCGGAAACGCTTTTAGAAACACTAAAAAATATACCAACTGATTCGCTTAATCGCCCTCTAAAAATTACAACGCAAAACCAGTTGGCTGGAATGAGTCGGGTCAATCAAGTGAAGCGGTGGAGAGACCTTGTCTTTATTGTAAAAGTGTTTAATGCAAAATGATTCGATATAGAACTGGGTTAATGAATTCAGGAAGAATTCAGAAGGCCAGTCGTTGAAAATCCTCTTGGCTTGGGGCCATTTCAACCATCCATTTCCTTTTGCATTTCATTTTTCTGCTTGGTCTCGTCCATAAAAAGATAAACTATCAGTGAAATGAAAATACACCCCGCGATATAGTAGAAGAAGTAAGATTCACTCCCAATTTTTTTAAACCACAAGGCAACATATTCTGCCGTTCCACCAAAGACAGCCACGGTAACGGCATAGGGGAGACCTACGCCCATCGTGCGAATGCTGGCCGGAAATAGCTCTGCCTTCACAACCGCGTTGATGCTGGTATAACCGGTCACGATCACAAGCGCGAAGAGCATCAGCGAAAAAATTTCCCAATATTCAGTTAAATGGATCATAGAAGTGAGAATAGGTACAGTGAGCAAAGTGCCTGAGATTCCAAATGCTATCAACAAAGGCTTCCGTCCGATTTTATCTGACAAACTTCCAAACGCAGGTTGTAGCAAAGCGAAAATGATCAAAGCGACAAACGAAAGTAGCGTGGCATCTTGTTTAGGCAGGCCTACTGAATTGACTAAAAACTTTTGCATATAGGTCGTATAGGTGTAGAAGGCAAGTGTTCCGCCAAGCGTTAAACCAATTACGGTCAAAACAGCTTTGGGGTGTTGAATTAAATCCTTAAAAATATTTTGTGAAATAGACTTTTTTTCTTGCACTTCCAGGAAAGCATTCGTTTCGTGTAACTGACTACGAATATAGAAGGCCATAAGCGACAGCGCTCCTCCAAGGGCAAATGGAATACGCCATCCCCAGGCGTGCAACTGTGCATCCGTTAGAAGTACAAATTGTAAAACCAACTGCACACCCAGTGCTGCAATCTGTCCTCCTACAAGGGTTACGTATTGAAAGCTAGAATAAAAGCCTCGATGGGCGGGTGTAGCCACTTCGCTGAGGTATGTGGCCGAGACGCCATATTCACCTCCAACACTTAATCCTTGTAACAACCGGGCAACTAGCAATAGGATGGGGGCAAACACCCCGATGGTTTGGTACGTGGGCACTACTGCAATCATCAACGAACCAAGCGACATCAGCACCACCGAAATTGTCATCGCGTATTTTCGCCCCCTTCGATCGCTCAATAATCCAATCAGCCATCCTCCAATAGGCCTCATGATAAACCCTAAAGCGAAAATTCCTGCTGCCTGCAATAGTTGAGCGGTCTGATTACCTTCCGGAAAAAAGGATGCAGAAAAGTAAATGGCAAAGGCGGAGTACGTGTACCAGTCGTACCATTCCACGAGATTACCAATTGAACCGCCAGTGATGGATCGGATACGTTGTTTGGAGATTTTTTCGTCCACTCGAAAATTAATAAGAACTAATCGACCGGATAAAACCTTGCGTCAACAAATCGTTCTTCCCCTGATCTTATTGTAAGGTAACTAAAATATACGTTACCATTGTATTCGGTAAAGTTTAGTGCTCTCACATGATTTGATTTCATCAAAACATAATAACTCCCTGGTTTTACCTTTATTGAATAGCTGCCGTCTGTATCGGCCACGCTACAAATTTTATGATCGTTCTTTATGATCATATTACACCGCTGAACGGCTCGATGGTCAAGTGCTTTATAAACTGAATCCTCAAATGATCGACTCTTTATCCCGAACTCATCCAATTCTTCCCCTATTGACTTTTTAGGTTCTTGGTCATCGTTTAAGTGCTGCACTTCCTGATAACTTCTTATTTTTTTTGTTATCCAAACAAGTGAGTCGACACATAAAATTTGAAAATCTTCAGGTAGATAGTGGGCCTGAATAACATAAATGGAAGCTCCTCTGTCAGGAAAAATGTTTTCATGCTCAGTTTGGCAAAGAACGACCCCTTTTATAAGGCAACTGGCCTGGCCGTAAGCCATATTTATCGAAACAAAGACCAAAAGAATAATTACCTTATTCATTATTAGATAAATTAATTCTGATTCTTAGAAAGAGGATTGACTAACACGAGTAATACAGATTAAGGCAGTTTTAAAATCATAATTTTTCGTTTTCAAAGCTACTTGGTAAGCGCTCCCAAACCAATTCCAAATAACATTATCATCAACAAACGGATTATGAATACACTTAAGTCCATACCAAGCCGCAACGCAAGAAAAGGCGGCTCGTTTCCAAACCACCTTTTCTGGTAATTACCTGCAATTGAATCAAGCTAGATCGAAGCGGTCAAGGTTCATTACCTTATTCCAAGCAGCTACAAAGTCTTTTAAAAACTTTGCTTGAGCACCTTCGGATCCGTAAACTTCAGCAATGGCGCGAAGCTCTGAGTTTGAACCAAAGATAAGATCAACTCGAGTTCCTATCCACTTAACTTTGCCTGTCGAACGATCACGACCCTCGAATTCGTTTTGAGATTCTCCAGTCGCCTTCCAGGTAGTATCCAAATCGAGTAGGTTCACGAAGAAGTCGTTGGTGAGCGCCTCCGGATGTTTCGTAAATACACCGTTTTTAGAATGGTCGAAGTTAGTATTAAGCACACGCAACCCACCTACCAAGACCGCCATTTCAGGTGCGGTCAACGTTAATAGCTGAGCTTTGTCAACCAACATTTCTTCTGCCGAAGCCGTATGTTTCTTTTTCATATAGTTGCGAAAGCCATCGGCATTAGGCTCAAGCACAGCAAAGGATTCTACATCCGTTTGCTCCTGTGATGCATCGGCCCGGCCCGGTATAAAGGGGACCGTTATTTCATGACCAGCTTTTTTTGCAGCATTCTCAATGCCCGCGCATCCGCCCAACACAATTAAATCGGCAAGTGAAACTTGTTTCTTATCCGTGTTAAATTCTTTTTGGATAGCCTCAAGGGTCTTGAGCACTTTTGCCAATTGAGCCGGATTGTTGGCTTCCCAATCTTTTTGTGGTGCGAGACGAATGCGCCCTCCGTTTGCACCGCCTCTTTTGTCGGAACCGCGGAACGTAGATGCCGATGCCCAAGCGGTTGATACTAATTCCGACACGGAAAGTCCAGAAGCGATGATCTTACTTTTTAGAGCGGCAATTTCTTTATCGTCAATTAGTTTATGCGTAACGGCTGGGATTGGATCTTGCCAGATGAGAACCACTTTAGGAACTTCGGGGCCAAGATAGCGTGACAGCGGTCCCATGTCTCGGTGCGTAAGCTTGTACCATGCGCGGGAAAAGGCATCTGCAAATTTATCTGGATGCTCATAGTAGTGCCTCGAAATTTTTTCATAGATAGGATCAACTCTCAACGCGAGGTCGGTGGTGAGCATGAATGGCGCATGTTTCTTTGCCGGATCATGCGCATCGGGCACTGTCCCTGCGCCAGCGCCACCTTTCGGCTTCCATTGCTGTGCACCGGCAGGGCTCTTGGTCAACTCCCATTCAAAACCAAACAGGTTTTCGAAGAAGTTGTTGCTCCACTTCGTTGGTGTAGTGGTCCACGCCCCTTCCAGACCGCTGGTAATGGTATCCCCGGCATTACCGGTGCCAAATGTATTTTTCCAACCAAGGCTTTGCTCCTCAATACCTGCTGCGGCTGGCTCTCGGCCAATGTACTTACTTGGATCAGCAGCACCGTGTGTCTTGCCGAACGTATGACCACCAGCGATAAGTGCTACTGTTTCTTCATCGTTCATCGCCATGCGACCAAAAGTTTCTCGGATGTCTATGGCGGCTGCAAGTGGATCAGGTTTTCCATTTGGTCCTTCCGGATTCACATAGATCAGTCCCATCTGAACGGCACCCAAGGGGTTTTCCAATTCACGATCGCCCGTGTACCGTTTATCTCCCAACCAGGTTGTTTCAGAACCCCAATAGACATCTTCTTCTGGTTCCCAAACATCTTCACGTCCTCCGGCAAAACCAAAAGTTTTAAAACCCATGGACTCCAGGGCGCAGTTGCCGGCAAGCACCATTAGGTCGCCCCATGATAATTTATTACCGTATTTCTTTTTGATTGGCCAGAGTAACAAACGCGCTTTGTCGAGGCTCGCATTGTCAGGCCAACTGTTTAAGGGTGCAAAGCGCTGTGTGCCTGAACCAGCCCCACCCCGGCCGTCAGAGATGCGATACGTTCCGGCCGAATGCCAGGCCATCCGAATGAAGAATGGCCCATAGTGACCATAGTCTGCAGGCCACCAACTCTGAGAGGTAGTCATCAGTGCAAAGATGTCTTTCTTCACAGCCTTTAGATCGAGTTTTTTAAACTCCTCAGCGTAATTGAACGCCTTATCCATGGGATTGGATAGCGTAGAATGTTGACGCAGTATGTTCAATTTCAGCATATTGGGCCACCATTCTCGATTACTAGTTCCACCGCCAGCACCTTGTTTTAAAGCGCCTCCATGAAAAGGGCATTTTGCTTCGCTGTTTCCATTCTGCACTGAAGTACTTGATGTTGTATGTTTTTCCATTTTTATAGTATTAAAAAATTGTTAGGATGATTGATTAATGATAAGCTCTTTTTTCTCTAGGCACAATGATCAACGTCATGTTCCCGAAAGAATTTAAGCCTTTTCATTTTCAATTTACAACAGGTGGAGTAATAAATCAAATTGATTATCTTTATGAAGATATAGCTATTATTTATGACCCTAACTCAACTAGGATACATCGTTGCACTGGATTCGTATCGTCATTTTTTAATGGCGTCCGAAAAGTGCTTTATCACTCAACCTACATTAAGTATGCAGATCCAAAAACTGGAAGAAGAGCTGGGAGTAAAAATCTTCGACCGCACGAAGCAACCCGTGATCCCTACTGAAATTGGCGCACGCATTATTTCTCAAGCGCGGGTAATTTTGCATGAAGCAAGCATAATAAAGCAAGTAATCAATAACCAGAGAGACAGTATGACAGGCGAACTGCGGATCGGAATCATTCCTACCCTTGCTCCCTATCTGTTGCCTCCACTCTTTAAAGAGATGAATGAAAAGTACCCACAGTTGAACCTCATCATTAAGGAGACAATCACGGAAAAAGTAATTAGTGAGTTAAAAAGTAATCGACTCGACTGTGGTTTGGTAGTAACCCCGTTGAAAGACACTTCGATTAAAGAAGAGATACTCTTTTACGAGGAACTATTTGTTTATGTTTCGAAAAATAATGCCCTCTATAACAAAAAGTATGTTCTGGCCTCGGATTTAGATCCTGACCAATTATGGCTATTAGAAGAAGGCCATTGTTTTCGCTCTCAGATTTTAAATTTGTGTGAGCTAAGAAGACGTTCAGATTTCCATTTTAAATATGAAACTGGAAATATTGAAACGTTAAAACGCATGGTGGATAAAAGCGATGGGATTACCATTTTACCCGAATTGGCTGTAATGGAATTCACCAAACCTCAATTGAAGTTGGTGAAGCGATTGCAAGATCCACGGCCAGCCCGGGAAGTGAGCTTGGTGACTCATCGCAATCATCTTAAAATAAAACAAATAACAACCTTAAAAGAGGAAATCCTCAAGGTTGTGCCCAGGCAAATGCATAAACTTCAGAATAAAAAGGTGGTCGAGATTAATTATTGAACTCGTTCTAGAGGTTACTGTAAAACTGTAGGAAGCAAAACGATTGATGAATTGCAAATCAGATCCATAAACTTGCGACTTTAGAAGAATAATAAAAATTAAAGTGTCAATTTTATAATTATCCTTTTATGTTTAGCCAGCAAAACTCGTGTACCTATGAAAAAGCTACCCCTGATTTTGTTGTTTATACTTTTTATCTGCGCTCGCTCATGCGCAAAATTTAAAAGCAAAAATCAAAATTGATATTGAGCGAAAGACAGGAATTAAAGTCAAATCATAATGAATAGAATTCAAATTGTTATCGTCCTCAGTTTAGCTTTCTCCGCCTCGCATGGTCAAGAGCAAACGCCAACACGAAAATTTGAACCCGTCAGTTTTTCCCAAGTGACCATCACCGATGGGTTCTGGAAACCGGCTCAAGATAAAGTCGCTACTATTACCTTGCAAGCTTGCGTCTTTCAAACGGAAATAAAAACCCCACGTATCAAAAATTTTGAAAAAGTTGCACGTCATAAAGGGGAGAAGCATGAAGGTATTTTCTACGATGACTCGGATGTGTACAAGGCACTTGAAGCCATTGCCTATTCATTAAACAATCATCCTGATCCTGCTTTGGAAAAGAAAGCAGACGAGTGGATCGACAAAATTGCGGCAGCACAATTGCCCGATGGTTATATCGGCACGTGGTACACCTTGGGTGGACTAGACAAGCGATGGACGGACATGAGCATGCACGAAGATTACAATGGTGGACATTTGATTGAAGCGGCAGTGGCTTATTACAATTCCACCGGAAAGCGTAAACTCTTAGATGTTGCCATAAAATTCGCCAATCATTTTGATAGCAACTTTGGCCCAGGCAAGAAAGATTGGGTTACCGGCCATCAAGAGTTGGAATTGGCTTTGGTAAAACTTTATAAAGCCACTAGCGATAAAAAATATTTGAATTTGGCGCATTGGCTGCTGGAAGAGCGTGGCCATAAACTAGCCGTAGGCTATACCTGGACGGAATGGAAAGATACGGCTTATGCACAAGATGTCGTTCCCGTGCGTTTTCAAAAAGAGATTACCGGCCATGCCGTTCGCGCGATGTACTTATACACGGGTGCTGCCGATGTTGCCGCCTTGACGGGCGATGCCGGATACATGACGGCCATGAACAACGTGTGGGAAGATGTGGTGTATCGAAATATGTATTTAACGGGCGGTATTGGTTCATCTGGAAACAATGAAGGTTTTAGTAAAGATTATGACTTGCCCAACGAGCAGGCGTATTGCGAAACGTGCGCTTCAGTGGGAATGGTATTTTGGAACCAGCGCATGAATTTGTTGACAGGTGATAGTAAATTTATTGACGTACTAGAACGAAGTCTTTACAACGGAGCGCGCGATGGCTTGTCATTGAGTGGTGATCATTTTTTTTATGGAAATCCATTGGCGTCAACCGGTAAGAATATGCGGAGAGAATGGTTTGGTACAGCTTGCTGTCCGGCAAACATTGCGCGGCTGGTCGCTTCACTCGGTGATTATATTTATGGCGCATCTGGCAATGGATTGTGGGTGAATCTTTTTGTGGGGAGCAACACGACTATCAAAATCGGAACGAAGGAAGTACCCGTTTCATTAGAGACAAATTATCCGTGGGAAGGAAATGTGAAGTTGACGGTGCAACCGAAAACAAAAACGAGATTTGCCGTTCACCTCCGCATTCCCGGATGGGCGCAAGGCCAGGCTGTGCCGGGTGATCTGTATGTGTTTGATGATAAGAAGCCGGCACCATTTACAATTTCTTTAAATGGAAAGCCGATAGACTATAAAATGGAGAAAGGGTATGCCGTGATAGACAGAGTATGGAAAAAAGGAGATCAGGTTGAGTTGAATATTCCCATGGAAGTGAAGCGCGTGACAGCACGAGAAGAACTAAAACAAGATGAAGACCGTGTGGCATTGCAACGTGGGCCGCTGGTTTATTGTGTAGAGGGTGTCGACAATAATGGCAAAGCATGGAACCTTATCCTTCCGGATGATGCAAAATTCACGACTAAATTTGAAAAGGACTTATTGGATGGTGTAGTTACGATTCAATTTCAATCACCGACAATTCAAATAGGAAAAGATGGCCAATCTATCTCAACGGAAATTAACACGATCACTGCTATTCCTTACTATTCTTGGTGCAACCGGGGACAAAATCAAATGCAGGTTTGGTTGCCAAAGAAGATCAAAGACTTGAAAATTAATTATTAAAGATGAATCCTTTTAAAGAAAGCGTGTTTTATCTGAAACTCTTTGGACTCGCACAGCAACCAAAAATCAAAAACCACATAGAACACAGAGAAGCACAGAGGAGGTATGATTTAATTTCCGCTGTGTTTTCTCAGTGTGCTCCGTGTTCTCTTTGGTTAAACATCCCGCGCGGGGATCGTCAAGAACTACGGAGAATAGTTATCTTTTCCATACTTCTATTGATTTCCTTCAGGCTCTTTAGCCAAGGTTATCTTATTGAAAAGAATGATGGGCGGATAAAAGGAAAATTCAATATTCCAATTCAAGCATACAGTTTCGATTTAAAAGATATCCGCCTTTTGGATGGGAGCCCATTTAAAAATGCAATGGATAAGGATGCGGCATATTTGTTAAGCATCGAACCAGAGCGTTTACTTCATCGATTCTATACGAATGCCGGACTTCCTGCCAAGGGGGATGTTTATGGCGGGTGGGAGAGTGAGGGGCTTTCTGGCCACACGCTGGGGCATTACCTTTCTGCTTGTTCAATGATGTATGCCTCCACGGGTGACGTGCGCTTCAAAGAGAAAGTAGATATGATCGTTGCCGAATTAGACAAATGCCAACAAGCTCGAAAGACCGGATATGTTGGAGCTATTCCAAAAGAGGACTCTATCTTTTGGAAAGTGCAACACGGTATCATCAAGTCGTCAGGTTTTGATTTGAATGGCGGCTGGTCGCCTTGGTACACGGTGCATAAAGTCATGGCCGGATTAACGGACGCCTATCTCTATACGGATAATCAGAAAGCACTCGACATCGTCATAAAAATGGCCGACTGGACGGGGTTGATCTTAAAAGATTTGAACGATGAGCAGTTGGAGAATATGCGCAAATGTGAATATGGGGGCATGAATGACATCCTCATTCACTTGTATGAAATCACCGGAAGTAAAAAGTACCTGGATCTTTCATACAAGTTTCACGATCATTTTGTATTGGATGAACTCGCGAAACGAAATGATCTAATGCCTGGAAAACATTCGAACACCAATGTGCCCAAGGCTATTGGTTGTGCCAGACGGTATGAATTGACAGGCGATGAGAAAGATAAAACTATTTCCACTTTCTTTTGGGAGACCATGGTGCATAAACACTCCTATGTGATTGGCGGAAACAGCAACTATGAATATTGTGGCCCTGCCGGCAAACTCAGCGATCGGCTGAGTGATGCTACGTGCGAGACTTGCAATACCTACAACATGCTGAAGCTAACGCGGCATTTGTTTGCGGTCGAACCGAAATCAGCATTGATGGATTATTACGAGCGCGGTTTGTACAATCATATTCTCGCTTCTCAAAATCCCGAGACCGGAATGATGTGCTATTTTGTTCCGCTTCGGATGGGAACGAAAAAAGAATTCAGCGATCCCTTCAATACATTTACGTGTTGTGTAGGCAGTGGCATGGAGAACCACTCGAAATACACAGAAGGAATTTATTCTGAAGGGAAAGACGGAAGTTTGTTTGTCAACCTCTTCATTCCGTCAGAGCTTAATTGGAAGTCTAAGGACGTTCACATAAAGATGGAGACCCACTTTCCGCAAGATGGAAAAGTTGCGCTGCACGTTGAATCATCTGCAAAGCAAAAGTTTATCATCAAAGTCCGTCAGCCGGAATGGGCGAAAAGTGATTTGAAGTTTTCGGTAAATGACAAATCCATTAAAGCTAGTTTGAATAGGAATGGATACTGGGAAATGGATAAGGTTTGGTCGAATGGCGATGTGATCACTTTCCAACTTCCTATGAGCCTGCATTCCGAAAGCATGCCCGACAATCCTAATCGCATTGCCTTATTATATGGCCCTGTTGTTTTGGCCGGACAATTGGGAAAGGAAATGCCCGACCCAATTTTTGGAACAACCGTATTGCTCACGGATGACAAAAATGTTTCAGATTGGACTAAACGGAATTCATCATCGCTGGAATTTGAAACCAATAAAGTAGCAAAACCTGTTGACGTGAAACTGATTCCATTTTTTCAAACCTATGATCAATACTACAATGTCTATTGGGATTACTTTACTCCTGGTGATTGGAAGAACCGACAAGAGGAATATGAAGCAGAAAAGAAAAGACAGTTTGAAATCGAACAACGCACGATTGATATTATCCGCATTGGCGAGATGCAGCCCGAGCGCGATCACAACCTGAAAGCCAGTGAGCGTTCTTACGTGAGTGATGCCTTGGGAAGGATGGGTCGAGAGGCCCGGAGCGGTGGTTATTTTTCTTTTGACATGAAGGTTAGTCCGGATGTGCCGAGTAATTTGTTATGCAGTTATATTGGCGATGATAAAGACCGGGTCTTTGATATTCAAGTAGACGGCACCAAGATCGAAACGCAGGAACTGAAAGGCGCAAGCACTGGAAGGTTCTTTGATATTGAATATCCTTTGCCGACTGAATTGCTGAAAGGAAATACAAAAGTGACGGTAACCGTTTTGGCCAATCATGGAAAAACCGCGGGGCGCATGTTTGGTTGCCGAATAGTAAAGCGCTGACGATGGAGCGTTGGTGATTATCATAGTTGATAGTTGTACCAAATTTGGTGAACAACCTCTTTTTCGTGGTAAGCTCATTTGATAAATATTCAGTAAGCACTATCTTTAGTGCATAGATTCATCCGACCTTATTAGTGACCATTGAAAGTCTCGGGCTCAACCATACTGCTCCTTTTCATTACCAGTGCGTGCATCGATAGCTTTCATTTACAGCTAAGTGCAATCGCCAAGCAACTTTCCGTAGATGGGATGATCACCACGGCTCCGAGTCCTTATGCTGTTAAATTGGTATGGTCTTCCGATGTGGGCAACATCCTGGCGCAGGCGGTTCCTGTAAGTGATGCAACGGTCACGCTCTTTGACAACCAGGGATTGAAGGAAAAACTTAGCTATCAAGATTCCGGAGTTTATAAGACCAGTGCCAATGGAATTCAGGGCGTGGCGGGAAGGACCTATCACATCGAAATTGCCACATCCGATGGACAAAGCTATTCATCAACACCAGAATATTTAGCTCCGCCCGGAACTTTAGACAGCCTGTATTTTGAATTTAAATATGGTGAAGCCATTGTGAATGGAGTGCCTGTACCGGCAGACGGTTTCAATATTTATGTGAACGCAAAGGGTAACTCCATGCAAAGTATTATGCGGTGGAACTGGCAAGGAACGTATAGGGTATTCACTCACCCTGAATTGGTTGTTGATACCATACTAGCTGACCCCCATTTTACATGCTGTCCTCCTGCACTTACACCTTTGCCCTGCAGTGGTTTCATAACTGTGGACGCAGAACGAATCATACTTAAAAAAATTGACAAATGCTCCTGTTGTACCTGTTACATCACCGAAAACCAGGCTGTGCCTTTTCTCTCAGATAATTTTCTTGCGAATAATGCCTTTCAAAAATATAAGGTAGCCTTCATCCCCTTTGTAACAAGAAACTTTTTTGAGAAATATTACTTGAAGGTTCAACAATTCACCTTAACGGCTAACACCTATCAATTTTGGAAACTGGTTCAATCCCAAATAACAGGAAGTACAAATTTATTCCAACCACCGATAGCAAAGATCAAAGGAAACATAGTATCTACCTTGGGCAGCACTTCAGCCCTTGGCATTTTCTCTGCCTGTGGCGTGGTACAGAAAACGATTTGGATCTACCGAAATGATGTGCCATACACGTTTGAAGATCCTTTGATAAGAGAAAATTGCCATGTTTTAGACGCCACTTCCACTTCACAAATACCTACGTTTTGGAATTGAGAAGTTAAACAAAGGAAGATAGCCTGATACCTATATAGTAAAAACTGTTCCTGATTTATTTTTTATAATTTTTACCTATCTTTCTAAATGTAAATCAGCTAAACCTAGGCTATTGTTTACGCAATGAAATTTTTAGTCTTCACCCTATTCTTTGGCATGGCAGTTTGCAGCACTGCCCAATCTATCCTAGACCAGGAAATAGCGATACCCAGGGTTAAAAGCCTTTCTGAATTTATCAAGTCTGTTGAAAAGAATTACCCGGTAAAGTTTTATTATCTGCCCCAATGGATCGAATCGGTCTCATTGGAAAATGAATTCCAGAGCAACACGATCGGGGCTGCCCTGAATGAGTTTGTTTTTGGCACCGACCTGTTCTTTCGTGTCTTTGACAATGCTTCCATCGTGATTGCGAAAGATCCTTCGCAGATGATAAAACGCATGGACATTATCGGCACGGCTAAATTGGAGCAAAAGAAAATAAACCATCAAGTGATCGGCAGTGAACACGGCACGAACAGGAAGTCGCAAGTCAAACTGCGTGGACAAGTCAGGGACGGAAAAAATAATGATCCCTTGGCAGGGGCCAGTATTTATGTCAATGATATGGAGGTGGGCAAAACCACGGATGGCCAGGGGCGTTATGAAATCGATTTGCCCTCGGGCCTACACGTGATCACTTTTAGCTACCTGAACTATGAAGAAAAATTGGTTGACCTTGAGATCTATGAAGACCGAGAACTTCAAGTTAAATTAATAGAAAGCCCTATCCTTTTGAGCGAAGTGATCGTTACCGACAAATCCTACCGCGATGTCACCACTTCGGGCATCGGCCAAATGCAATTCATGGTGGCCGAGATTAAAAAGAAGCCTACGATACTTGGTGAAGTGGACATCATCAGGCAGATCCAACAGATGCCAGGGGTTTCGACCGTGGGGGAGGC
>DAHVFH010000037.1 GCA_027317105.1 Cytophagales bacterium
CCGCGAAGGCTCCAGGGGTAGCATAAAAAAAATTAACCCGTAGGGGGGTACGGACAATCGATAAATTCTTAACCAAAAATAAATTGAAATTTCTCGTTTATCCCCAAAAAGCTGCAATGTGGGTTAAATCTCTTCGCTAAATATAGGCTCCTGCTGAAGTACAACTAAAACTACGAATAGCTTATGGTTTATTCCAGAATTTTTCTAACTGCGGTTTTTTCTAGTAAGCAGGTTTTATTCCCTGCCGAAGTAATAAGCTATCCCCAAAGATAAGGTTCCTAAACTTAAAGAAAACGAGTCAGCGGAATAAGGCATTTGGCAGGTACCTTGTGTGGCCGTAACTAATTGAACCCACGCTCGCTTCAATTCCCCATTTTGTTGATGGAAAGAAAATAAGCACAGGTTTGATATTAGCCCCCAATGTATAGGATGGTGTTGACTGGTCAGTTTCTGAACTGCCAATAGTACCTTGTTTGGTATCATTCGTTGAGCGGGTAAAACTAATCTGTCCTTGTGTTGCAAAATAAAAGGAGTTAGATATTGGTATGTAATAGCGAACGAAAGGCGCAAAGGTGATGCCTTGAGACTGGGTTTTGGTATATCCAGTTGATTTAATATAGTTATTGTTAGTATCATAATAACCGCTTGAATAGTCAAATTCGCTGAAGGAGGTAGAATAACCAATGCTTCCCCCAACAGCAAGCTTGGGATTGAGTAGAAAGCCCAAGGTGGGTGAGATGGAAATGGAGTTCCCTTTACTAGGAATAGGACCTGAGTTATTAGGCGTTGGAACATAATTATTACTTTGTGATGATGCCGACAATGACCCACCCAAAAAAACTTGCCCTTTGCTAAATTGGGCGAATGCATAAACTGGGATTACGACTAAAAAAAGCGCAATAATCTTTTTCATAAAAGGAAGTTTGATCTTCCAATTAACGCGGGAGAATGGAAATCGTTGCCACAAATAATTTCAGAAATTACCCTGTAATCGACTTTATTAATTCAGTCGTGGCGCGCTCGGCAGAAAGTAATGCGCCACTTACCGTTCCGGCATCGCCATTTACATCGGTTGCTTCTCCAGCAAGAAAAAGTTGGTTGTTGACAGGTGTGCCTAAGTTAATGCGATCCTGGTGCGAAGTCCCTGGAAGTGGGTACGAAAACCCTCCTTTAATGAAGGGGTCTTGTGACCAATCGTAAATCGTAGCTACTGGGTCAGTCTCGGCATTGTTCACAATTTTACGTATTACATACCGGCTTGCCAACCCCGGGAATTTACCCGATGGGTCTGGGTATAAACCATCCAATTCAGCTAAAACTGGTTTAAGTATTTGGGGTGCGCCACCTCCGCTAAAAGACGATAACGTTGCCGCGGCCTGCCCACAGACGGTGACAACCAATGTGCTGGTGAATTTGCTTCGGTTAAATCCTGAATTAAAATATTGAGGAGCAATACTAGTTCCCCAGATAAAGCCATCATTCTCACCCCAGAAATTTGTTTTGAAATCGATAACCAACCGCATACAAGGATCCATGCCAAACTTGGCAGCCGCGGCTGTATTTATTGAAGGAAGAGCCGGGTTGAAGAGTATCCCATTGCTCTGCAAAATAGAAACTGGAACCGTGATGATTACTTTATTGGCTTTGTATTGATTCCCGGGTCGGTCGGTGATCACGATAGAATCCGCGCTGCTGTAGTCAATGCTGGTGACTGCCGTATTGAGCTGTATTTTACTAACGATCGCATTGAAACGAGAAAGTAAAATATCCTGCCACTGATTGGATTTAACCAAAAGTAGTTTTGAATCATGGGTTCTTAGCTTCAAATCGGCAGCCAGGGGCAAAGCACCAATTCGATTGGAAGAGGAGCCGTAAAAATTGCCACCCTGCGAATTGAGTAAGGCTTGGGCACGAGCACTAACCCCAGCCGCGCTTTGAATAGACACATCTGCACCCGCGTAGGTACTCAAGCCCGAAACAAAACTTTCAACGGCATTGAAGTCAGCATCACTTTGCCAGGCCGAAGCGGCCTTGGGCGAATTATCCAAAATGTACTGATTTACCGCGGAGCTTAAGTCAACAGTGGGAAGATTAAGCGTAGTTATGATTTGCCCCCATATTGAATTTGATCCCATTACTAAATCTCCTCCAAGCTCAACAGGGAAATCCGCAATGGGTGGATATTTATAATCATAGATAAAGGCGGACGAGGAGTTGTCAGTTTGGGAATCAGCAGCAGAAAAGGAGCGGACTCTTCCTCCTAATTCACTTCTAGCTTCTAACAGAAAAACATCTAAGCCCTGCGCGTTGAGTATATCGGCAGCATAAAGACCAGCTGCGCCTGCCCCGATTATCGCTATCGAGCCATTGAACTTAATCAATGGACCGGGGCTGTCCTTTTTACAAGAGGAAAATAGCTGCGGAGCCAAAAACCCTGCGGTTAGCCCCATACCAATCTGCTGTATTGCTTTTCTTCGCTTCAATGGAATAATTCAATCCGAAAGATAGAAAATCCTAACGGGTTAATAAAAACCGTTCAGCGTGCTTTCTGGTGTTTAATCTTCGTTATTTAATTAATTTAAGCAAAAATTATTATGCAAGCCACACAAGAGTCGTTGAAAGAGGTAAAGAAAGTCTGCGTTATTGGCCCGGAGTGTACGGGCAAAACCGAATTATCCAAGTATTTGGCAGAGCATTTTCAAACGCCTTGGGTGGAGGAATATGCACGGGCTTATCTCTACAAACTTGGTCGTCCCTACGATCAGATTGACCTGGTCAAAATTGCACACGGTCAACTTCGAATGGAAGATGAATGGGTGTACGATGCCGATAAATTGTTGATCTGCGACACGAATCTGATTGTGATCAAAATTTGGAGTGAGAATAAATACGGAACTTGTTCTCCAGAAATCCTTAAACGGATGGCGGAGCGGAAATACGATCTTTATTTACTCACCAATATCGACATTCCTTGGGAAGCCGATCCGCAGCGCGAGCATCCCGACAAGCGCGAGCACTTTTGGCAGATCTATAAAAATGAGATACAACAAACGGGCATTCCTTTTGTTGAAATAGCAGGCGAGCGAGAAACGCGTAGAAAGACGGCCGTGGAGGCAATCGATAAAATGCTGAATGCTTAAATTATTTTTTTGAGATATTGAGATGAGCAAATTGGAATCGCCCTACGCGGCACTTCAAGTCCGCGACTTTCGTTTCTTTATCTTGTCCCGGTTATTCATCACGCTTGCGGTCATGATCCAAGCGGTGGTTGTTGGCTGGCAAGTGTATGAAATTACAAAGGATCCCTTATCATTAGGGTTAATTGGCTTGGCCGAAGCGATTCCTGCCATTACGGTTTCGCTTTATGCGGGTCATCTGGCGGACATCATCGAGCGAAAAAAAATTATTTTGATCTGTGTGATCACGCTTGCCTTTTGCTCGCTGGCGTTGCTTTTTTTTACGATGAACATCGGTGCGTTTCTTTTGCAACACGGTGCGTTTGCCATTTATGCGGTGATTTTTGTAAGTGGTTTGGCGCGCGGGTTTTTGTCCCCGGCAAATTTTGCTTTTATGCCCCAATTAGTAAACCGGTCAATGTATCAAAATGCCATTACCTGGAACAGCACCGTCTGGGAAGGTGCGGCAGTGGCTGGCCCAATGATTGGGGGCTTGATCTATGGATTTTTTGGGATCACGGCAGCTTATTGTACCGATGCGGGCTTAACACTTGCCGCCTTGTTTTGTTATTCGCTTATTCCCAACCGAGCGCTCCCTCCAATCAGCGAAGAGCAAGGGATTTGGGAGAAAATCAAAACCGGAATTCGCTTTGTGTTCCGCAACCAAATTGTGTTGAGCGCGATCACCCTCGATTTGTTTGCGGTTCTTTTTGGAGGGGCGGTTGCCCTCCTTCCCATTTTTGCGCACGACATTTTGCATGTAGGTAAAATTGGATTGGGATTTTTGCGCTCGGCACCCTCTATTGGCGCACTGCTCATGGCGGTTTACATCACCCACAATCCCATCAAAAAATACATGGGCAAAATATTATTAGGGTGTGTAGCAGGATTCGGTTTTTGTATGATTGGTTTTGGCCTCTCCACGTCATTCTGGCTTTCCATGTCCTTTTTAATAATAAGCGGTGGGTTTGATTGTGTTAGCGTAATTGCTAGGGGAACATTGATCCACACGCTCACCCCTGAAAATATGAAAGGAAGGGTTTCGGCTGTTAACAGTATTTTCGTGGGCTCATCCAATGAGATTGGCGCTTTTGAATCGGGTGTGACCGCAAAACTATTAGGCACGGTCGCTTCAGTAGTTTTTGGCGGAGCAATGACTTTGGCCGTTGTGGCAACCACCAGTTGGAAAGCGGTGAAGTTGAGGCAACTGGACAAACTCGATTAACCAAGGGTCGTTTTTTTATTTAACTAATTGCAATTGATGAGCCCATTTTCTTTTTTCACCATTCAAAATCCTTCAGTTGGAGTTTACTAAGAGAAAGGCAGCAAATTTCTTTCATTCGCATTTCCGGTAAATTCAGAAGGTGAAATAAAAGAAAAACTGGATTTGATTAAAAAGAAATATTTCGATGCCCGACATCATTGTTATGCCTATGTACTTGGTGCAGACAAAAATAAATTCAAAGCATATGATGACGATGAGCCTAACCATTCGGCATCCGATCCGATTTTAGGGCAAACCCGTTCAAGAAACCTGACCAATATTTTGGTGATCGTGGTTCGGTATTTTGGTGGCGTAAAACTGGGTGTTGGTGGCTTGATGCAAGCTTACAAGAAGGCTACAGAAGAAGCGTTAAATCAAGCGGTGATCGTTGAGCAAGAAATAAACAAAGAAATTGAGTTGCATTTTGATTACGGACGAACGCCCCCTTGGCGATGGCAATGGCCTCGTTGAAATTGCCAATGCAAATTCAACTAATATTTTTACGTACAATCAAAATGTATCTGCGGGCTATCTCTCTTATACGGTGAGTTTGCCCAAGGACTACAGTTTGAAGGCAGGTGCACGTTATGAATACACGGCTATTTCGGCTGACTTCCAAGACCCCAATGGCCTAAGCACAAAGATTCCTTCCTATGGGTTATTAGTTCCCAGTATTAGCTATCGGATCAATTTCAGTTTCCGCATCGGAAAAATGAATTTGATAAACCGAAGAGGAGAAAGCAGGGCAAAAACGATGAGGAGTTGGACTGGTAGTCGTTTCAACGTGGCTGAAAAATTCCCTTTTGGTTTGTTCCAAAGTATTTCATTGGGGTTATTACCGATCATAAAAAAAACTTTTTTTTGAGTCCGCTACTCCGTTAAATTGAGCCTTTTACAATTTAACTACTCCGGGCATGAAAAAAGCTATACCTATATTCATCCTCTTCCTGCTTCTGGCACAGCGAAGTTTTTCGCAGGAAACATTTCCAAGAAATGACGTGAAAGACGATCGTGCTGAAGCCTATGCCTTCACCCATGCCGTCATTTTTACCAATTCGTCTACCAAAATTGAGAATGGGGTCTTGTTGATCCGAAAGGGTAAAATTGAAAAAGTCGGTGCTGGCCTGGCCGTTCCTGCTGGCTACACAGAAGTCGACCTGAAAGGGAAATACATTTATCCTTCTTTTATTGATCTACAAACCAACTACGGCTTGCCAAAAGTAGAAACCCCAACAGGCGGAGGTGGATTTAGCGGGCCGGAGCAAATTCAATCGAAAACGAAAGGTGCGTACAACGCCAACCAAGGCATCAAGGCCGAATACAATGCATCCGATGAATTTACCGTTGACAGTAAAACTGCTGAAAAACTTCGCGCCAGTGGGATTGGCACCGTGTTGACTTTCCGCTCCGATGGCATCGCCCGTGGCACTTCAGCTGTGGTGACCTTGAGTGAAGATCAAGATAATGTGGTGATATTAAAGAACAAAGCTGCAGCTCATTTATCGTTCAATCGTGGTTCTTCGCGCCAAATGTATCCCGTTTCACAAATGGGCTTCTCCGCATTGTTAAGACAGACTTATCTGGATGCGGATTGGTATGACAAACAAACCCCCAAACCCTTCAAAGATCTTTCCTTGGACGGCTGGATTGCTTCGCAGAATCTGCCTCAGATTTTTGAGACGAACGGATGGGTGAAAGATTTACGTGCCGATAAAATTGGTGATGAATTCGGCAAACAATATATTCTTTATGGTGGTGGTGATGAATACCAGCGCATCAGCGAAATCAAAGCGACCAATGCTTCATTCATTATTCCCGTTAATTTCCCGGATGCCTACGATGTGGATGATCCCTTTGATGCCGATCGCGTTTCGTTGACAGACATGAAACACTGGGAGATGGCACCTGCTAATGCCAGCTTTATGGAAAAGGCTGGAATTGAATTCGCTATCACTTCCGATCGCCTGAAAGACCGAGCCGACTTGTTAAAAAATGTGCGCAAAGCAATTGAATATGGACTTACAGAAGCTGCTGCGCTAAAGGCATTAACCGAGACCCCTGCAAAATTAGTGAACGTTCAAAATCAAGTAGGCAGTCTGGCTACTGGTCTGGAAGCTAACTTCCTGATCAGTTCGGGGAATATTTTCGATGAGGCCACCGTCATCAACGAAAACTGGGTGCAAGGGAAACGTTACCCTGTAAAAGAAGTTGATAATACTGACCTAAGTGGAAAATATAAATTAACAGCTGGGGATAAATCGTACACGTTGGAAGTAAGCGGTAAATCCGGTGATTATAAATTCAAAGTTAAAATCACGGATAGCCTTTCTATGGATGCGAAATCAAAACTTGAACGAGAATTAATTTCACTCAGTTTCAATACCACCAAGGAAAAGAAAAATGATTTAGTGCGGCTTACCGGATGGAGACAAGGTACAGGCTGGAAGGGAGAAGGCCAACTGGCAGATGGAAAATCCATTACGTGGAATGCTGATTTCACAGGCGCTTTGGACAAAAAGGATAACAAGAAAGAAGATAAAAAAGAGAAGCCAACAATAGGGGATGTGATTTATCCTTTTGTAGCTTTTGGCTCAAAGGACCTGATAAAACCGGAGGAGATCCTCATCAAAAACGCAACAGTGTGGACCAACGAAAAGGATGGTATCCTTCAAAACACGGATATATTGATTAAAGATGGAAAGATTGCTTCCATCGGAAAAAACCTGACCACCAATGGCAAAACGATTGATGGAACTGGAAAACACTTAACACCGGGTGTTGTGGATGAACATACGCATATCGCAGGTGGCGGAAATGATGTGGCAGCTAATTCATCAATGGTAAGGATAGAAGATCAACTGGATGCGCAAGACGCTGACATTTATCGCGGATTGGCAGGAGGTGTTGTAGCGGTTCAGGTTCTTCACGGATCGGCAAACCCGATCGGTGGACAGTCGGCTTTAATAAAATTAAAATGGGGAGTGGGCCCCGAAGAGCTTAAAATAAAAGGAGCCGACAAGTTTATAAAATTTGCCTTGGGTGAAAATGTAAAACGCACAGGCAACCCACAGTCAAATCGATTCCCGCTAACGCGAATGGGCGTAGAGCAAGTTTATGTGGATGCGTTTACCAATGCGGCAGTTTATGAAAAAAAATGGAAGGAATATAATTCGCTTCCGGAAAAACAAAAAGCAAATGTGGCACCACCCAGAAAAGATTTAGTTGATGAAACGATTTTGGAAATTGTTCGTGGCAAGCGATTTGTTACTTGCCATTCGTATGTGCAGTCCGAAATCAACATGATGATGAAAGTGGCCGAACGTTTTGGTTTCCATATCAATACGTTTACGCACATTCTTGAAGGCTATAAAGTGGCTGACAAGATGAAAGCCCATGGCGCTGCTGCTTCCACCTTTTCGGATTGGTGGGATTATAAATGGGAAGTGCATTATGCCATTCCTTACAATGCGGCCATCATGCAGCGTGTTGGCGTGTTAACGGCCATTAATTCTGACGATGCCAACATGGGTAGACGACTAAACCAGGAAGCTGCGAAAACCATAAAATATGGTGACGTGACGGAAGAAGAGGCGTTAAAGATGGTGACACTTAATCCAGCTAAGATGCTGCATTTAGACAATCAAATTGGTAGCCTCAAAGTAGGGAAGTCGGCTGATGTCGTACTCTGGACAGGGCATCCGCTATCCGTTTATTCAAAGGCCGATAAAACGATTATCGAAGGCGCGATTTATTTTGATATCGAAAAAGACCAACAACTGCGAAAAGATTTGGAAAAGGAACGTGCGCGGCTAATTAACAAAATGATTGATTCGAAGAAAAGTGGTGCGCCTGCTACGAAAGCTGGATCTAAGCCGCACATGGAATACCATTGTGAAGATCACGGAGTTGACCAAGCCATTTATGAAAACTGATATTCAAAACATTAGCGCTATGAACCAAAACACTATAAAATTCTTATTGATTGCTTTTCTTTTTATAACGAGCAATCTTGTGGCACAAACTCCTTATCCAGCCGATCCCCAACAAAAGCCAATGTTGATAAGTGGAGGTACCATCCATGTGGGCACAGGCCAGGTAATTGAAAATGGAGCCCTTGCTTTTGAGGCTGGTAAGATCACTTATGTTGGGCCTTCTTCTGGAGCGCCTACCGACAAAACAAAATACGATGTGATTGATGCGACCGGCAAACAGATTTATCCCGGTTTTATTATTCCGAATAGCCAATTGGGTCTTGAAGAAATTTCTTCCGTGCGGGCAACGGTAGATTCTGATGAGCATGGTGATTTCAATCCTAATGTACGCTCACTCATTGCCTACAATACCGATAGTGAGATTATTCCTACCTATCGTTTCAATGGAATATTGTTGGCCGAGGCAGCTCCAGAAGGCGGCATTATTTCCGGCACATCTTCCGTCATGCAATTGGAAGGTTGGAATTGGGAAGATGCAGCCTATTCAAAAGATGCAGCCATACACATGAATTGGCCTGCTATGCAAAAGAGAAAATTCGACTTCTCTACGTTTACCGTAACCTCAGAGCCGAATCCCGATTACGGTAAAAATATCGAGGAGGTTAATCTGTTTTTTAACGATGCCATTTCTTATGGCAAGTTGAGTAGCAAAGAAGTGAATTTGAAGATGGAGGCCATGCAAGGACTGTTCACGGGTTCACAAGTGTTAATCCTTCATGCAAATTTGGCGAAAGAAATTTTGGATGGGGTGAAATTCGCACAAGCGCATGGCGTAAAGCGAATTGCTGTATTGGCGGATGATGAAGCGCTAAAAGTAGCTTCGTTTCTAAAAGAGAATAATATCCCTATCATTTTGCCGCCTGTTCACAGCGTTCCTAAGCGCGATGATGACCCGGTTGATTTACCGTATGAACTCCCAAGCTTGCTTTCAAAAGCAGGTGTTATGTTTGCCCTTTCCCATCAGGGTATGTTGGCCAATGGACGGAACCTACCTTTTTATGCAGGCACCGCTGTTGCCTACGGTTTGGATAAAGAAGAAGCGCTTAAGGCAATCACACTAAACCCGGCCAAAATTTTAGGGATTGACAAAACCACCGGTAGTTTGGAAACCGGAAAAGATGCCTCTCTATTTATTTCTATGGGAGATGCCTTGGATTTCCGTGGCAATAGAATTACCGAGGCATTTATTGTGGGTAAGCAAATCATCCTTAACAGCAAGCAACAGGCACTCTACGATCGGTTTTCGAAAAAGTATAATTTGAAAAAATAATTTAGCTTGCCTTATTTAAAGCGCTAAATAATTGAAATCAACCCGAAAATTTGACCCAAAAGTCGATGACGATAATTGGTCTGCGTTATTCAATACCCATTTTCAGAATCTTCAGTCACTGAATGCGGTCAGTACCATTTGGATAAATGGCTTTGTGAAATTGGGTATTGACAATAGCCGTAGGCCGAAGGCAGACGAGCTTAACCTTGCGATTAAGAAATACACGCCTTATACTTTCGTCCAAACCGATGACAATATTATTTTCGAGCAGATTGATTGGTATACCATGATTGCCGATTATAAGATGCCCATGACCAACTTTGTGAGGACACCCGAAGAACTTTCTTATTGCGATGAGCCTGACTATTGGCATGATGTAATGGGGCATGTTCCCTTTCTTGCGCAAAAGGACTATTCTGATATGTATAACCTTTTGGCCAAAACATATATCAAAGCTTATCAAAACAAAAGAACAGATTTGTTGAAGCAATTGGATTTTATTGGTGGAATGATCATTGAACTTGGCCTGATCAAAGAACTTTCGGGAATAAAAGCATTTGGGTCAACTTTTTATTCTTCTAGTGAAGTTTTTGAAGCCTTTAAAAGCGAGAACCAAATTGCTTTCACCAGAGAAGCACTTCATTCAGGAGAATCTTACGATCGGCACAGCTTTCAAGGCAAGTATTATGTTTTTGATTCGATGGAACAGCTAACAACTTTGATAGCTGAAATTAATAAGGCGTGTTGAACACTTGTGGGATGACTTCATTTATGATAGACTCCATCACTTCGGTCATTTCCTTAGTTGGAATTACTTTAGAAACATTAGACCACGTGCTAATTCGCTGACTGAAATGAAGAAAACCAATCGTTGGTTTCGTGTCTAAAGTGTCAATGCTAACACGAACCAACGAGAAGCTTTTTACTTTTGCTGGATGCAAATAAATCCCGGAGCCAGGACTTCACTTTACATATCGGAAATAAATCGACTGATCGTTGCATCTCCTATACGGAACATAATGAAGCTGCTTTACTTGTTTATAAACTTGACTGAACTTCAATGAAAATAATTTCGTTAATCGAATGAATTAATGATTTAAATAATGACGGATCCAGCCCAACAATTAATAGTTCAACTTTCAACGATCACTTGTCCTAATTGTGGATTCAAGAAAGAAGAGGTCATGCCCAACGATGCCTGTCAATATTTTTATGAATGCACAAAGTGCAAAACGCTGATAAAACCAAAGTCGGGTGATTGCTGCGTATTTTACTCTTACGGCACGGTAAAATGCCCTTCCATTCAAGCGCAAAAAAAATGTTGTGCATGATGGCGGATTCAAAAAATCATTGGGGACAGATTTATGCTACAAAGAAAAGTGAGGAGGTGAGCTGGACGCAACAAACGCCTACCACTTCATTAAATTTTCTCCATAGCTTTAACCTTTCAAAAAACGCTTCGATTATCGACATTGGAGGCGGAGATAGTCGGTTGGTAGATTGCCTTCTCAAAGAAGGGTTTACCAATGTTTCTGTTCTTGATATTTCAGCACACGCCTTACAACGCGCCAAAGACCGATTAGGAGAAAAGGCATCTTGTGTGAATTGGATCGAGGCGGATATTACCGAATTCAAACCGCTTCGGAAATATGATGTATGGCACGATCGCGCCACCTTTCACTTTTTGACGGAAGGAAATCAGGTTGCTAAATACGTAGCGATTGCTTCGAATTTCGTAAATCCCAATGGATACTTGACCCTAGGAACATTTTCAGAACAAGGGCCGGCTCAATGCAGTGGACTTTCCATTCGCAAGTATTCTGAAAAAACATTAAATTCAGCATTAAGGAAGCACTTCAAAAAACTGCATTGTATTTTAGAGGACCACCTAACGCCATTCCACACGGTTCAAAACTTTTTATTCTGTAGTTTTGAGAAACTTGCCTAAACCAGATTTCTGTGGAATTAAAACTTACCGCTTATCAGACTGAAATCTCCACATGGGTGAATGATTATGGTGACAGATTATATGCCTGGGCCCTTCACAAATCATCTAATGAACAAATTGCCCAAGACCTTGTTCAAGAAACCTTTTTGTCGGCCTATCAGCATATAGAAAATTTTAAAAGAGGTAGTTCGCCCAAAACATGGCTCTTCTCCATTTTAAAAAATAAAATCATCGATCATTTTCGTCAGGTGGCACGCAACAAAATGATGCTGCTCGAAGACAGCTTTCCCTGGTTTGATGAGGATGAGAATTGGAGAAAGGAATTTCGTCCTCAGCCTTGGCTGCATGCCGATGGAAACCTTTTAGACGATCCCGAATTTGAGAAAGCACTCTCCCATTGCATGAATGGCTTGCCGTCTGCGTGGGCGGCATGCGTGCAATTAAAATACCTGGATGAAAAAAATTCGGAAGAAATTTGTCAGCAATTGAATATTACCACGTCTAATCTGTGGCAGATTCTTCATCGGGCGAAGCTGAGTTTGCGAAATTGCCTTGAAAAGAACTGGTTTAAATCCTAATTTGATGAACAGGCTAATGAACAAGATGATGCTTTCCTGTAAACGGGCGACCGAACTGATGGACAAAAAAGCATACGTCAATCTTTCTTCAGTAGAGAACTTTCAATTATTTCTCCACACGCGCATGTGTGATGCCTGCCGCTTGTACAAGAAGCAGAGTCGGCTGTTAGAGTCCATTCTTAAAAAGCAAGCTCAAGAGCCTGATGAATCAAACCACGCTACAGAAACGCTTTCCAAAGAAATTAAGTCTCAAATTATCAATAAGTTAGAGAAAAAATGATTTTTTTTAAGTGGTTTTGTCAGGAATGCTAAACCACACCGTCTAATTACTTGAAACCAATTAGACGCATGTCCAGAAAAAAAATAATTAAGGTAGTTCTGTTTATAGTCGGTGGCGGAGTTGTTGCCGCTCTTCTGGTAGGAACTTATCTGTTCAACAAACCCCACCGAAATGTTCAAGAGGCCGCGATTGACTTTACCGTTTCGTCCAACGCTTTAGTGGATGAATATCTTGGCAATCCATCGGCTGCCAACAAAAAGTATTTGAACGAGGAGGGGAATTCAAAAATCATTGCCGTTACGGGCGAAGTCAGTTCGAAAACTGTTGACTTGAAAAACCAACAGGTAATCCTTCTTAAAAGCACGGGCGCAAAAGCAGGAGTGAGCTGCACCTTCATGGCTTCTACTAACAAGGTAGCCGAAAGCTTGACGGTCGGTCAGCAGGTGACCATAAAAGGCGTTATCCGATCTGGCGCTTCTTATGATCCCGATCTTGGGTTTTACGAAGATGTGATTATCGAAAAATGCGATGTTCTAAAATAATTGTCCAAATAAACCATAATTAAAATGAAAAAGTTAATCTATTTGATTTTTGTTCCAGCTGTATTTTTTGTGTTGGCTGCTTTTCGCCCAATAGCCGGAAAGTTAGTAAGCAAAAATGCGCACATCAGTTTTTTCTCCCACACCACCTTGGAGGACATCACCGCCAATAACTATAAAGCCATGAGCACGTTGGAAACGACTACCGGCAATGTGGCTTTCGTTGTGCCGATGCAAAGTTTTGAATTTGAAAAAGCATTGATGCAAGAACATTTTAATAGCAAAAAATTCTTAGACACTAAAGCATTTCCTAAAGCTAAATTCACTGGAAAAATCACTAACCTAAATGCCGTTGACTTTACCAAAGACGGTAGCTATGAGGCAACCGTTCAGGGTGAGCTTACGATAAAGGATACAACAAAACCGATCCAAGGAACAGCCACAATTACCATAAAGGGAAATGCTTTGACTGGGCAGACCAAACTAAAATTAGTCCTAGCCGATTATGGGATCACTTTTAAAAAAGGAAAGCCTTCTACCAACTTGGCTAAAGAAATTGAAGTGACCGTGTTGGCCGAATATCATCCTGAATAAGTTGATTTGAAAACGAATATGAAAAACCGCAAAATTGCGTGGCCAATTCCTATAGTCATTATTTTTCTTGCCTTCCTACTTTCCGCAAACCTAACAGCACCAAAAAACGAAAATGGAGGCATCAAATTTTATGATGGAACCTGGGGCGAAGCAGTTCAAAAATCGAGGCATGAACATAAACTGATTTTTCTAGACCTTTATGCGACTTGGTGCGGCCCATGCCGAATGTTGAAGCGAAACACGTTCGCTGATAAAGCAGTGGGAACCTTTTTTAATTCGCACTATATCAATCTTTCCATTGATGGCGAAACGGAAATGGGGAAGGAACTTATGCAACGGTATCGTCTCCATGCTTATCCCAGCTTACTGGTGATCGGTCAGGATGAAAAACTACTCACCGTTTCTACCGGATACCTGTCGCCTGATAAGTTAATTGATTTGGGAAAGAATGGTTTAGAGAAAGAAATTCAATAATATTTTTAGAAATAGCCTGTCGCAAGGGAAGCAATCAGGCTTTTCTAGAATTATGATTTTAAAAATAGATGTTATGCTAATTGAAGCCATTTTAAAAAATCTTATTGATTTAAAATCGTTGATCCTTAAGTTGAGTGACGAAGATTATGTTTTAAAACGCGAAGTTTATTCAGGCTCATCCATCGGTCAGCATGTAAGGCACATTCTTGAATTTTATCGTTGCGCCCTTGTTTCCTTAGAATCCGGAGTGGTTTGTTATGACCATCGAAAACGGGATGAGCGTATTGAACTAAGCCGGAAGTTCGCTTGCAAGGTGATGAAAGAAATTTCTGATCGCGTACCTGTTATCAAGGGAGATTTTCCAATAAAACTGCAAGCCAACTTTTCTTCAGAAGGTGAGGCGTCTTTGGAAATACAAACTTCCCTGTACCGGGAGTTAGCCTATTGCCTTGAACATGACATCCACCATCAAGCGTTGATAAAAGTAGGGCTGGTGAGTGCAGGAAATGATTTTTTATTTTCCGAAAATTTTGGCGTAGCGCCTTCTACGATTCGTAGTATGGTTATTACAGCCAATTAATAGTTCATGAGTCCCTTCGAATACGTGACGGTATTAATATCGATCGTTTTAGGTTTGGGCATTACTGAAATCCTAACGGGAATAGCAAGCATCATTCATAAAAGGGATAAGGTAATTGTCTATTGGCCACACCTTCTTTGGATACTCTTTATTCTTTTTCTACAGGTACAAGAGTGGTGGATCATGTACGAACTGAAGTCCTATCATCCATGGCGGTTGGCCATCTTTCTCTTTATCATGCTTTACCCGGTTAATTTGTTTGTGCTGGCGAAATTACTTTTTCCGAAAAGGTTGAAAGGAGAAAATAAAGATCTCAAGAAATTTTATTTTGAAAACTACACTAAAATATTTCTTTTACTTGTCTTGTCTGCTTTACTTTCCATCCTGTACAATTTATTTATACTCGACTTAACGATAGCCGATCAGGCGCTTCAGATCATTCTGGCTATTTCTTTTACCATCATCATTGTTCGGAGATACTCATCTGAATTACTGCATAAAGCAATTGCTGTGATGGTGATTGCCATGATGGTCCTTTCCATTGTTGTGGAATGGGATAAGTGGTTGGTCACTTAGTCAAAAATTTGAAATAGCATCTTAATTCTTTTTGGCTTCCAGATACTTTTTAGTGAGAAAGGTAAAAAATGAAAGTAGTTAGCGTAAAGGCGCTTTGAGAAAAGCTAACCTTCTTTTTGTTCAAGATTAGAAAAAATCTTATCAATAGCATTTAATAATTAGTAGTGATTGTTGCAAACGAATACCTTTGCTTTTTTATGCGCAACAAAAACAACTATTTCAATCTCATATTTATTCTCGGACTGCTCTCGGCCCTAGGTCCTTTTTCCATTGACATGTATTTACCGGCATTTCCCGCTATCGCCAAAGGCCTGAATACCACCGTAGCCCAAGTTGTGCTATCACTGTCCAGTTTTTTTATAGGGATTTCCATTGGCCAATTTATCTATGGCCCGCTGCTCGAACGATATGGAAGAAAAATGCCACTGTATGCGGGGCTGATCGTTTATCTTTTTGCTTCAGTAGGGTGTGCGTTTACCGATTCAGTTAATTCATTAATTGCATTCCGATTCCTTCAGGCACTAGGCAGTTGTGCGGGTATGGTGACATCGCGTGCGATTGTCCGGGATTTGTTTGCCGTAAAAGATAATGCCAAAGTTTTTTCTGCTTTGATGCTGGTGATTGCCGTGTCGCCAATCATTGCACCAACGGTTGGCGGTTACATCACCGCGGCTTTGGGATGGCGTTATGTCTTCGCAGCCTTGATCATTGTAGATATTGCGGTTATCGCTGGCGTATACTTTTTGTTACCCGAAAGCAAAAAACCGGATCCCACCTACTCCCTAAAGCCGAGAGCGATTACCAGAAATTTTGTTAGCATCCTCGTGCATCCACAGTTTTACATTTATGCCTTGACGGGTGCGGTTGCAGCCTCCGGATTGTATGCCTACATCAGTGGGTCACCTCAAGTATTTATTGAATTGTTTGGAGTAAATGAGAAACAATACGGATGGATCTTTGCGATAATCGCAGTTGGTATTATCGGCTCCAGTCAGATCAACACCTTGGCATTAAGAAGGCATAAAAGTGAAAAAATTGTTCAGACCGCGTTGTTGTTTCAAAGCTTCATTGGAATTATTTTAGCGTGCATTGCCTTCTTTGGCTGGAGTGAACTATATACGACCATCGCACTAATATTTTTATACTTGTGCTGCCAGGGCTTCATCTTTCCAAATGCTTCGGCACTTACACTCGCAGCCTTCGGGCACAGCGCAGGCAATGCTTCAGCATTGATGGGTGCTATTCAAATGGGCATTGGTGCAACGGCTTCTGCCGCAGTGAGTATTTTACAGAACCACACGGCATTGCCCATGTCGGGGGTGATGGCTTTTTGCTCGATCACCGCTTTTTCTATTTTCATGATGGGAAGAAAAATTGTGATTCAAGAGCCTTCGGTGGAGGAAGTGGAAGAAGAGGATGTGGACATGATAGCCGGAATATAAAAGATTGGTTTACGTTGTTTAACGGTTCAACTTTAATGTTCTTTTCTACCCCAGTGCTTCTACCTTGTCGGTCTTGAACAAAGAGGCCGTAAGTTCAAGCGAGCGAATCTTGGCCTTTACATCAAACACATGCGTGGTTACCATGATCTCGTCAACACCCGTGTTCTCAACAAAGGATGTTAATTCAGTAGCAACCGTATCTGTACTTCCGACAAAAGAATAGTAGAACATCTGGTTTACAGCCGCATGTTCTTCAGCACTCCAAAGCTGATCCATATTACCCGTGGGCGGGGCCAACGGTTTTCTGTTGTTGCGGATTAGTCCAAGGACTAATTGATAAGCCGATGTTGCGAGATATTGAGCTTCTTCGTCCGTATCCGCAGCTATCACATTTACGCAAGCCATTGCATAGGGTTCTTTTAGAAAAGCGGAGGGCTTGAACGATGAATGATAAATTTGTAGAGCTGGGAATAATTGGGCGGGAGCAAAATGAGAAGCAAAAGCAAAAGGCAATCCCAGCTTGGCGGCAAGTTGTGCGCTGAATGTACTTGAACCAAGTAACCACACCGGTACATTTGTTCCTATCCCCGGAATAGCTCTTACCTTTCCTTGGTTGTCGGCAGGGCCGAGATACTGGAGAAGTTCAAGAACATCATTGGGGAAAGCATCCACATCACCGTGTAAATTTCTGCGTAAGGCATACGCTGTCGCCTGATCTGTTCCTGGAGCGCGACCTAAACCAAGGTCAATACGGCCAGGGTATAATACTTCGAGTGTACCAAATTGTTCGGCAATAATAAGAGGGGCATGATTTGTCAACATAATGCCGCCAGAACCCACCCGGATTGTTGAGGTGCCTTGAGCTATGTGACCGATAAGTAAAGCAGTGGCCGCAGAGGCGATACTTTCCATGTTGTGATGTTCTGCGAACCAATAACGATGGTAGCCGAATTTCTCCGCGCGCTGAGCAAAAAGGAGACTCCTTTTGAAGGCATCTCCTGCCGATTGATCACCCTGAATGATGTTGGCAAGATCGAGAATGGATACAGGGATCACTTTAAGTTCTTTTTTCATGTTGGAAGGATCGCTTTTATCTAAAGACGAAATTTCATGCTCAACATAGTTTGTTCTTCAGGAGTTCAATCACCCATCAAAATAAGAAGACGGCTTGGCTTCAGAAGAAAAATAGACTGTCCTTTATGTCAATCATATTTTTTTACCTAATTAATTATTCGATAGGCTGATAACCTTGAGACCAACTACTTAAAAGTCTAAACTATTCTTTCACGCCTTCAAAACTAAAGCCCATGGCATTCATTTTTAGCTTGTCAACTTTCTTTTCTTTGGTCCTTAGGAAGATTAATTTGGCCTTTCCATCGGCATCAAATTGATCCTGCTCCTCGGTGGGTTTAATCTCCCCAATTTGGCCGCCAGCATCCATCATCAGTTTGTCGTCTTTCACGCTTATTTCAATATATGGAAAAGGGAGGCCTGTCATTTTATATTTTCCTACGAAGGCATTGAGATCTGTAGTCGAATAACTTACCATGGGTTGACTTTTTGCAGCTTGGCCAGTTTTGAACTGGGTATTCATCACCACCATCAACGAAACACCTGATTTGGCATTTGGATTTTGAAACACAAAGAATATATCATGAATTCCCTCCACGGGTTGAACTTTGAAAGTTATGGGCTTGCCCGCAAAACCTCCTCCTGGTGTGTCGCCTATAAATTCAGACTTGCCAATGAGCGTTCCTGTGGGTGAGTCCACATGAAGCTCGATCGTTCCCCCTTCAGCATTAAGCTGTGCTTTTGGTGCAGCTGCAACTAATTCTATTTCATTAACCCCGGCTAAATCAACTTGCTTAAGGCCAATATAACTTCCGTTCTTAGTAGGAATGATAAAACTATTTCCGCCAAAAGACATTTTATTCACATTGGAGAATTCATCGTACTTCGTAGAATTGATACTCGGACTTCTTAGCGTAAAGGTTTCTTCAGCGGCAATAGAGGGAAGCCCGTTGGCACCACGATCTTTGTAGGAGGCACGGAAAATATAAACCCCTTGCCCTTTATCGTTGGACTGTTTCTTAATGGCATAGGTTCCCTGCACCGGCAACGATTTTATTTTTTGTTTTTCGTTGGTAAGGCTCAAAATATAGTTAACCATTTCTCCGGCATCAGCGGCAGTAATTTGAGGATGGCCGGCCATGGGAACCTGTCCCCAAACGCCACTTCCTCCTGAAATAATTTTCTTGGCGAGTTTCTCTTCTACGCCCGCCTTTCCTTTGTATTTCAAAGAGATGTCGCGGAAGGTCGGCCCAATGGATTTCTTATCAATACTGTGGCAGGCCTTGCAATCGCTTTTGTCCATTAGCCTCATGCCTTTTGAACTTACTGTGCTTGTTTCCGCACTGCGGTGTCCTTGTGCAATTTCTGCCTTATCAAATCCTTCCGACAGATAATCGATGCTCACGATTACTTGGTCGGATTTGATCTTTCCGTTGGCGAGTGTCCCGTCTTCCTTGTCTTCTACATTTACTTTGTAATCGTACACTTTATCTGGGAAATAGAAAGTCTTGCTGTTATTGCCAATATCAAAAGTGATCACCGGTGTTTCATTTCCGGCCGTCAGCTCCAACGCCTGCGTGGAAACCCCGCCCTTATTGTCGGCTACGGTTAAAGTAGCTTTATAGATTTCTGGTTTTTCAAAAGTGATTTTCGCTTCACCGCCATTAACCGTTTTCGTAAAACCATTTTTGGATGTTATTTTCCATGAGTAGGTCATGGGATCACCATCGGCATCGGTTGTACCTTTGGAAGATAAGTTAACCGTGAAAGGAACAGAGCCTCCCATTTTATCAGCTGCCAGTGCGATGAGTGGTTTCCTGTTGCCCCCGTTGTATTCAATACGAATTAAGCGTGCATCATCATTGGCAGAAAACCATCCGGAGCCATATTCAAGCATATACAAATCACCATTGGCCGCAAATTCCATGTCCATCGGGTTACTGAATTTATAACTCGGCATAAATTGTTCCATGGAAGAATAGTTTCCTTCTTTATCAAAGGTTACCGCCATGATCCATCCACGCATCCAATCGTAGATAAATAATTTACCATCATAATATTTTGGAAAGGCATGAGGGGCAGTTTTAAAATCATCACTGTAAAATACTGGACCTGCCATGGCATTTCTTCCGCCATTACCTACCAACGGAAATTCCTTTGAGTTTCCATAAGGATACCAGATGAGTGCTTTTTGTGCAGGCGGAAGTTCTTTTAGACCGGTATTGTTGGGAGAAGTGTTGATCGGCTTTTCTGGATTCCACTTTTCGAGTGATTTATCTTGGCCGAAGTCATACTTGACGTAAGCTTTATTGTCGCCCACGAAATAGGGCCAACCTTGATTGCTGGCCATTTTTGCCTGACCGACTTCATCTTGCCCGGCAGGGCCGCGAAGAGAATCGGATTCGTTTGCGTCCGGGCCAACTTCGCCCCAATACAAGTAACCCGTTTTTTTATCGACTGAAATCCTGAAAGGGTTTCGGTGGCCCATGGTGTAGATTTCTGGTCTCGCAAGTTCAGTACCTTTTGGAAAAAGGTTTCCATCCGGTATAGAATACGTTCCGTTCGCCAATGGTTTGATCCGAATAATCTTTCCCCTTAGATCATTGGTGTTGGAAGAAGATTTTTGCGCATCCCATGGAGACCGATCGGGCCGCTCATCACTTGGGCTATATACCGATGCCCGTGGGCTGGTATTGTCGCCTGTAGATAAAAATAAATTACCATCTTTATCCCATGTAATTGAACCACCGGTGTGGCAACATTGCTCACGTTGCGTAGGTACTTCGAGAAGCACTTTTTTAGAAGTTAAATCAAGTACGTCACCAACTAGCGTATAACGTGTTAAAATATTTTGCGATTTAGTTGGATCAGAATAGTATAAATAGATCCAATGATTGGTGGCAAAGTTTGGATCTTTGTTAAGACCTAATAACCCATCCTCCGCTTCTGTTACTTTCCCTTCTTTGTCGGTGTATTTGGTACTTACCGGGATGGTGGCAATGGTTTTAAGTTTTTTGGTTTGAAGATTGTACAAGCGAACGGCACCATGGCGCTCAATAAAAAGAATCCGTCCATCGTTTAGCACACTTAATTCCATGGGCTCGTTCAACTTTTCTTCCAGGATGACTTTTGAAAACCTATTCTCCTCTGGCTTTGATTTTGAGTAATCAAGTACAGTGGGTGCATCACCGCCCATCGCATAATGAAGACCTGCCCAAACGTGATTTAAAAAGAGCGGTTCTGAAAAAGTTTCATCGGTGTGTCCCATGGCGGTATAGAAAGCGCGGCCTCCGTCAAACTCATGGTACCAACTCATCGGATGATTGGCTCCGTTCTTTCCACCCTGATAACTTTTTTCATCAATTTTGATCAACACATTAATGGTGGGATCAATTTGTTTGAAACTATAAAATTCGTCTGTTCGCTCAAACTCATCGGGCATCCCTTTCGTTGCCCAATGATCTTTTTGGACAACATAATATTTTCCTTTCTGAACATTGTTCGGATTGGGATGATCAAGAAAATAAGCGCCAGCCAGTCGGCCATACCATGACCAATCGTACTCACAGTCTGTTGCCGCATGAATGCCGAGGTAGCCACCACCCGCCTGAATGTAGCGTTCAAATTCAGCTTGTTGGTTGTTATTCAACACATCGCCTGTGGTATTTAGAAAAACAACCGCATTATATTTCTTTAGGTTGTCCGTCACAAACTGTGTGGCGTCTTCGGTAAAATCAATTCCTAAGCCCTTCTCGTTGGCCATTTTTTGAAAAGCTGATTTCCCGGCTTCAATGGAACTGTGTCGAAAACCGTCTGTCTTGGAAAACACCAATACACGTTGTTGGGCAATTCCATCTTGACTGAAAGCCATGGCCACCACAAAAGTGCCAATGAAAATTCCATGGAGACATTTCTTGAAAAAAGGTAAATACATACGTCTTATTGTTTTGGCAAATGTTTTTACGATTGGGCTAATGACTTAATTAAGAATTAACCTAAGTTATTTTGCGTTGACAAATATAGTATTATATTTTTATTGCGTTACTTTTACACAATAAAAATTTGACAAATTTTAAGTAGATAGCTTCAAAAACAGCGGTTACATGAAAACACAAAAAGAGGTTGACGAATTTATTGAGAACGGCCACACCACGTATTTGCCAAACGTGACGATCGATTGTGTAATTTTTGGATACTATCAGCGGAGCTTAAAAATTCTGCTAGCAAAATGGAAAGAGTTGAATGGGTATAGCTTGCCTGGAGGATTTGTGGGAAGAACGGAACCACTATCCATTGCAGCCAACCGCATATTGAAAGAGCGGACTTCTTTAGATAAAGTATTTCTACAACAATTTTACACCTTTGGCGATAGCGAATTTCGGAGGGAAAATCATAGATATTCATTTTTGCCTAAAGACAATTGGCTACGAGAAAGAACGCTCTCTATTGGCTATTATGCATTGGTGGATTTTTCCCGGGCTATGGTGGAAGAGGACATTCTTACTGAAAAGTATGTTTGGCAGGACATCGGAAAAATACCCGAGTTGTTGTTTGATCATAACGAAATGCTTGAAAGTGCCCAGCATCACATGCGTATCAATTTATATCATCAGCCCATAGGCTATAATCTTTTGGAAAGAAAATTCACATTGCCTGAAATTCAATCACTTTATGAGACTATCCTTGGTAAAAAACTGGATCGAAGAAACTTTCCCAAAAAATTATTGTCGTTAGGGTTGATCAAAGACACCAATAAAGTAAGGAGCATTGGCCGCCATCGTTCTCCAAAGCTCTACACCTTTGATAAGAGGAAATATGACCAATGCATTAAGAAAGGAATTGTGCTAGCGTTCTAAGAATAATTTTTATATAAGTATCAATTAAAATATAATTATGATTCGTTTTTACTTTTTTCTTTTATTTCTGTTTTTGCAATTCATGGCTTACAGTCAATCAATAAATGGAAAAATCACATCCATAAAAAATGAGCCCTTGTCCGGAGCTGTTGTGCATTTACTCAACACCAATTCAGGAACGGCAACCGATGAACAGGGAAATTACGAATTGACAACTGTAATGTCTGGCTCTTATGATATGGAAGTTTCAGCCATTGGGTTTGTTACCGTTGAAAGGAAGGTTGAGGTAACAACAGGAGGAGCTACTTTTGATTTTCAACTCGCTGAGGTAGCCACCCAACTGGATGCCGTGATTGTAACGGCAGAGAAGACCGAAGAGGATCTTCAAAAAATTCCGGTCAGCATCAGTGCTATTTCATCAGCAAAGATTAGGCAATACCGTATGTGGAACAGTCAGGACATCACAGCCGTAGTGCCAAACCTTTATTCTTCCAATCCGGGCGACAACAGAAATGTAACATCGATAAGAGGAATTACTTCAACTTCTTACGATCCTTCTGTAGCTACTTATGTGGATGGAGTCAATCAATTCAGCTTAGACACTTACATCGCGCCATTGGTGGACATTGAACGGATAGAAGTTTTACGCGGCCCGCAAGGAACGTTGTATGGAAGAAACGCCATGGGTGGCGTAATTAATATTATTACCAAACAACCTACTAACCAGACTTCTGGTTTTGGCGAAATCAATTTTGGGAGTTACGGACAACAGCGCTACAGTGCCGGTGTGCGCACCCCTTTGATCAAAGACAAACTCTTTCTTGGGATAGCGGGTATGTACAATCAAACGAATGGATTTTATATCAACGAATTCGACAATTCTCATTTCGATAAAAAACACGGTGTAGTAGGCAATTATTATCTGCGCTACCTGGCGGGTTCGCGCTGGTCATTCACGCTAAACGTCAAGCACAATGAAAACAGAAACCAAGGAACTTTTCCGCTGGCTTACGATGCCTTGGCCAATCCTTTTAAAGTAAATCAAAATAGCGTGGCTACCATGGTCGACAATCTTTTTAATGCTTCCTTTTCGGCTAACTACTCGGGAAACAATTTTAATTTTTCATCACAAAGTACCTACCAATCGAATTGGCGGTATTATAAACAACCCCTTGATGGTGACTTTTCTCCAATTGATGGGGTTACGATTATCAATAACTATGGAAATAAGTGGAACAATGTAAAGGTGTTGACGCAAGAGTTCAAGTTTACTTCTCCAGCTTCAGTCACTAATTTAAAATGGACGGGAGGCCTTTACTTGTATCATCAGAATAACCCCGTGAAACAAGCTACCCACTTTGGTGCGGATGCCGCTTTGGTCGCCCCTGGTGCGATACCCAATTCAAGCAGCATTGGAACAGGAACGGGACAAACTACCGGTTATGCTTTTTTTGGTCAGGCCACGTATTCGCTTACTGAAAAACTGGACGTGATTGGCGGTATGCGTTACGACTTCGAGCACAAAACTCAAAGTGCGCTGGGGCAATTTCAAATCTTTCCGGGCGCACCGTTTACTACTTTGCCTGACACTTCCGCGAAAGCAAATTTCAATGCCATCTCTCCGAAGGTAGGCCTAGCCTATCACCTAAACGAAAGCAGTAACCTCTACTTTAATTATGCAAGAGGATTTAAAACCGGTGGATTCACACAGTTTTCTCCAGACCCTTCGCAACCACCACTTTATTCGTATCAACCGGAATACAGTAACAACCTTGAAGTCGGTCTGAAGCAAACCTGGTTTGAAAATCGGATTCGATTCAATGCGGCCGCTTTCTATATTCGGACTACCAATGTGCAAGTGCCCACGTTGGTTTTGCCGCAGGCAGTAACCATCACGAGGAATGCAGGAGAACTGGAAAGTAAAGGCTTTGAAGCGGAGCTGTCGGCAACACCTTTGCCGCATTTGCAGATCGATTATAATTTTGGTTACACCAACGCGAAATATACTACCCTCATGCTTTCGCAGAATGGGAATGAAGTTAACTATAAAGGGAACCATCAACTTTTTACCCCTGATGTTACGTCCATGCTTGCGGTTCAGTACAATTGGAATATTGTTCCTTCTGAAAAAATACAATTCATTGCCCGTTTGGAATGGCGGTATTTGGGCACTCAATATTTTGATTTGGCAAACACAATCAGGCAATCTCCCTATATCGTATTGAATACGCGGATAGGTGTTACCGCCAAAAGCTGGGAACTTTTTTTCTGGGGGCGCAACTTGAACGATGCCCGATACATTTCGTATGCGTATGATTTCGGTGCCGCACACTTAGGTAATCCTAAAAATTATGGATTCACGGTGCGAAAGAATTTTTAACCCACATTGCAGCTATCCGGTCAGAAGTAGCTGTGTTTGAGGAGGTTCTATTTTTTCTAGTTTCAGTCTGTGTACTACAGATTTTCGTTTCGTGAAAGGTTGGTATTTGGTTTT
>DAHVFH010000045.1 GCA_027317105.1 Cytophagales bacterium
GCCCCAGCGGTGCGGGTAAATCTTCGCTGATGAACATCATCGGTATGCTGGACGAACCCTCGGCCGGAGAATATTACTTTTTTGACGAGCCGGTGCACAAAATGAAAGAGAAGCACAAAAGCGAGATGCACAAAAACTACATCGGCTTTATCTTTCAGGCGTACCACCTTATTGATGAATTGACGGTGTATGAAAACATAGAAACCCCGCTCTTGTATAAAGGCGTGAAAAGCGATATGCGCAAGAGTTTGGTGGCCGACATGCTCGACCGGTTTAACATGGTGGCTAAAAAGGATTTGTTTCCTGAGCAATTGAGTGGTGGCCAGCAACAGTTGGTGGGCATCGCCCGCGCTATTGTGGGTGAGCCCAAATTGTTATTGGCCGATGAGCCAACGGGAAATTTGCATTCCGACCAGGGTAAACAGATCATGGACATTTTTCAAAAATTAAATGACGAGGGCATCACCATCATTCAGGTCACGCACTCCGAAGAAAATGCGAAACGGGGCAAGCGCATTGTGCGCATTGCCGATGGCGCAATAGCAGCAGATGAAATAGTAAGATAAGTAAAATAGATATGAAAAGGTGTTTTGGAGTTGTTTTGGTTATTTGGTTGGGTATATCTTCGTACGCGCAAGAGCAACCGAAGATTCTTACTTTTGATGATGCCGTAAAAATTGGTTTAAAAAATGGCATGCTATTTAACCAACAGAAAAATAATCTGGAGTTTAGTCAGGCGCAAAAATTCCAAAGTATCGTTGCTATCGGCCCAACAGTTTCTTCAACGGCCACAACCACTCGAACGAGAGGAAATTCATTTAACTCCAATACGGGACAGGTTGTTAATGGAATAAGGGACTATGTGTCTGGAGGCTTAAACGCTCAACTCAACTTGTTCAATGGTTTTAATAGGATAAATCAAATAAGGCAATATGCCAATCAATTAGATGCGCAAGCATACTATGTAAATAGAACTGCTCAAGATTTAATAAATACGGTTGCCACACAGTATCTACAGGTTCTATTAGATAATGAATTATTAATAATTGCGAAGGAAAACCATAAAGCATTGTCAAAACAATTCAGACAGGTTAAAGAGCAGGTAAATTTAGGTGCGCGCTCACCTGTTGACGAGTACAATCAAGAGGCATTGGTGAAGGCAGCTGAATTAAAAGAAGTGCAAGCAGAGATTACTTTGAACAATGATAAATCATTATTGACCCAAACGCTCCTTATCGATCCGATGGAGGAATACGATGTTGAGAGGCCCAACTGGGATATTAATGTTATCGGAAGCGACAGTCTAAAAATTGATGAATTGGCCGACAGAGCAAAACTAAGCCGAGCCGATTATCTTAGGGCAATTAAGACTGAGAATGCCTATCGTTTTAGCACGGCAGCTGCGAAGGGTTTAACGATGCCATCCTTAACCTTGTTTGGAGCTTATGGATCAGCTTATAATTTTCAACATGGCGAAGCGGATTCTGTACTCGCTCCTGTATATAGTCCATATGTAGTAAAGGATCCAAATGCAGCATCTGGGTACTCGGTCCAAACTCAAACGACTTATCAAATAAAAGCAAATCCCGAAAAACCACTATCATTCCAACAACAATTCCAGGTCAGAAACGTTTACAAGCAAGTTGGATTTCAATTGAATATCCCAATTTTTAATGGATTGCAAAATCGGACAAACTATCTGAACCAAAAAGTGCTCTACGAAAATAGCAAGTTGACAAAGAAGAATTTAGAATACCAGATTAAAAATGACGTGATTCGGGCTGTGAGAAATTATGAAGGTGCCAAGAAAGCATTCAGAGTTAGCCTTGATCAGATTAGGGCAGCAGAACTGGCCTTACAATTTGAATTTGAACGCTTTAGCCTGGGTGTAACTAGTTTCGTTGAATATGCCAACGCCAACAAAGTACTTGTGCAGGCACAAACTGATAAAGCGCAAGCAGAATATCGCCTTCTTTTCCAAAAAGTACTTGTTGATTACGCAGTGGGCACTTTAAAACCTGAAGACTTTCAATAAATCTGTTTTTAGAATTTTTTCCTACCTTTGCAGCCCTGCTGAAACCAGCGGGGCTGTTTTTTAGCTAAAACAGAACTGTTTAACAAAATTGTTGCCGTTAAGCCCTGGCGGTACCATGTAATAGTTGGGCATATTTTAGTTATGGCAAAAGTTCAAAAAACCAGTACCAACAAAACGGAGAAGTCGGAAGCTGCTCCTAAAAAAGCCTTGGCAATAAAAGGCGCAGAGGAAGATGTGGATGTAAACACAGCGCAGGCTGAACTCGCAGAAGATGACTTGGCGGCTTTCAAGGCAGCGAAGAAAAGAGAAGAAGAAGAAGGCATCAGCCGGATGATCAAAGACGTAACCGCGCGAAAAGCGGCTACCACAAATGTTTCCCTCGAGAATTTTGATTGGGAAGCGTTCGAAAGAAAAGGTTTTGGCGAAGGGTATTCTTCCAAAACCCGCAAGGAAATGGATGAGCTTTATGGAGGCACCATTGCATCCGTAAACGAGAGTGAAGTAGTGAAAGGCACCGTGGTGGGTATCAACGATCGCGATGTGATCTTAAATATTGGGTTCAAGTCGGATGGCCTTGTGCCGTTGGCGGAATTCAAAGACATGTCCAACCTGAAAATTGGTGATGAGGTAGATCTCTTTATTGAAGAGCGCGAAAACCTGATGGGCCAATTGGTATTGTCGCGCAGAAAAGCAAAATTGGTAAAGGGCTGGGAATACGTGCAAACGGCTTTAGATAAAGATCAGATTATCGAAGGATTTGTGAAACGCAGAACCAAAGGTGGTTTGATTGTCGATGTGTTTGGCATTGAAGCATTCTTGCCCGGTTCGCAAATTGATGTGAAACCGATCCGCGACTTTGATATCTATGTAAATAAAAACATTGAGGTAAAGGTGGTGAAGATCAACTACACCAACGACAACGTAGTGGTATCCCATAAAGTACTGATCGAAAAAGACCTTGAGCAACAAAAAGCAGTGATCCTCACCAACCTTGAAAAAGGCCAGGTATTGGAAGGGGTGATCAAGAACATGACCAACTTCGGTGTATTCATCGACTTGGGTGGTGTTGATGGCTTATTGCATATCACAGATATTTCATGGGGACGTATCAACCATCCTGAAGAATTATTGAAACTAGATCAGGTGGTAAAAGTAGTAGTGCTCGACTTTGATGAAGATAAGCGCAGGATTTCATTAGGCATGAAACAACTCACGCCTCACCCTTGGGAGTCTTTGTCTGCCGACATTATTATCGGCTCTAAAGTGAAAGGCAAGATTGTAAACGTAGCCGACTACGGTGCATTCCTTGAACTTCAGCCTGGCGTTGAAGGGTTGATCCACGTTTCAGAAATGAGCTGGTCACAACATTTGCGCAACCCGCAAGACTTTATTAAAGTGGGAGATGAATTGGAAGCAGTGGTACTCACAATCGACCGCAACGAGCGGAAGATGAGCCTGGGCATCAAACAATTGACAGAAGACCCTTGGACACGTCAGGATGTGTTGGCGAAATATGCCGTAGGCACCCGTCACAAAGGCATCGTTCGCAACCTCACCAACTTTGGATTGTTCATTGAATTGGAAGAAGGGATTGATGGATTGGTTCACGTATCTGATTTAAGTTGGACGAAGAAAATCAAACATCCTTCGGAATTCACGAAGGTGGGCGATTCAATCGAAGTGCAAGTATTGGAATTGGATGCCGTAAACCGTAGACTGGCCTTGAGCCATAAACACCTGGAAGAAAATCCTTGGGATACGTTCGAGACCATCTTTACCGTGGGATCTGTGCACAAGAGTACGATCGTTGGCAAAAATGACAAGGGCGTGATGATCGAATTGCCGTACGGCATAGAAGGTTTCTGTTCGTTGAAAAATTTGGCAAAAGAAGACGACTCTAAAGCTGAAGTAGGTGAATCGTATGATTTCAAAGTACTGGAGTTCTCCAAGGAGGACAGAAGGATCACGTTGAGCTTGAAGGCGACATGGTCTACTGAAGTGGAAGAAAAGCCTGCAGCTAAAAAGAAAACAGCTCCTAAAGGAAAGACGATCGACAAGATCAACAAGGAATCGGAGAAGTCTACCTTAGGCGACTTGGAAGCGTTGAGTGCTTTGAAAGAGAAAATGTCATCCTCGAAGTCTGCTCCTAAAGGAGAATAAACTTAGAGATTGGATATTGGGCATTAAGAATTAGCACCTAAATTTGGAGCTACCTTAATGCCTGTTATCTTAAGGGTCTCGTGGCCGAGTGGCTAGGCAGAGCTCTGCAAAAGCTCCTACAGCGGTTCGAATCCGCTCGAGACCTCCAATAAAGCCCAATTTCGTTCTGATTTTGGGCTTTTTTTATTAAATGGTCAAGGCAGCGGTCAAGATAATTTGACTATTCAGGCTAATAGTTGAAGTCTAAAAGTTTTTTTGGCTCAATTTGAAGGCCTGTAGCAAGAGCTAGAATTGTGCTGGGAGTAGGGACTTATTCCGCCCTTCTCAAAACGGATCACTTGACTTCGCTCGATTTCGCACTTAAACGCCAAGGCCTCCTGAGTAATTCCTTTGACTTCTCTAAGCCGTTTTAGATTCTTGCCGAGGGTTTAATATACTTCTCGTCTCTGATTTTGCCCACCAACAGGCAAACTCGGAATAGAAAGGTTTGAGTAGTGTAGCCAATTTGCTACATTAGAAAATAAATTCGACAAGAAACCGATTTTATTGTTCTTTAAAACGTCAAAAATAATTACTTAACAGCGTCTGCATTACGTGACGAAATTTTCAGCTCAGATAGAAAGACGTCTTACAACCTGCACATCCTGGGTAACGCATTGCAAAACCAAGATAGGCAACAAGCTGAACGGGAAAGACCTCGGTTAAGGCAAGCAGCCTAAGCCAAGGAAAAAAAACAAAGTTGCTTCCCGATGAAAGTATACCCAGCCCTTGCCAAAACCAGTTATTCTTAGCGGTCGGTTTGATGAAACCCTATAAGCCCATCAAAAAAAACAGATGAAATCAGTTTCTGACTTGAAAGACTAAAAAAAATAGTGCCAAAAAATAAAATTGAGGCGTTTTCTTGCAGACCCTACATAGGGACGGAAGCATCGAAAAGGTTTTCCCAAATTCTTACACAAACAAGTCATTTCTATTACAGCCAATGGACGGAAGGACATTTGGAAAACTTGAATTCTATCAGTGCCCATTTTATCTTAGCTCATGAGTATTCTGCTTGCACCGCCCGGCCCAAATTCAAACAACAAAATATATGGAACAGCACAATCATCCCACACCAGAGAGTATTATGCAGCAGTCGGTTTTAAATCAATCTCACTTCTTCCTTTGGCGGGGCCATCCGGTGCCGCCATTGCCTACAAATATATGGAGTCTAATTCCGGATTTGTCTTGATGAATTGATCCGTGTAAAAATCGTTTTTTTTTCTCCAAAAGACTTAAATTTAACTTTGGATCTTTTAATTTCTTAATCAAGATATTAAATTTCCGGATAACTAAATCAGATCATGATTGTCTACGGCATCAAAAACTGCAACACGGTAAAATCCGCCATTGTGTGGTTGAATAATAATAACATTGAATTTGAGTTCCATGATTATAAAAAATCAGGAATTACAGCCACCAAACTTAGTGCGTGGTGTAAGCAAGTAGGGTGGGAGCTCTTGGTTAACAAGCGCGGCACTACGTGGAGGCAACTGGAGACTGCTGCTCAAAAGAAAATTAGTAATGAGAAATCAGCGATTGCTTTGATGGTCGTGAAAACGAGCGTGATTAAGCGGCCATTGATTGAAAAGAATGGTAAAGTTGTGAGGTTAGGTTTTGATGAAGACGAATATAAAAAGGTATTTAAGTAAATGCGTTCAGAAATCGGAAAGCTATTCCTCGATCTTTCTAAAATAATCTGAAACTGCAACTACCAATAACTTTGGCCCCGCGTCAAATTGAATGCTGGTCAGCTTATCTTTTCCCGTATTTTTAATGAAGTTCACTTTCCCTTTCCCGTGGTTAAGGTGGAAAAGAAAATCACCTTTTTTTAGTTTTTCGATTTCTTCTTCTGTCAAAGGGTCGCCTACATAATCAGGAAGGGGTGAAATTTTGGGTAAAAGATGTTCCTTGGGTTTTTGTCTTTCTTCCAGAATAGTTTGATCTGTCGTTTCTGTGCTGGAAGATATTGTAGTTTCGACCATGGTCTGGGCTGAAACTTGCGGAAGGCCAATAGTTAGGCGTTGGAGTAAGGCGTGCCTCTCCTTTTTGTTTTCCACTGCCTTTTTTAAAGCTTCACTCAAAATTTCAACGGCTTTTTGAACGGTGTCGATTCGAAGTGATTCATCGTATTCTATCAAGCCAAAATCACTGGTATCAAATAGGGTCAATGTTTTCATGTCTTTTACTAACGTAACCGGAAGATCGAGCGCGTGTCTTACAGCCAGTCCATAAAGACCATTTGAATTAGTTGCACTTAAGTCGCAGAGCACAATCTCACTATCAATGATTTCCTTTACCACATCGAGCGGGTCGTTATAAGTTGTACTTCCCGACCGTGATGGCCAATATCCGGCAGCACGGCAAGCTGGAACAATTACATAATCATAAACAAGATTGAAATGTCCTTGTGGATACCCACCTGGCTCGCCCGGAGGCATGATAATGAAACATCTATTTTCCATGTTGATCGAATTATCGGTCGCGGCTAATTTTCCGGAATTAAATTTAATAAAGTAATAAATACGGAGGAAGACTTATCCGGTAATTAATCTTGGCCTTTGCTGATCCGCTTGACTGCCAGGATTAAAGTTGAATAAATGAAAAAGAATTGAAAACTTCTTTGGTTCACATCGTAGGCCTTGTAGTGGGTTTCCCTGCAAGATGTTGTTTCCAAGGATTCCAATAGTGATCGAACCATCCCTTGTCAATGCCCACAGCGTGCTTATCGGGCACGTTAGCGTGAACAGCATGCAGAACCACATCTTTCCCTTTCGGTTCTAACAGGATCATGAAGATGGAATCCGGCTCTGAGGCATCCCATCCTTGTGCCCGCCAGGTCTGAACAATGAGCTTGTCTTTTATTAGCTTAAGATTTGTTCCGGAGATATAACCATGGTGCGCGGAAAACTTGGTGTTTTCTTTAGAAGAAATTGTTACTGGGCTTCCTGCAATCATTGTATGCTTCTTTGCATTCATATAAAGATCATACAGTGCTTTCGGAGTTGTCTTTTTATAGATCAACTTGTATTTCATTGTTTTAGCCATATTTTTTTGAGTTATAATTTGAATAAGAGGATTGTATTTTCGGACGATTGAAATAATTCAAGTTACGTTATTTGACTGCTTTTTCTTTTTTTGGATTTTGATGATTTTGCTTTTTTGTTGTAGTCGAGAGCCAGGCTAATCCAATAATCAAAATCCTTTTTACCTTTCATTCCGGTTTCGTCAATCATCACCCAACCTTTCATTGGCTTCATAGTAAAATCCATGGTTCTACACCCGGTTTTTTCTATTGCGGCTTCATGAATATCCGGATCAATACGGCACATCATCTCATCTTTGATTATACCTACGCACATTTTGCCATTGTATAAAAAGGAAAGGCCGCCCATCATCTCTTTTTCTTCAATCTTGGTAAGGTGAGCTAAATTTTGCCGTACACGCTCCGCTAATTTTTCATCGTAAGCCATAGTTGAATAAAGTCACTTAATGTACAGAATAATTGGCTGATGACAAAACAAGGTAGAAGAGCGGACAAAAAGCGAAAGTCACTCAAAGGATAGGATTACTCGGATAATTATTTTTTAATTTTTAAGAATAACGAACTCAACCCTTCTGTTGTGCTTTCGTCCTTCTTCCGTAGCGTTAGAGGCAATTGGCCTTGTTCCCCCAAACCCTTTGCCTTGTATTCGGTGTGCACTGATTCCCTTTGACACTAAATACGACTTTATTTTATCCACGCGCTGTTCAGAGAGCAACAAATCCTTTTTGGCATCGCCTTGATTATCGGTGTGGCCTTCCAGCTCTATTTTTATTTTGGAGTTGTCTTTTAAGAAGGTAAAGACCGCCTCCAATTCTGGAAAGGATTCTTCCACCAAATCGGTGGTGCCCATGTAAAACAATATACTTTTCAAGTTGACCGTAGCACCCACTTCGAGCGGTTGAAGCGCTAAATTCTTTTCCATCATCTTTACAAAAGTACCCGGAACATCTAATCGTCCGGAGAGGGTGACGAAATCCAACGAGGAGACTTGGATAGTGTAGTGCTTTGAAAAAGGAATTACGAGGTTGAACCTTCCATCAGCGGAAGAACTTGTGGAATAAGATGAATCGGATTTAACTAAAACCGAGGCGGCCACTCCTGCCCCCGTTTTTGAATTTGTGATTTTTCCTAAAATTATAATCTTCTTGTCCTTCCGATTGATAGCCTCATTTAAATTGGCATAAAACTGATCTAACGTTTCCCTCAAGGCCATTCCGACAGTTATGTTCGTTCCATCCTCGACTGTCATATTCAGATCGCCTTCAAATTCCTTGTCTTTACCATCGGAAAATGCTTCATAAGTATTGCTGATCAAAAGTGAGTCGTTGATTTTTGCAACCAGCGCCAGCCTTACTTTGGCAAAGGCTTTTCCAAGAATAAAGCCAGTAACTTTAGGGTAGAATACCTCAACGGTTGGTTCAATGTTAATTTTATTGCGCGATTTAGCGCGCGAGCGACTTTTGATAAAAATCTTTACATCAGCTTTAATTTTATTTTGAATTTCAACCATGGTAGGTGATTGAAAAAACTCATCCATCGCGTGGATTTTGGTATTCTTATACACGTCTTCTCCATAAAACTCGCTTCGGTCATCCACGGGCAAGGCAACAGACACATCCTTTAGACTTGCAAAACAATAATTTAAAAGATATAATAGTAGTAATAGTACTTTTTCTTTTTTGGTTCTTTTTTCTTTTTGTGAATAGTGTGAATTTGTGGACAACGTTAACACTGACTGAGGCGAATTAATCACACCAC
>DAHVFH010000062.1 GCA_027317105.1 Cytophagales bacterium
AAAAAGAAATAAGGATGGTATCCCAAAAGAGGTAAAAAATTTTTGGTTTTTTCATAAAGTTTACGGTTGAATTCAATGGTGTAAACTTTTGCCCCCAATTCAATAAGCACAGCTGCTTGGTAGCCAGATCCCGTGCCAATTTCCAGTACTTTTTGACCTGGTATCACTTCTAATTTTTCGCTTTGAAAAGCCACCGTATAGGGTTGCGAGATGGTCTGCCCCTCCCCGATAGGGAAGGCTTTGTCTTCATAAGCATGGACGAGAAGGGCATCGTCAAAAAAAGCGTGTCTGGGCACTTTTCCTATGGCTGACAAAACGGCTTCATTTTTTATGCCTTTTAGTCGTATTTTTTTGACCAAATTTTTTCTAAGCCCGCGCTGTTTGTAGGAGTCTTCAACCATTAAAAAAGCCATTTTGGCTCAAAAAAAGACATTTTTAAAGATAAAATAAAGTTCTTAGTTTTTCTTAGGAAAATTGAAACTGATCCCACTACTTTGGGGTTCACAAAGTCACAGGAACAACCTATTTGCCATAGCGTTATTACTGTGTGACCTGAACCAAACAGTAGGAGTGGATAAACCACCCTTACTGTTCTGGGCAGGTAAATCCTCAAAAATTCAACTTTTATTCCTTATCCTTTTCTCTGAATTGCTTTTTGGGCAGCTTCAATAATATTTTCAGGGCTAAGCCCATATTTTTTCAACAATTGCGCGGGTGTCCCGCTTTCTCCAAAGCTGTCATTTACGGCTACCATTTCAATAGGTGCCGGAAAAAACCGCGCTAATATTTGGGCAACACTGTCGCCAAGACCTCCATTAATTTGGTGTTCTTCACAGGTCACTGCACATTTTGTTTTTTGTACAGATTCCAAAATAGCTTGTACATCGATTGGCTTAATGGTATGAACGTTTATAATCTCTGCACTGATCCCTTTCGCTGCTAACTTCTCTTCCGCTTCAATCGCCTGCCACACTAAATGACCACAAGCAAAAATGCTTACATCTTTACCTTCAATCATTGTATCGGCTTTACCAATAGTAAAGGGTCTGTCAGGAGTGATAAAGATCGGCCAACTTGGACGTCCAAAACGCAGGTAAGTTGGGCCAATATGTTTGCCAAGTGCGAGCGTTGCAGCTTTTGTTTGATTGTAGTCGCAGGGAACAATCACGGTCATTCCGGGGAGCATTTTCATCATTCCAATATCTTCAAGGATTTGATGGGTGGCACCATCCTCGCCTAAGGTTACCCCTGCGTGTGAAGCGCAAATCTTCACGTTCTTTCCTGAGTAGGCGATGGATTGTCGAATTTGATCATAAACCCTTCCGGTTGAGAAGTTGGCAAAGGTTCCTGTAAAAGGAATTTTTCCGCCAATCGTCATTCCAGCCGCAAGGCCCATCATATTAGCCTCTGCAATGCCCACTTGAAAAAAGCGTTCTGGAAAATCTCTTTTAAACGCGTCCATCTTTAGGGAGCCAGTAAGGTCGGCACACAAGGCTACCACATTCTCGTATTGTTTCCCTAATTCATGAAGTCCAGCACCGAAGCCGGAGCGGGTGTCTTTTTTTTCGGTGAAAGTAAATTTAGTCATTGAAATAATTCTAAATTCTTAAATTAATAATCGCCAATGGTTTCCTCCAATTGTGCCAAAGCCAGTTTAAGCTCTTCATCATTTGGAGCTGCCCCATGCCATTTGTGCGAACCCATCATATAATCTACGCCAAAGCCCATCACCGTCTTCATTAAATTCATTACCGGTTTTCCTTTTCCGGTTAGCGATTTGGCAACCGCCAATCCTTTAATGACGTCTTCCATTTTATTTCCGTCAAACTCGTTCACGATCCAACCGAAGGCTTCCCATTTTGCTTTTAAATCTAACAAGGAGAGGATTTTATCCACGGGTCCATCAATTTGCTGTCCATTATAGTCGATCGTTGCAATCACGTTATCCATCTTATTATGAGCCGCATACATGGCTGCCTCCCATACCTGGCCTTCTTGTTGTTCACCATCGCCCATCAAAACAAATACAAGTTGGTTATCCTTATTCAGTTTCTTGGTTTGAGCTGCCCCAAGCGCCACGGATAAACCTTGTCCGAGTGAGCCAGATGCAATTCGTATCCCAGGTAAATGTTCGTGTGTAGCTGGATGACCCTGTAAGCGCGTGTTTAGCATTCTGAAGGTGGCCAATTCTTTCACTTCGAAATAACCAGCATGCGCCAGAGTTGAATACCACACCGGAGATATATGACCATTTGACAAGAAGAAAAGATCTTCTCCATTGCCATTGATATTAAAATTTGGATTATGCTTTAGAATATGAAAGTACAACGCCACAAAAAAATCTGTACATCCAAGTGATCCACCCGGATGCCCGCTTTGGCAGGCGTGTACCATGCGTACGATATCTCTTCGGATTTGTGATGCTAATTTTTCTAAGTAAGCGAGGTCAGGTTGGTTAGGCATGAGAATAATTTGAGCGAATATCTAAGTTTTCCTTGGCAAAGAAAAATCTCTATATGAAAATGATTAAAAGGAGCGAGGTAAAATAATTGTGTCAGGAATCGCCATGATCGTGGCCTAACTATAAACGTTGCGTCAATATAGTTTTAATGCTATTGTTTTCTTTTCTGAACTTTCTTGGACGTTGCACGAATCAGTTTTTTTGCCGACTTTTTCTTTACTGGCAACGAGGATTTCGAGATTTCATTTTGATGAATATCCAGGTTTTTCAAAATCTGATTCGCGTGGTCTTTCGTGTCTACTTTGCCGATGATGTCCGACACTTTACCTTTTTCATCGATGAGGAAGGTCACTCGCGCTGTGCCCATGTACTTTCTTCCGTACATGGATTTCTCTATCCAGGTGTCATACTTTTCATGAACCGATTTGTCCGTATCCGCCAACAGGCGAAAAGGCAATTTTTCTCTTTCGATAAATTTTCTGTGCCGCTTTTCATCATCGGTACTGATGCCTAGCACCTCATACCCCTGCTTTTGAAGTGAACGGTAATTATCGCGCAAATTGCAGGCTTCTGCGGTGCAACCCGGTGTCATGTCCTTAGGATAAAAATAAAGGACTAATTTTTTTCCTTTAAAGTCAGAGAGTTTTACTTCTCGTCCATCCTGGTCCTTCGTTGTGAAATCTGGGGCTTTACCTCCTACGCTTGGCATCATAGATTGTTGAGTTAAAGAATTTTTTGTTTGTATATGGATTGATTGCCTGATCGGTCAGTTATTGTTAATTCAAAATCACCTTGAATAGGCTTGCTCTTATCCAAACGTTCGGATTGCAAAATGCCGGTTTTGTAATCGTAAGCCATGAGTAACCATTCACCATCAACAGTTGCAGAAAATTGGGCAACACCAGAGAGATTGTCTGTCACCCGAAACCGTGCCGAGGAAGAATAGCAGTGGAGTCGGTGAATTACAGGTGCGATCGAATCTTTTAAAAGAATAAAATCTCCTAGCTGCATGGTCTTGAATTTCATATTTCCGTTTTGCCATTCTCCTCCAAGGTATTCGTTAGCCTTGCCCTCCAAATGATAGACTGCAAGTTTCGGATCAGGTTTAATTTTTTCCTGCATTTTTAGGGTGACTTTTATTGGTGCGTTGAGGGGATCCGTAATTTTTCCAATGGAGAAAACTTCCTTTCCGCTTTTATTCTTGTTGGATAGATTGATAAACAGCGTGTCGTACAATGAATTGGGTTCGAAACGGATATTAGCCCAGTCGCTGTAGAATGTATAATCAATGCCAGAAGGGATTTTGTCTTTAACATCAAACCGGAGGATACCCTGACAAGTTTGTGCAGAATCAGGAATTGTCCTTTGAAGGTCAACCAAGTAAACTTGGTGGCCACCTGTTTGATAAACCGGGTTTATGGTGATAGGAACTCCTTTTTCAAAAATCTTAATTTCTTTTGCAGCGCAAGCCACCTTCAAGTCAAGTATGTTTCCCGCTATCGAATAATCCACAGGTTGCGTGGTTGAGGCCGAACTCTTCAGTGCTGTGTTCGCGGAGGGTTCGATTTTAAAATGTACCTCACTTCTGTTATTGTACGTATCGATTAAATTTATTTGAACACTCACCGCTTTGTCGGCAACATAAATTTCACCCTTGTTTTTTGAGACTTCGTAATACTTTAACGGGTTGCCATCACCCACATACAATTTATTGAAACGGAGACCACGCGTTTTCAGTGTTTCAAAATCCATTAATGAAACAATGCCGCGACTTTCGTTAAAATTAATTTTGTCTATCTTCTGCGAGAAAATTTTTTGGCTGTCCAACAAAACTTCAATTTCATTGATGCCGCAGCGAAAGCGCGAAAGATCCAAACGGTCGAAAGCAAGTAATTCCAATCCGATCTTTCCGGATGCATGAATGGGCTGGGGTATCGAATAACTATTCCCATTTCTTACCAGGTAGAATTCTTTTCTTCCAAACTGATCTTCAATACGTGAATCGATTGCCAATGTTTTGAAAGCAATCTTTTGTGGTACAGGTGGCAGCACATCTTTGATTTCGTCAAAGTTGAAGGTCAGCGGATTAAGGGCCTCGTTTTGATTGTCGCGGATTTCAAAATGAAGGTGCGGTCCCGAAGAGCCACCGGTGTTTCCTGAAAAAGCAATGGTATCTCCCCGATTCACCATAAATTGGTTCGGATAAAATTCTATATCAAGATCGAAAGATTTTAACTGGTAATGTTTGGTTAACACGTAAGCGGCCAAATTACGATAATATCTATCCAGATGTCCGTAAACTGAAACGTTGCCGTCAGGGTGTGTAACAAATAGTGCTTGGCCATAACCGTTCGTGCCTACAATCACGCGGGAAATATAACCTCTCTGGGTAGCCAGAACAGGAATCCCGATTTGGTTATCCGTCCGGATGTCGATGCCGGAATGGAAATGCGTATTGCGCAGTTCACCCATCGTACCGGCCAGCCAATTTTGCTTTCCTGGATTGATGGGGAAAAGATAAGGTTGATCGTCCTCAATAGGGCGCAACGGTATTTCTTTGGAAGGGCTGAATTGCCCATAACCAAGGGAGGAAATCAACAGTGCGGCAACGAGTGATACTTTATTTAACTTCAAATTCAAGCAATTTTTCATTTTCAAGATAGCCAACTAATTTATTGCCGATGTGAATAGGGCCGACACCCTTTGGTGTTCCCGTAAAAATTAAATCGCCAGCGCGAAGCGTAAAAAATTTAGAAAGGTAGGCGATGATGTAATTAAAACTAAAAAGCATAAGGCTGGTATTTCCCTGCTGCTTGGTTTCCCCATCCACTTCTAATTTAAAATTAATGTCACTCAGGTTTTTGAATTCTCCAACAGGAATGAATTTATCGGAAAGGGGTGCAGAGGAATTGAACCCTTTGGCGATATCCCAAGGTAAGCCTTTGTCTTTGGCTTTCTGCTGAAGATCACGGGCTGTAAAGTCAATGCCCAAGCCGATGGAGTCAAAATATTTGGAGGCAAATTTTTCTTCAATGTTCTTTCCTTCTTTGGAGATTTTCAAAACTAATTCAATTTCATGATGGATATCTTTTGAAAAATCAGGATAGTAGAAGGGAGACCCATTTTTTAGAATAGCCGTGTCCGGTTTAGTAAAAATTACGGGCTCGTCCGGACGCTCGTTATTCAATTCCTTGATGTGTTCCGCATAATTTCTTCCGATGGCAAAAATTCGCATGTGTTTTTTTCCCGTAAAGGTATGAATCCAAAAGTGCATCTCAAATTCCCCTCGTTAAGGCCGAAACAAAGTTCGCATAACCTTCCAAGGTCAAATTACTTTAGCGGAAAGACCTTGGAGGGTTATAAGAATCACAAAAACATATAGAAACACATTCCGTAGAGCAACAGGTGATGGCCAGGGCTTGGCGAAGCAAGGGAATAGTAGCTGTTCAAACTGGTAACAAATGTTTTAGGAAGTTTCACAGCGATTGATTATCACAATTCCTTCTGCGGACATTGATCAACTTTTAGGGTGGGAAACTTGCTAATCACTTCAGCAATGTCAGCGTCTAAGGATACAATGATCTCATTTCCGTAGGTCTTGGCTAAAAAAATCAAAGTCAGTTAGGTTTTGAAAGGATAAAGCGTATGCGGATTTGACAATTCCACCGATATGATCCTTTATCCATTTTTGCTATGGGTGGTGAGATAGTTTATAAAAACAAGGTTTTGAATAAAAACTCAAATTGTCGTTTTTTGTGCCTCGATAAAAATTATGAAGAGGACAAAGATCAAAGACCTGCTGCAAACGCAACCCCAAAACCAAATCGTAAACGTGCAAGGATGGGTGCGCACTTTTCGGAATAACCAGTTCATCGCCATCAATGATGGCTCCACCATTCTAAATGTACAGGTCGTAGTGGCCTTGGATAGTTTAGATGAACTCACTTTAAAGCGCATAACGACAGGTTCTTGCCTTTCCGTTGTTGGTGAGCTGATTGCGTCACCTGCCAAAGGCCAAGCCGTGGAAGTAAAGGTGAAAGAACTTGAAATTTTGGGCGACAGCGATGCAGAGAAATTTCCCCTTCAACCTAAAAAACATTCTCTTGAATTTTTGCGTGAGATCGCCCACTTGCGCGCCCGCACCAATACGTTTGGTGCGGTGATGCGGGTGCGGCACAACATGGCCTTTGCGGTGCATAAATTTTTTAATGACCGTGGATTTTTCTATATCCACACGCCCGTGATCACGGGCTCTGATGCCGAAGGCGCTGGCGCGATGTTTAAAGTCACTACGCTGGATCTCACCAAACCACCGAAAGACGAGCAGGGACATATTGACCACAAACAAGATTTTTTTGGAAAGGAAACAAACCTTACGGTGTCAGGTCAGCTAGAAGGGGAGACTTATGCGTTGGCGTTGAGTGAAATATACACCTTCGGCCCCACTTTTAGGGCAGAGAACTCCAACACCACTCGCCATCTTGCAGAGTTTTGGATGATCGAACCAGAGATGGCTTTCTATGATATCAATGACAACATGCAACTCGCTCAGGATTTTCTTCAATACCTCGCGAAGTATGCCTTAGATAACTGTAAAGACGACTTAGACTTTTTGGATAAACGTGCCGCTGATGAAGAGGCTGCCAAGCCGCAAGATCAACGGAACGAACTTGGGTTGATCGACCGGTTGAAGTTTGTGGTAGAAAATGATTTTCAACGACTGAGCTACACAGAAGCCATTGATATTTTAAAAAATTCCAACCCGAACAAGAAAAAGAAATTTCAATACCTGATCGATAAATGGGGCGTTGATTTACAAAGCGAACACGAACGTTTTTTGGTAGAGAAGCATTTTAAGAAGCCGGTGATTTTATACAACTATCCCAGAGACATCAAAGCGTTTTACATGCGTCAAAACGAAGATGGTAAAACAGTGGCCGCGATGGATGTGCTTTTTCCCGGCATCGGTGAAATCATCGGAGGCTCGCAGCGCGAAGAGCGCTATGAAAATATTTTGCAGCGCGTGAAAGAACTTGGTCTGCCCGAAAAAGAATTGTGGTGGTACCTCGACTTGCGCAGGTTTGGCTCGGCACCGCACAGCGGCTTTGGGTTGGGCTTCGAACGGCTCATCCAGTTTGTGACCGGAATGACGAACATCCGGGATGTGATTCCTTTCCCGAGGTTTCCGGGCAATGCAGAGTTTTGATTTTGAAGACAATCAAATGAAGAGCACAACTACTTTTTTGTTTCTATTTCTGAGTTATCTCACTCACGCCCAGAAACTGATTCAAAGTGATTATGAAAAGGGTTATGTGAAGGATGGGAAGAAATATTCTGTTTGGCAATACTTTAACCATGATAAACAAGTTGAACTGGTTATCAATCACACTACTGGAAAGGTCATGTACGTCATTCCGGACACGAGTGCTTATGTGATTTTTAAAAATGGTGAATGGATTACTTCAAAAGTCGACCTTCATCCGATGCCGATCACAGGATTTCAAAATTTTTACCTTCACATTTTGGACACACTTAAATATCCTGCCAAAGATTTTAAAAATGGATTGGGGGGAAAAGTGGTGCTAGCATTTGATGTGGATACGTT
>DAHVFH010000069.1 GCA_027317105.1 Cytophagales bacterium
CGATTAAAGCGGGCTACAACAGGATTTACCAGTACATGCAATTGGTCTCCAACACGGCCGCCATTACGCCCGTGGATATTTGGCAGCCGACCAACAGTTTTTTCAAGCCACAGCAGTCTGACCAGATTTCAGTCGGCTATTACAGAAGTTATAAAAATCACCTTTTCGAAGCGTTCATCGAGGGTTTTTATAAAGAGATCGCCAATGTGCTTGACTTCAAAGACGGGGCGCAGCTGATTTTAAACAACCATTTGGAAACGGATTTGCTGCAGGGCAAATCCAGGATGTACGGGATAGAATTTTCGATCACAAAAACAGCGGGCCGGTTTTCGGGCACGCTCAATTATACCTATTCCCGATCTCTGCGGACATTTGCTAGCCCGATCTCCGATCAAAACATCAATGGCGGCAAAGAATACCGGTCCAATTATGACATACCCAATAACCTTAATATTTCGTGGAAGTACGATATCAACAGACGCCTATCATTCACCGGAAACTTTACCTACCGCACGGGAAGGCCGATCTCTTATCCGTTGCGAAGTTATATGGTAGATAATGTTCCGGTCTTGGATTTTTCAAACCGGAATCAATTCAGGATTCCCGATTACCACCGGTTGGATATTGCCTTTGTTCTTGCGGGCAACCACAAGCGCCACAAGATCTGGGGCGGCAACTGGGCTTTGTCTTTTTACAATGTGTATGGACGAAAGAATCCGTATTCCGTCTTTTTTCAGAATACGGGAAACACCCAATACAATGGATTTAGTTCTTCTGGCACTTTTCACGCCTATAAACTTTCGATCATTGGCACCATCTTACCATCGCTCATGTATTCCTTTAAGTTTTAGTGATGCGATCTTCTCCACTGACTATATTGACTGTTGTTATTTCAAGTGCCTGCATTGATAGCTTTAATCTGAATATTGGTTCAACCATCAGGTTGCTGTCGGTGGATGGGATGATCACCACGGATCCTGGCCCGTATACTGTGAAATTGTTCTGGAGCTCTACGGTGGTTATTCCCAATGGATTTTTTGGAACGATGAACTCACTTCCTACACCGGTGAGCGGTGCTCAGGTTACGATAGTTGATGACCAAGGTTTGGCCGAAACACTTCAATACCAAGGCAAAGGAGTTTATGAAACCAGCAGCACAGGTATGCATGGCGTTGCGGGAAGAACTTATCATCTTGATATCATTACTACTGATGGACAAAATTACTCTTCGACTCCTGAATTTTTGGCGCCACCTGGAGAAATAGACAGTGCGTATTTTCAATTTAAGTATGGAGAGACGGTTCAGAACGGAATACCAGTGGAAGCGGATGGTTTCACGATTTTCGTTGATGCTAAAGCAAATTCCATGCGAAGTCTTTTGCGTTGGAACTGGACGGGAACCTACAAAGTCTTCACGCATCCTGAGCTGGAACAAACCCAAGGGCCTCCTACAAATCCCCCCGTTTATTCACCCGCTCCTTGCTATGGCCCACCTTGCAGCTGCTGCACTTGTTACATTACGGAAAGACAAACCGTACCCTTTCTTTCGGATAATCTCTATATTTCAAACTCTACTTTCTTACATTATCCGGTCGCTACAATACCATTTGTGGCTCGAAATTTTTATGATAAGTATTATCTTGAAATAACGCAGCTGAGCGTTACGGCTAATACCTATCAGTTCTGGAAATTGGTTCAATCCCAAATAGCAGGCACTACAAGTTTATTTCAGCCACCTATTGCAGCGATAGAAGGAAACATAGTTTCCTCTTCCAGTCCTACCACCTCGGGTAGCCCTTCTGCCTTGGGGATTTTCTCCGCTTGTGGCGTAGCAAAAAGATCCGTTTGGATTTATCGTAGCGATGTGCCATATAAATTTCATGATCCGGTTATAGTAGAAAGTTGCTTGGTTATTGATCCAACTTCAACCACGCAAATGCCTGCTTTTTGGAATTAATATTTTTTTAAAAAACGTCAATGAAGAAATCACATTTATCCATTTTAATAGTAATTTTATTAACTGCTTGCCTGGATAATTTTAATCTTAAGGTTAATGGCACAACAAAGTTGTTGGTAGTGAACGGAATGATTACCAACGAACCTGGGCCCTATTCGGTGAAATTATTTTGGTCTTCCAATGTAGGCGATATTTTGAATCAAGCCTCGCCTGTGGTTGGCGCATCGATTACCCTCCTTGATGATCTTGGGCTTTCGGAAGTACTACAAGATCAGGGCAAGGGAGTTTATCAAACTTCTGCGAACGGGATTCAAGGACAAATCGGGCGGACTTATCACCTTCAAATTAAAACACCTGATGGCCAAAGTTATTATTCCAAACCTGAATTGCTGACCTCAGCCGGTACCATTGACAGTTTATTTTATCAATTTAATCAAAGCGAATCCATACAAAGTGGCGTAGCCGTGGCTAATAATGGTTTTTATATGTATGTAAATTCACATAGTGCCAGTGCGGAGAGTCTTCTGCGATGGAACTGGACGGGGACCTTCGAAGTGGTTACGCACCCGGAATTAGCTACGATTCCCAATACAGGTATGCCTGGTTTGCCCTCACTTCTTGCTGCTCCCCTTCCTTGCAGTGGCTATATTTCCACCGACTTTGTGACAATCCAAAAAGTTGATCGATGTACCTGCTGTCAATGTTGGGTCGATCAATATCCGAATTCGCCCGTCCTCTCAAATAATCAATCAGGTATGTCAAATAACTACCAAGCGTTTAACGTAGCCTATATTCCTGCTAATCCAGTTTATTTTTTCGTTAAATATTACTTTGAATTACAGCAACTGAGTGTTACGCAAAACACGTATACGTTTTGGAAACTTATCCGGTCACAACAGACGGGGGCTACCAGTTTGTTTCAACCCCCTATTGCCAAAGTGGTTGGGAACATCGAAGCAAATTCGGCCAATAACCAGGCGCTGGGAGTTTTCTCTGCTTGTGGGATTGTTCGAAAATCGATGTGGCTTTCGCGCAACGACATACCTTACAATTTTCCAGACGTACTACTGGTTGATGATTGCACTAAATTAGATAGCACCGCACGTACTAAACAACCTTCTTTTTGGCAATGAAAACAATTAGGTATTTATTCATCGCTTTTTTCCCACCGTTGTTCAGTCAAGGGCAGGAATTGCCAATTATAGAAAAGGCATCCGGGGCCACTGTTTTTTTCAATCAGGATCTTTATGTTCCCGGGGATACTGCATTTTTCAAGGTTTTGCTTTTACCTTCTCTACAATTACCACTGGACGGTGAACAACTGCTTCATATTGATTTGATCAATAAAAGTGGCATCATCATATTCAAGCAAAATATTAAAGTGAAAGAGGGTGGGGGAGGTAACCAACTCATCCTTCCAAATCCGCTAGCACCGGGCGCTTATATTTTCAACCTTAGTGTAAATGGAGTATCCCATTCCATTTGGAGTAAGCCCATTATGGTAGCCGGAGAAAAGCGTTTTACGATTAATTCTGACACCGGAGGAGCAAACCAATCACCGCAGAACGTATCGCAGCAAAATTCCATTGAAATCCTAGGCGTAAGCGCTTCTTATTTTGGAAGACAGAAAGTGGATGTAAAAATTGATACGCATCGACCCAATGATGAATTTTTAAAATCGAATGTAGGGGTGCGGGTAACCAATTTGAAAGTGGCTTCTTTGTTTTCCCCGCAAAACTTAGTGGCTGGCAAGCCGAATGGTGTTAACGTCAGCAAAAAAAGGAATTCTCGCGGTTCTAAAGTTGACTTGAATACTAAACTTGTATGGCAGGGGAAAGTACTTTATAAGGGCACTAATACCCCAGTGCCAGACTCTACACATGTGGCTATTTTTTTACAAAAGAGTATGATGGGCTATGATTTTTACGCCCTGAAAGAAGGTCGTTTTTCAATCAGTTCCCTTTTTGACTTCTACGAAACCGACAAGCTTTTTGTGTTAGCAGAATATAAGGGAAAAGAGCTGCCGATAGATTTGGCCATTGATCAACAAGAGGTATCTTCCCTTCATGCGCCTGTCTTATCGTTAACGGAAAATAGAGAATGGTATTCCGAATTTTCGATGCACAAAGGTGAAGTAGATCGGGCATTTTATTTTTCTAAGGAGAACTTAGATAAAGGAACAACGGAAAGTAATTCAGGCGACTTATTGGAAGATGAATTTCAAAAGCCGGACATTACGGTGAGGATTAGTGAATACCTCATATTTCCAACCATAGAAGAAATTATTCGCGAAATCATTCCATCGCTTTCGGTAAAAAGGAATGAGGATGATTTGAGATTAAAAATGAACTTGTTGATTTCGCTTGATAACCCAGTAGCTTCTAAAGAAACGCCTTTGCTGATTATTGACGGGGTGATGACCAAGGATGTAAACTTTTTTCTGGGTATGAAACCAGCCGATGTGATATCCATTAAATTGATCCGTAAAATGAATAAGTTATTGCCTTGGGGGTTGTTGGGCAAAGATGGAGTTGTTTTTGTGACCACCAAGAATCCTTTAGTGGCGAAAGAAATTGTAGCGTATTATCCCGAAGTAAAAGGATTGACCAAAGCCTTGCCCTTTTATACAAAAAATTATTCAATTCCGGGCAATCCGTTGATTCCAGACTTCAGGACTACCTTATATTGGAACGCGGAATTACCCATCGATGAAACCGGTAAAGCAACTTTCAGTTTTTATACAGCCGATAGCTTAGGAGAATTTATTATTCAACTGGAAGGTGAAACGGTAGATGGCCAAAGCCAGTTTGGAACCAAACCGTTCAGCGTATTATTTAAGCCTAAAGACTAGCGCACAACCTAGGCTTTACAGTCGGACTCGTCAATTCAAATAAGGAGCACAATTCTCAATTAACTGATTGAGCTTAATGCTTTAGCGCTAAAATAGCGACTAAGGCCAGCACCTGTTGGGATTACCAGTTGCGACAATTTGAATTGCACCTTTAGATTGTTCATTCATAAATAAACCATACCTTAATCAGTCAAATTACTTCCGCTAGCCAAAAATGTCTATTAAAGTTGCCATTCGCCATCAAATGAGTTATGATTATGATCGTGCGGTCAATCTCTCTCCCCATACTTTTCGCTTACGCCCTGCGCCCCATTGTCGCACACCTATTTTAGCCTACTCTTTAAAGATTACTCCTGAAAATCATTTCATCAATTGGCAGCAAGATCCGTTTGGGAATATGCTTGAGCGTACCGTCTTTCCAGAGAAGACCACCAGACTTCATTTTGATGTGGAGGTGATTGCCGATATGATTGTGATTAATCCGTTCGATTTTTTTGTAGAAAAATATGCGGACAATTTTCCTTTCACGTATAGCCATCAACTGAAAAAAGAATTGCTTCCCTACTTTGAAATGGTCGAGAGTGGCCCGATGCTTCAGCAATGGGTACAATCCATCGACCGTTCAAAAAAGGTAGGCATCATTGATTTTCTGGTCGGCCTCAATCAACAGATTTGGAAGCACACCAATTATACCGTTCGTCTTGAGGAAGGCGTTCAAACCTGCGAAGACACCCTGCGCCTGCAAAGCGGTTCTTGCCGTGATTCCAGTTGGTTGTTGGTTCAGGTGTTGCGTCATCTGGGGCTGGCTGCGCGGTTTGCATCCGGTTACCTGATTCAACTCAAGGCAGACGCGAAAGCCCTGGATGGCCCTTCGGGAACTGAAAAAGATTTTACTGATCTTCATGCCTGGGCAGAAATTTTCATACCCGGAGCGGGTTGGGTGGGTCTTGATCCTACTTCGGGATTATTTGCTGGCGAAGGACATATCCCGCTTTGCTGCACGCCCGATCCGGTGAGCGCTGCGCCCGTCACTGGCCTTACCGATGTTTGCAAGGTTACCTTCAGTTTCAAAAATGAGGTCGTGCGTATCCATGAAGACCCTCGCGTAACCAAACCGTATACCGAAGAACAATGGGCTTCGATTATTGCCCTTGGCAACAAAGTGGATGAAGATCTTTTGAATGGTGATGTGCGGCTGACGATGGGTGGAGAACCCACTTTTGTTTCCATTGATGATATGGAAGCCAAAGAGTGGAACACCGGAGCGGATGGACCACAGAAAAGAAAGCTGGGTTCAGAATTAATTAAAAAACTGAAAACCTCTTTTGCCCCTAAAGGCTATATTCACAAAGGGCAAGGCAAATGGTATCCGGGCGAGCCGCTTCCACGCTGGCAATATTCAGCCTATTGGCGAAAAGATGGAGGAACAATTTGGAGCAATGAGGAACTTCTTGATATGGATGATACGCCATCCGCTTATACCGTGGAGGATGCAAAAAGATTAACCCAGGAGTTGACTAAATTTTTGAATATCCCCGAAGACCACATCCATCCCGCCAAGGAAGATGCCTTTTATTTTTTATGGGAAGAAAATAAAGTGCCGGTGAACCTTGATCCGTACAAAGCGAACCTGAAAGATCCGTTGGAGCGAAAAAAATTGGCGGAGTTATTATCCAAGGATTTAGGCGCGGACGTGGGTTATGTTATTCCCATGGAATGGAATCATTGGAACAACCGATGGATATCTTGCCAATGGCCTTTCCGAAACCATCAACTTATTTTAATTCCGGGAAATTCAGCCATTGGTTTAAGGCTTCCGCTAAAATCATTAGCCTATACCAGCGAAACTAAAACACAACGCAAGGTAGAACGAAGCCCCTTTGAAGAGCTCCTTCCGTTAGAGGATTTTCAGGCGAAGGCAAGGATGCGGTATAACCGACCCATTCCAGAAGAAGAGTTGCCGAAGGAGTTTTATCAGAAACCCAATCCCAAAGAAGAACCGGAAGAGGGGGATAAAAAATCTGAAGAGGAAATTGATACAACCTTCGATATCTACACGGTCAAAACGGCATTGTGTATTGAAGTGCGTGAGGGTAAGATTTATTTCTTCATGCCACCACTTACTTATATAGAGCATTACCTCGACTTGCTGGCGTCTATCGAAGCGGCTGCAACCAAACTGAATTTAAAGGTAGTGATTGAAGGATATGACCCACCGCATGACAATCGGGTAACCAAACTTTCCCTGTCGCCCGATCCGGGTGTGTTGGAAGTAAATATTCATCCTGCCAGAAGTTGGAAAGAGTTGGTGAGTAACTATGACCTGCTTTTTGAACAGGCGCGTCTCAGCAGACTAAGCACAGAAAAATTTGACCTTGACGGAAAACATACGGGCACGGGGGGTGGCAATCACATAACCATTGGAGGAATTACACCATCCGACAGCCCCTTGTTGCGAAGACCGGATTTACTCCGAAGTCTCATTACGTATTGGCAGCACCATCCCGGCTTATCGTATCTTTTTTCTTCCTCTTTTGTTGGGCCTACCAGTCAGGCGCCAAGGGTGGACGAAGGTAGGCAAGAAATGTTGTACGAGCTAGAAATAGCCTTCAACCAAATTCCCGAAACGGGTGAAGTTCCGTTCTGGTTAGTGGACCGGATTTTTAGAAATCTGTTGGTTGATATTACCGGCAATACCCATCGCGCGGAATTTTGTATAGATAAATTGTATTCTCCTGACAGTTCCACAGGCCGCCTTGGTCTGTTAGAGTTGCGCGGGTTTGACATGCCACCGAATAAGGACATGTGTATTGTACAGTTGCTGCTGATCCGAAGTTTAATTGCCTGGTTTTGGAATAAACCTTACAAACACAAACTCACCCGATGGGGAACGGACCTGTATGATAAATTTATGTTGCCGCATTATGTGCAACAGGATCTTGCTGAAGTAACGCGCGATTTACAAACCGCAGGGTATCCCTTTCAATTGGAGTGGCTCGAAACATTTATTGAATTTCGGTTTCCACTGCACGGAAAAATTAAGGTGAATGAAATGGAGCTGTTCATTCGCATGGGCATCGAACCCTGGCATGTATTGGGCGAGGAGACTTCGCAAGGAGGCGCGGCTCGCTTTGTCGATTCGTCCATGGAAAGGGTGGAGGTAAAGATCACAAACTTTAATGTCGATCGATACATGATCACCTGCAACGGATCGCCCATTCCATTGCAGCCCACTTCGGTGAGCGGTGAATTTGTAGCTGGCGTGCGGTATCGGGCCTGGTCGCCACCTTCGGCACTTCACCCCACATTAGGGAAAGATGTGCCCTTGGTATTTGATATTATTGATACCTGGAATCATCGTTCCATCGCTGGATGCACGTATCACGTTACCCATCCGGGCGGAAGAAGTTATGATGCCTTTCCCGTGAATTCGTATGAAGCAGAAGGCCGAAGGATAAGCCGTTTTTGGAAACAAGGCCATACGCAAGGCGCGATTACACCTACCGAAAATTTCATTGTGGCGAAACGCTATTTGCAACCGCATGAAACCCCGAAAAATTTTGATCCACCACGTATGAAGATAAGTCCGGAATATCCCCGTACTTTGGATTTAAGACAATTTTGATTGACCGAGCCGCATGGATAAACAACTGCTAAATCGCTCCATAAGCAACCTCACCGATGGCTATTTCTCCAACCCCAATGTGTTGGATGAATGTTTTCAATACAACGAAGGTGCGCGTGAATCGTGGAAGCATTTACTCACCAACATCGAAAGCCTGGGTATTGATGAGTTGAGAGTCAGGCAACAAGAACTCCTGAAACTATTGCAAGAGAATGGCGTGACCTACAATGTCTATGGCGATAGCAATGGTCTTAATCGGCCTTGGTTATTGGATGCCGTGCCACTGGTGATTTCGGCCGTAGATTGGCGCGGGATAGAAAGAGGAATGAAACAACGGGCTTTCGTTCTGAATAAAATTCTGGACGACATGTATGGAGAAAGAACGTTGCTTAAAAATGGAATTATCCCACCGGAGCTGATTTATTCTCATCCTGGTTTTTTACGACCCTGCGATAAAATAAAATTAGCCGGAGAAAATCAACTCACTCTTTACTCGGCTGATCTTTCCCGCGGTCCTGATGGTAAAGTGTGGGTAGTGAAAGATCGGGCACAAGCCCCTTCAGGGATGGGCTATGCATTGGAAAATCGGAGTGCGTTGAGCCGCATTGTCCCTGAACTGTTTCAAAACTATCAGGTGGCTAAGTTGGGTGGATTCTTCAATAGCGTCATGCAAGCGTTGATTCAGATAGCTCCGCAGGGAAAAGAGAATCCGCGCATAGTTTTATTAACACCGGGGCCACGCAATGAAACCTATTTTGAGCACGCGTTCCTTGCTTCTTACCTTGGCATTACCCTGGTGCAAGGTGAAGACCTTATCATGCGCGATAGTTTTGTTTGGATTAAAACAGTAGAAGGTCTCGAAAAAGTTGATGTGATTGTGCGTAGAGTGGACGATACGTTTTGTGATCCACTCGAACTTCGTGAGGACTCGCAGCTTGGTATCCCCGGCTTGCTGTTGGCCGTTCGCAAAGGCAATGTGGCCGTAGCAAATCCCCTGGGCAGCAGTATCCTCGAAAATACCGGGCTGATGGCTTTTATGCACGGGGCTTTCAAACATTTTCTAAATGAGGATCCTATCATTCCCATGATTGCTACGTGGTGGTGTGGCCAAAAGAAGGAGATGGATTATGTGATTGAAAACATCGATACGTTGGTGATAAAAAATATTGTGCGGGTAGGTGGGTTCAAGACGGTAATGGGAAGCCAACTTTCGAAGGCAAAAAAGGAGGACCTGATCCGAAAAATAAAATTCGAACCGTTCCTTTATGTGGGCCAGGAAGAAGTGGCGTTTTCAACTTCACCGATATTTACCAAAGAGAAATTAGAGCCAAGGTTCACCGTGATGCGCTCGTATCTGGTGGCCAATAAAGGCGACTATGAAATGATGCGTGGCGGGCTTACCCGTTGTTCCCCAGAGAAAGGTAGTTTTTTGGTTTCCAATCAGGATGGGGGAATATCAAAAGACACTTGGGTGGAGGCTACCTTCAAAGAAAATGTAAAGGTTGAAGTGAAATCATCGCCTGACATGAAAAGGAAAGCGGTACTGCCCAGTCGAGCCGCAGAAAATTTATTTTGGGTGGGGCGCTATACGCAGCGCGTAATCCGTACTTCGCGCTTTATCCGGCTCGTGCTAAGGAATCTTACGCAGAAAGGTTATCTCAACAATGGCAATGACACCGAATCATTGACGGTCTTACTTAAAACTGTAACGCACCTTACCGACACTTATCCCGGCTTTGTAGAAGATGCTGCCGAAGAATTCAATAATCCATTAAAGGAAATTCATCAGCTAATCTGTAACCCAGAACGTGCGGGCAGTGTTCTCTTCACGCTTAATAATCTCCTCAAGTCGATGTATGCGGCTCGCGATCGCTGGACGGTAGACAGTTGGCGAATAATTGATGATGTTGAAAACATAAAACGAAGGATTGGCGCAGTAGAGCCGGACGGCATACGCCATGTATTTTCTTTGCTTGACCAACTCAATGCCGGATTGCTATCGTTCACGGAAATGACCCGTCAAAGTATGTACCGAAGCGATGGACGAACCATGTACCGGATGGGGCAACTGATCGAGGAAATTTTGATGGAGTTGGCGCAATACCGATCTATCCTAACTGTTAGTCATGAGGAAAGCACGGAATTTCAACTTTTGGAAGCCGTGTTACTGAGCAATCAAAACCTTTCTTCTTACCGGTCGGTTTATCGTACTTCGTTGAACGTGGTGCCCACAATTGACTTATTGTTTTTAAACAGTCAGAACCCTACATCGATACTTTCACAACTGGAAGGATTATTAAAGTATGCCAGAAACCTGGCGCAAAAAGGAGGAAGTACCGATGACAATGACATTTCGCGATTGGTATTTGATGCCTACAGCCAGGTGCGCTTGATGGATGTGGCTACTTTAGTAATCGCGGATAAAGCCACAGGGTATCGCGAATCATTGGATGATTTTTGTGGGACGTTGCAAAAACATATTTATGCGATCGCCACCAAGTTGAGCGCTTCCTATTTTAGTCACACGACTTATCAGACGCAAAACAGTAAAGAAGGTTTTCAGTTTGAAGTTTGATCATGCGCTACAAAATCCGACATATCACCGAGTATCGCTATCAGGAAACGGTATCCATTGGCCATAACCGGTTGTGTTTGGTGCCGCTAAACTACCAGGGTCAGAAGTGCCTTACATCAAATGTAAAAATTGTACCCACACCCGATGAGCTGGTTTACCAAACGGATTATTTTGGAAACACGCTGTTGTTCATTTCCATTTATAAAGAGCATTCGCAATTAGCAATCACTTCCGAAAGCCTGGTGGAGATTGTGCACAAGGGAAATACGGATCAGGCGCTGAATCTAATCTTGATATGGGAAGACGTAAAAAATAAAGTAGCCCTTCATAGTGATGTCTTTGCAGAAGTGATGCAGTACACGCTGCCGTCCCTCCATGTTCCCTACAGCGAGGCCATAAGAAAATTTGCGGCAGATTGCTTTCCCGCAGGCGCCACCCTTTGGAATGGATGCCAAGCCTTGATGCAAAAAATTTATAGTTCATTGGATTTTACGCCCGGGTTCACCACCGTAAACACGCCTGTCGAATCAGTGCTGGTCTCCCGCAAAGGAGTGTGCCAGGATTTTGCTCACCTCATGATCGCCTGCCTGCGCAATCTGGGTTTGCCTGCACGATACGTGAGCGGTTACATCGAAACGGTGCCGCCTCCGGGAAAAGAAAAACTGGTAGGCTCTGATGCTTCTCATGCGTGGGTGGCTGTTTACTTTCCTGAAATTGGTTGGGTGGAGTTTGACCCGACCAACAACTTAATGCCTTCGTATAATCACATCACCGTGGCCTTCGGTCGCGATTACTTCGATGTTGCTCCCGTTAAAGGAATCATTTTCAGCTCAGGCAAACAAGACATAGAAGTGAAAGTGGATGTGAATAGGATGAGCTAAAGAATTTCGGCCATAAACTTTTAGTAAATTTTAAAATAGAAATAAGAATTACAAATACGCGTACATACTAATGTTGTGGCTAAAAGGCACCGCCCTATGTGGAGAATGAAAAAAGAGAAATCTATTTTTACAGGTAAACCAATATTTCCTTTTGTTGAGATTTGTGTTATTGGAGCCTTCTTGTTCATTCCCTTTATTGGACTAAAACAATATGTTGGAGACAATGATCCCAATTGGATTTGGATCATACTGGCAACACTCACAGCACTCACGCTTTTCGTATTTCTTTTCAATTCAACGAACAAGACCTTAATACTGACCGCAGATAGGATGATAATTAAGTATTGGCTATTAGGACAAAAACAATATTCGCTCAGACAAATTAAGGGTTACGACTTGAAAGAGGAGTACGACAGCCTCGGAATTGTTAAGAATATAAGAATATGGATTGACGATAAAAAACATATTGTTTTTACAAATGGTAACTACCGGGACGTATTTGTTTTAGTAGGCGGACTTAAAAGAGCCGGAGTTCCATATTTGGGGACGGTAAGGATAACCTCTAAGTACAAAAATTTGATTAGCTGGTTTATGATAATTGTAGGAGCGCTATCAACATTGGGCTTTTTACTAGTTCAATTAATGAAAATTATAAGATAAGTGTAAATGCTTATAATCAAGTTGACACTTCTCCAACTAAACCTAAATAACTCACCCCAAAGTCCAGCAAATCACTCAGCTTTCCTCATTAGCTTAAATCTTGTTTTCTGATTTCCGACCATTAGTGTAAAGTAGCCATCTTCTAAAATTTTAGCGTCAGTCTTATCAGGGAAACCCAATTGATCATTGGCCTTGATGGTGAAGCTAAAAGTTTTCGTCTCCCCTGGCTTGATCAGTTCTTTCTCATAAAATTTCAGTTCACGTACTGGTCGCGAGAGGCTGGCCACTTCATCAAATAAAAACCAAAGCACAGCTTCTTTGCCTTCGCGGCTTCCAGTATTTTTCACATCGACCTTTGCTGTAATCTCGGCATCGTCAGAAGTAAGTGTGGAATCGCTCAGAGTAAGATTACTGTATTCGAAGGAAGTATAACTTAACCCTGAGCCAAAAGGAAGAAGACAAACGGGGTTAGGAATTTCATGAGCCAGAATCACTTCACTGATTTTATGGTTATGCGGCAAAAGACGGTTAACCGAATGCGGATAATTGAAACTAAGTTTTGCACTTGGATTAACTTTTCCGCTGATGATTTCGGCAATCGCCTGGCCACCCTGAAACCCAGGAAGACCAGCAAATAGCACGGCCTTGCATCCGGGAAATATTTTGGTGATGACCCTTGGCCTGCCTGCAATGATCACAAGAATCACCGGCTTGCCCGTTAACTGTGAAGCTTTGATGAGATCCATTTGTTCTTCAGGCAAGGTGATGTCGAGAATACTACCAAAACCTTCGGAGTAAGGCATCTCTCCAACGCCAATAACAATGGCGTCTGCACTCGAAGCTTTCGATTTTATCTCGGACGCGTTCGCAGCCCAGGTTACGCGACTAAACTCTTTTTGCAAACCCGTGTAGAGGGTGAGCATATCTTTTGGATAAATGCTTTCGTCATTGGGTATCCAACGCAACGTCCAGCCTCCGGCCAACGGGCCTTTTAAGTTAGCCACTGGCCGCAGACCAGAATATTTTTTGCTTTTTCAGCAGCGAGGGGCAATGTGGCGTTTTCGTTTTTCATGAGCACAATGGATTCCCTTGCAGCCTCCAATGCCTTGGCTTTGTTTTCTGCGCTACCCACCCGATTGAATCGGTCGTTGCGAGGATAAGGATTTTCAAATAAGCCCAACTCAAGTTTAAGACGGAGAATCCTGGATACCGAAAGGTCAATTCGCTCCTCACTAATTTTTCCTTCTTTCACGAGATTCTTAAGATGGTCGCAAAAATCGGTTGTATAAGGTGTCATCGCTACATCTACTCCGGCATTGATGGCCTTTAACGTTGCGTCTTTCTCGTCAGTCGCCACTTTGTGATTTCTATATAAGCGGATAATGTCTTCCCAATCGGTGACCACCACGCCTTTGAATTTTAATTCATCTCGCAAAAGTTCGGTCACGATACGGTACGAACTGTGAACGGGTTCGCCATTTAAGTCACCGCTGTTGAGCATCACGGTTTTTACACCCGCATCGATGGCGGCTTTAAATGCGGGCACGTGAAATTCATACAAAGCTTGCTCTGACATATCAGCGGGTCCGCGATCCCATCCATATTTAGGATCGGAGTAGGCAATAAAATGTTTGGTAGTGGCTCCGATTTTATGCGGTACAATATCCGGATCGTTCTGCACCGTTTTTATAAAAATGGTTCCCATGGTAGAAACCACATAAGGTGATTCGCCCAGGGTTTCATAAAATCTTCCCCATAGTGGGGTGCGCGCTAAATCCAACACCGGGGCAAATAACCATTGGTGCCCAAGATCGGCCGTTTCTATAGCCGTAACATGTGCCATGTCAGCCGGGAATTGATTGTTGTAGGTAGCTGCCGTATTTATTCCTTGCGGAAAGATCGTTCCACCCTCCAGGTAATTCGGGCCGTGCATGTGATCCACGCCATAGATAATTGGGATTTTAAGCCGAGACGTTTTCATATTGTATTCCTGCAGGTCTTTGTAAAAATTATACCATGTCTCTGGTGACACGGCAATGCCATTGAGGAATGACCCTACATAATACTTCCTTAAAATTTTTCCGAGTTTGGCCGTATCAATCTTGATTTCGATTTTCAAATCAGCACCCGCTCCCCAGTCGGCATTGGTCACGATGGCCGAGTTGTTGATCTGTGTCATCTGGCCTATTTTTTCTTCCAGCGTCATCTTGCTGATAAATTCGTCAATCTTAGATTCTACAGAGGCATCGCTACTTTTTTCGAATGCCCTACGGTCGGCCAGGCTTTTAACAGCACCCTGCTTGGGTTGGCAGTTGAAGAGCAGAAGGAGGCAGGCAATGACGGCTAAGGCGAGTGTGAATTTTCTCATGGCTTGATTTTTTTTGAGGGAAGTAATTGTACGAAATAATTTTGTGCATTGGAAGGATTGATCGAATTTTCTGATGGATCGTTCTAGGAAAGTGAAATGACATATTGGGCATTGTTGCCTAAAAAGGTAACTTTGCCATGTGGCTAAATTTCATCGAGACACTTACGTTTACCGAAACTACTTTTGGGACTTCTACAACGACCAAAGAATATAGGTTCAAGACAAAATAGATTATGTAATCGGACTGGTGAGATCTTTACCAATAGTGCCAGAGAGATTTTTCAAACATCTCCAGGGGACTGATGGGATTTATGAAATGAGAGTCAAGGTTGGTTCTGATATTTATAGAATCTTCTGTTTCTTTGACAAAGGACAGCTAATCATTTTATTAAATGGATTTCAAAAGAAGAAAGATAAGACTCCGAGACAGGAAATTTTACGAGCAGAACGACTAAAAAAGGAATATTATGACAACAAAAGTAAAAGATAGAAGCCTTACTTCATGGGATGACCATCTTGACAAAAAGTACGGAAAAAAAGGTTCAGTGGCCCGTGAGAAGTATGAAGAAGATTTCGAGACTTTTAAAATCGGAGTCCTTATTCAAGAGGCAAGAAAAAGGCAGCATTTAACGCAAGAGGAGCTTGCAGTTAAAGTGGGCACTACGAAAAACTATATTTCAAGAATTGAAAATAACGCAAGTGACATTCGACTAACTACACTAATGAGAATTGTTCGAGAGGGACTTGGTGGAAGGTTAAAATTTTCTGTAGATGTTTAATAAAGAAAAGCACCGAGACAATTGAAGTTCGTTTTTGAATAATGGACAAATGCTGCCCCATTGTTTCACTACACACTGGCAAGTTTGACCTTGATCTGGTTTCCATTGGCCTTAAAACTAATCAACCCTCCTGGAGCTGGGAGGGTTGATTTTAATTGGTCTGTAGTTAATCTCTCAACTATATGTTGCTTTGATTTAGCTTACTTCAAAAATGACTTTGCTGAGGGAGCAATTTTATTGGCTTTTGGTTTGGCTTCAAGAAAGGAAATAAAGAATATTTTTACCAAATCATTTTCTGTTGTTCGGAAAGTAATGGTCTTTCCTCCTTCAATTTTTAGACTGCTTGTTGGTGACTCAGTTTTAAATGCGGGGGTTAATTCAGTCTTGAAAATCTCAAAAGTACCATCTTCTTTTTCAATCGATACGGGGAAAATGATTTCGCCATTTTTCACCGTAACTTTTCCCATGAAACAATGACTAAGGTTGTCTCCACCCCTTGTGGCCAGCACGATTTTTTGGTCGCCATCGGTAACAAACTTAGCGCCACGTATTTTGAACAGTGTGGTATATTCATCAAAACAACCCCCGGTCAGGGATTGCGATTGTCCCACCATTACGAGAAGAGAGATGAGCGATAATGTAGATATAATTCTTTTCATTTTTAGCTTTTTAAAGTTTACTATTTAAAGGTAAGAATTAACACGCGGAATCGTGATTCGTATTGGATTTTTTATACTAAAATTTTAGATGGGTTCGATCTAAATAATCAAACGGACGCCACCTAACTCCGCGACTTGATAGGGAAATTTATTGCCTGGGGAAGCGATAAACATAAAATTGATTGGCACCTTCCAATCGGCACTTAATTTGGCAATTAATTCCGGGTTAAATATTCCTCGAAGCTGAACAAATTCTATATTGATCTCGGGGTACGCTCTATCAAGGACTGCGAGGTCATTTAAAAAACCAGAAGGAATTTCTTGATCATCTTTTAATATCGTTACAATTTTTAACAAATTGGTGGCTTCGTTTTCTTGTACATACATCATCACTTTATTCAGTGAGGCAATTGAGTCCGCTTTCGAAAAATAAACAAATTGCTGCTTGCTCAATCGGTTCATAAGAAAATTGACCCTAATCCGGCTGACTCTGGCTGTTTCGGATATCGTATCAAAAAAACTATCGATGACGACTAAGCTCATTTTCAATAATTCTTTTCGATTCAACATCAAAAGGATAATTACGATAGCCGGAACAAAGTATTGAAGAAACACCAATAGGTATTCGGGGTGCATCTTAATATTTCCATATAGCGCAATGACCACTGCAGCTATCGCAACAGCCACCACAAAGGGAGAGGCGTAAACAGGCCGGGGCAAACTGCTTCGTTTCATTTTCAATAGAAAATTCCCAATTCCAAAATACGTCATCACCGCCAAAAAGCTGATGGTGTATACGCCTGCCAAAGCACCCAAATCACCATCCGTAACGAGCAAGATTGAAATGCACAATGCGAAAAACAGGAATAGGATGCGGTATGCACTTCCTCGCCTATTTTCTTTCAGCGTGAATTGTGGGAGAATACGGTCAAGGGCCATTCGCTTAATTAAACCACCAACACCTACATAAGCCGTAAGTACAGCACCACTGAGCACCAGCACTGCGTCAATTGAAATAAGTGTACTTAACCATTGACCTCCAGTGTTGAATCCAATATGCGATAGCAATGCTTCCTGGTGCTGGATTACATCAACCCTTGATAGCACCATAATGGCCACGAGCGCCATCAAGGGATTGATAATGGTTACGGCCAACCACATGTTTCTTAAAGTTTTTCTGAATACACCCGGTTGCTGCTCTTCTACAAAATTAGCGGAGCTTTCAAACCCAGAGATGCCTAACATGGCCGCACAAAAACCAAAGAAAATGGCTGAAGAAATGCTTCCCTTTAGAGGCATTTTAAAATTGGCAAGTGTAATTTCGAATCCATTGACGGCTACAAACCAGATTGCGCTGCCAATCAATAAGGCCATGGAGGCCAAGTGAAAAATGAAAATGACTGTAGCCACAACAGCAGATTCTGAAATTCCACCGATCGTAAGGAACAGGAAGAAAGTGAGTAGCCCTATCGTTGCAAGCATCACAGGAAGTGCGTGCATCAGGGTATGCAGGTAGTGCATTGCTTCGGAGGCGGAAATCACGGCAGTAGCCATGTAGGAAAGAATGGTGAGGCATGCCGCCACGGACGCATTGCTTTTACTGGTGGTGTTCAAAAGAACATTATAGGCGCCCCCATTCAACGGAAGCGCACCAACCACTTCGCCATAGATTCTGCGAAACAAGAACAGTACGCCTGCTACGATGAGCAAGGCAATCCATGCATATTGTCCCGCATAAACAATAGTGAGGGCGGAAACATAAAGGCATGAGGAAGTAATATCATTACCGCAGATAGCGGTCGCATGAAGTTCATTTAGTTTTTTGGCTGGATTCATCCTCTGAAAAATTGGTTATCTGCCTTTGATGTGAATATCGCGCTGTGGAAAAGGAATCGTCACACCTTGTTCTCTAAACTTTTTATCGATCTCAAAGCGCAAATCACTTTTGATAAACTCTACATTGAAGATGTTGGTCGTCCAAAAAAACAATTCAAATTTCAACGAACTATCGCCAAAATCAGAAAATCGGACAAATGGATTATGATCTTCATCGGAAATAAATTTTAAAACCTCAGCATGGCTGTGCGCACAGGCTAGCAAAATCGTTCTTACTTTTTCTACATCGCTGCCATAGGCTACGCCCACGTCCAATTTAAAGCGGGTGCTTTCTGAGTTGTGGCTCCAGTTGGTAATCTTCTCTACAATGAACTTGTGATTGGGTACAATGATGATGATGCCATCGCGGGTAAAAACTTGTGATGTGCGAAGGTTTACCGAAAAAATTCGGCCTACCATACCATCGATCTCAATCACATCATTGACTTTTATCGTGCCCTCGATCAAAATAAAAACGCCTGACACCAGGTCTTGAAATATCTGTTGAAGGCCTAGGCCAAGCCCCACCAACAAGGCGGCAGAACCAGCTATAAAAAAGGTTACGTGGATCCCCACCATTTCGAGCGAGGCAACGATGGTGATGGTCCAAACAAAATATTTAATCAATAAATAGATTGCATGACTCCGCCCACGATCAATCCGCCTTTTCAGAAAGTAGCGGTACAAAAATTTTCTTAGCCCGAAGAGCAACGTGCGGATTAACAAGAAAATAAAAAACAGTAAAATCAAATCGCCCGTGGTGAGCAAAAACTCACCGCTTTTAAAAATCGTATAGTTAAAAAAATCGTCCATAGAATCAATCTTGCTTTACATGTATGGAAAGCGGTGGCAATGCGGTTAACTCAAAGGTAGCTGAACCCAACTGTACTTTTCCCTCCGTTTGTTTTATTTTATTCAAAAGGGAAGTAAATAATTGGTCTTTGGTAATCCTTCTTTTCTTATAGTTAACCACGTATCGGATTGTAAATTCGATCCAGTTGTCATTGGCCACCAAGGTTACAATTGGTTCGGTCGTTGCTTTTTCTACCCTGTATTTTTTCGTCATCGTAGCCCAGGTGGTTTCGGCTTCCTTGCTGTAGGCAATAGTTACCTCGGTTACAACTTCAGTAAAAATCTTCCGGGCCTTTTCATAATCGCTTCCATAGCGAACGGGTATTTTGATTTCATCCCACAGAAAGGGAAAGTCGCTGGAGTAGTTGAACACCGGCTCTTTAAAAACGTAGCTGTTGGCGATGCGCACAATTCTTCCATTATACAAATCGCCATCCACCCATTGTCCGGTTTCCATGAGCGTAGTGCGCAAAATACCGATGTCAATTACATCGCCTTTGATGCCCCCAAGCTGAACACGATCTCCTGGATTATAGAAGTTGCCAAAAAGCAAGGCGAGCCAACCGGCAAAGCTGGCAATCACCTCCTGAAGGGCAAAGGCAATGCCTGCCCCGGCTACACCCAGGGCTACCGTAAATCCTCCTAATCGGGAGCTGTATAGCATCCCAACTACTAGAAGAAAGACGAGGTATGTACCAAACGTTATTGCTTTGTTTACTACATACTGACTTTGGTTTTCTAGTTTCCCACTCCTCACCCGGCTTTTGATGAAACTACTAAGCAACCATAGTAGAATAATCCACAATCCCAGCAAGATTGGCTTATGCCAAAATTCGGGGATATTCATTTCGATGAAAATTTTTTCCATTACTCGCTAGTAGATTTTTGCGGACTATCAACAGACACATTAAATGTTGGCGCCTTATAATTAGAAGGCAGGTAATTAGCGGGTATGGTCGTCATGTTACCATCGCGGGCCGCACGATAATGTGGCGAAAGAATTTCAACACCACCTTCATTGAATTTATCCTGAATGTTTTGGTGAAGACCAGAATAAATCCGTGCCATTTGATGGGATTGATCGGTATAGGCATTGAGCTGATAGGATACATAAAAGTCGTCCAAGCTGGTTTGAAAAACAAACGGCTTGTGGCTCTCATCTTTCATGATTCCATTTGTTGCTAAAGCCGCTTGAACCAGCAGTTCGTGTACCTGTTTCCAAGGAACATCATACCCAATGGTCACAGCGGTGTTCAAAATTAGCCCCAATTCTTTGGCAGAGGTTGTGTAATTAATCGTATGGCCTGATAAAATAGTAGCGTTGGGGATAGTTATGGATTCATTTTTGATCGTGCGGATTCGGGTCACCAATAATGATTTTTCGATGACATCACCCACCAACTCTCCAATTTTGATACGATCGCCAACTTTAAACGGTCGCATGTAAGTGATTACGAGGCCGGCTACTGCATTGGAGATGGCCGAGGACGACCCCAACGAAAAGAGTACGCCAACAAAAACGGAAACCCCTTGAAAGATGGGTGAGTCTGAGCCAGGCAAATAAGGAAATATGATGATGAAACTAAAGGCGTAAATCAGAAACTTTACAATATTCAGTGTAGGTTTTGCCCAGTCGGGATAAAATCCAGGCAGGGTAAGCACCCCTTTTTCAATTTCGCTGGCAAGGAATTTTAGAAATTGAATCACATACCGTGTTACAGTGGCAATGACCAAAATAGTAAAGAGGTTAGGCAAATAATGGATAAGCCCAGTGGCAACACGCTTCAATGGAGAGGCAATCCACCCGATCAAGGTATTCGCAATGCCGCGAGACCAAGGAAACACACTAAACAGCAGAGGCAGGGCAATGTAGAGGGCTAATCCGATGACGAGCAACCGAAGGATATTGAAAAGAAAAAGGATAACCTGCAATTCACGATCGCTATCCAAAAATTGGTAACCCCGGAAGCGAATTCCTTTTAGGGCTTTGTCTTTTAACCCCCTAAAACGCTGATTAAGTTTTTTGAAGACTCGATTGATCAGTAGAATGATAGCATAAACACCCGCGATGATAGCGATAATAGCGGCCACGCGTAAAGCGATGTTTAGAATACTGTTGGCTTTACGATGATCAAGTATCGCTTTTTTTATGATTTGATTGTAGGACTTGGCCAAGGCTGCCGCTTTTTGGTTTAACCACAATGCTTCCAACTCATTGACGCTCATCACGGTTAAATCCTGATAAACAATTTCAGGAGAAACATCTGAAAGCACTACCTGCAGGGAGTCGGGTTGAAATTCACTATCCTTGTACAGTATTTCAATTTTCTTGCTGATGGCAGTTGCCCTATCTTGGGCGCTAAAACTTCCAATAGCCGTATAGATTAGAAACAGCGTATCTTTAAAAGGAGCTACGGCAGCACCTTTGGCGGAAGCCTTCAGCTTTTGCAAGAGTTGGCGTTGCTTTTCTTTTTTAACCGAATCTTCTTGTTCTATTTTTTGTAATTGCAAGGCTAGCGCTTCGCGCTGTTTTTGGTTGGAGGATCCTTTCAACCGTTGAATCTCTTGCACCAATTCGCTTCTTCGAATAGAGTCCATGCGCCTGACGCTGTCCATCTGCCTTAAGATCAAGTCCGGTTTATTTGCATGGAGGGTATCCTTACCCTGCCCCATCAAATAAAAGAGAGGTGCGGTTATTAGAAAGAGGCTACTGATTATCTTTTTCATAGTTTGTCTTGAATTTTTTTGAGAATAAACTCCGGTCGTTTAGTTCGCCAGGAGACCCCCGTGCTAATAAAATAGGCGCTCACGCCTCGGTTTATGCTATAACCACCATACAGGTCAAGTTGTAAATCCTTGTTCACTAACCAGGCAAAGCCTCCGTCAAAGTAAGAGGAATACGTGCCTTGCAAAAGGCTTCCGTAGTTTTCGATAAATACTCCAACTTTTGAATTGAAGCGATGCGACAAATTTATGGTATAGTTCCCTTGCGCAGCGGTGTTGTTGCCACTCCAGGAGGCTCCCCAGTTCGTAATAAGGGAATACGTTTTGGAGAAGTTATGGCTGGTAGAAATGATAAAACGGGGAGCTGGATTTTTGATTTTATAATCCTGGCTCAACACGGGCAGCCGCACACGGAATTGAAATCCAATATTAGGAAGAATTCCTTTGCCTGTATAGAGATGTTTTCGGAAGCCCACATCCATACCATCTAAGCCATTAAGAGTAATTTTTGTATCGTTTTGTATCACTTCCTGGGTTCTGTATTCCACAAGCGTGCTCACTTCAAAGGTACGGGTGAAGCCATAGCGAAGCACCGTATTGTTTAAGTATCCTTTTTTGGTCATGTCCTGCGAGTTGCTGAAATTGTCGAAACCGGATTGTATTTGAAAAATCCCTTCCCCTACAGTAAACGCACCAATGGATTGTCCAGGCCGTTTCCCCCGGATGGTTTCGTTGAATTGTGAGAACGCAGCGGAAAAAGAAGCTATTGTAAACAGCAAAGTGGGGTAAATTCTTTTCATGGTAAAAATGTAATTGAATCCTTCTTTTTTATCCCTTAGAAGCACTTCTTCGCTTGGTTCGCCAGGATATACCCGAACTGACAAAAAAACTATTTACCCCCTTGTTGCTGGCATAACCTCCATAAAGACCGAGTTGCAGATCGTTGGTAACTAGCCAAGCGAACCCGCCATCGAAGTAAGTAGAAAACACCCCGTTTTGCAAGTTGCCGTAATTCTCCACATAACCTCCAATCCTCGCGAAGAGTGGGAAGGAAATGTTGGCCACATAGTTTCCCTGTGCAACACTGTTATTGCCGTTCCAAGAGGCACCAGAAACAGTGGTTAGTGCAATTTCTTTTGTTAAATGCTGCGTGGTTACGATACTAAACCGCGGAGCTAGGTCTTTTATCACATAATCCTTTCCCAAAATAGGCAACCGCGTTGCAAATTGAAAAGCAACACTCGGAGCAAGTCCCTTACCCGTGTAAATATGGTAGCGCATACCCAAGTCCATGGCATCTACTCCTTTTTGAACGGTTTTAACGTCATTTTGGGTAACAGACTGTGTTTGATAGTCAAACTGATAATTGAGTTCGAATTGCTCGGTAATGCCATAACGCACTACGGTATTGTTCAAAAAACCATTTGTTTTAATTCCATTAGCACTATTGCTGGTGCCGAAAATGTTGCAACCACTTTGCACCTGAAAGATTCCTGTGCCAACAGTAAAAGCACTGATACCTTGGCCCGGCCTGTCGGCCCGAATCGTTTCATTGTATTGCGCACAGGCAAGTAAACCAATAGAATTGAGAAGTATAAGTAAGAAAATGTTTTTCTGATAAAGACGCATACAACTTGATAAAATTTATGAAATATTAGAAAGCAAATAAAATTTCGCGAAGATAAGTCAAAATAATGCAATGAAATCAGGTCAGATTTCAACCTGCCTTTCAAAATAACTCAAGGGGTAAAAGATAGCCTTTCCTGCAAGATAAAGGTGGCGATTCCGGCCAGGTAACCAATCAGGGCAAGCCAGGAGATATTTTTAAGGTACCATCCGAAAGTGATTTTCTCTATTCCCATGGCGGCAACACCCGCTGCAGATCCAATGATTAAAAGGCTACCACCGGTACCAGCACAAAAGGCAAGAAGTTGCCAAAAGGAGTGATCCATGGGGTATGTATCAAGTGGATACATGGCCATCGTAGCTGCAGCAATCGGCACGTTGTCGATGATGGCAGAGAAAATGCCGATGATCGTTAAAATGATTTTCTCACTGTCAAATGTACTGGTCAGTGCTTTGGCAAGTTGGGTGAGTTGCCCAGTATGCTGAAGCACGCCTACGGCAAGTAAAATACCCAAAAAGAAAAGCACGCTTGGCACGTCCATCCGTTCTAATGCCCGGATAACCGAAAGCTTTTGTTTCTCCTCCTCGTTTTTATTCCGGTGAACGAGCTCCGTCAAAATCCAAAGAAACCCTAGCCCTAGTAACATGCCCATGAAGGGAGGAAGGTGTGTTATTGTTTTAAATATTGGCACGAATAGTAGTGCCGATATCCCACTAAAAAAAATTAACTGTTGCTCATTGGTAAGCTTTGTGTTTGCGTGTGATTTGGTCTTGTTCTCCTCCTTCGTTTGTACTTCACCCTTCATCAAAAAAGTGGCAATTAATAAAGGCACAAAAAGACTCATCAAACTCGGGACGAACAAATTACGGACAATCACAGTAGTGGAAATCTGTCCACCGATCCAAAGCATGGTGGTGGTAACATCACCGATCGGTGACCAGGCACCGCCAGCATTTGCAGCGATGATGATCATCCCAACAAAGAGCATGCGGTAGCTGGAATATCGAACTAACTTGATGCAAAGGGTTACCATCACGATGGTTGTGGTGAGGTTGTCCAATACGGCAGACAGAAAAAATGTGAGCAGGCAGATAATCCATAAAAGCGTTTTTCGGCTGTCGGTGGTAATGGCCCGGTTAATGATTTCGAAACCATCATGGGAATCGATTAGCTCAACGATTGTCATCGCGCCCATTAGGAAGAAAAGGATGCCTGAGATTTCGCCAAGCTGTTCCAATAGCTGGTGGGTTACAGTAGGAGCGTCCGCATTAAGAATATATACTGTCCAGCAGAGTACACCGGTAACAAGGGCTGTGGCTGTTTTGTTGATTTTTACGGTATGCTCAAAGGCAATGAAGAGATAGCCAATGCAAAATATTACGATGATAAGTATATTCATGAATGCGATGCGCCAAATTAGGTTTGGGTTCCTTAAATTCCTAAAAAAGCCTCTCCTTTCGAAGAGGCTTAGAATTGTTTAGGTTTGTTTGATAAGGTTAAGCGGAAACTGGTTCGTGATGGCTTTTCATACTCAATTTCTTCTTTGCCTGATCAAAAGTTTTGGTTGCGGAATCAGCCAGTGATTTGGCTTTATCTTTAAGCAATGTTCTGGTTTTTGATCCTTCTTTAGGGGCAAAAAGAAGCCCAAGGGAAATTCCAAGTAATATTCCGGTAGCAAATCCGGTAGCAATTTTTTTTGTATTTGTCATAATCGTTTTTTTTATAGGTTAACTTTGTCCTGAATTTTTCAGGGCTTATTTTCTTCACTTCATTTAGGCTACAGAGAACTCAAGCACGCCAATTAATTTGGAGGACTTGATCGCTTCCAAGCGATACAGATCTTTGCGTCTGTCTTTTAGGTTAGTCACAGATCCGTTGTGATGTAGATCTTTCAGTAATTCAAGATCTACGTCCACGATGAGAACCATCTCTGTGTTGGGTGTTGCCTCGGCCTTGATCCCGTTGGTAGGAAACGAAAAATCAGAAGGGGTGAACACGGCCGATTGCGCATATTGGATATCCATATTGTTTACTTTAGGCAGATTGCCAACACTACCTGCAATGGCCACAAAGCATTCATTTTCAACGGCCCTGGCTTGGGCGCAATGTTTCACCCGCATGAAAGAACTTTGGGTATCAGTTAGGAAGGGAACAAAAAGAATATCCATTCCCTCATCGGCCAACAACCTTGGCAGTTCCGGAAACTCCACATCATAGCAAATTAAGATGCCGATTTTTCCGCAGTCGGTATCAAACGCTTTCAACGAGTCACCACCTACAAGGCCCCAGGCTTCCCGTTCGCTTGGTGTGATGTGCAGTTTTTGATATTCTTCTACTTTACCATTTCTATGACAAAGGTATCCTACATTATAAAGTTTGCCATCTTTCAATTCAGGAAAGCTCCCCGTTATAATATTAGAATTGAAAGAGATCGCCCATTCGGCAAATTTTTTCTTGAGTTGTTCGGTGTATTTTGCCAATCCGCGAATGGCTTCCGCTTCCGCCAAGTCATTGTACTCGGCCATCAGAGGAGCATGGAAAAATTCGGGAAAAAGAATAAAATCTGATTTGTACCCTGACGCCGCGTCTATGAAAAATTCGATTTGTTCGCATAAAGTGTCAAAATCTTTAAACGGTCGCATTTGCCATTGCACTAACCCTAATCGGACGTTGGTTTTATTTTCATTGAGCAGCTTGGATTTTGGCTCATAATAAATATTGATCCACTCGATCAAAGCTGCATATTCCAATGATTCTGCATCGCCCGGCATATAACCCTTAAGAATTTTCCGGACGTGAAACTCATTGCTTATTTGAAAGGTAAGCGTAGGATCATAAATTTCTTTATGCTTAACTTTTTCGAGGTATTCCTTGGGTGTAAATTCTTTGGAATGTTCGCTATAACGAGGGATCCTGGCCCCAGCAATAATGGCCCTAAGATTAAGTTTTTCGCAAAGTTCTTTTCGGGCATCATACAATCTCCTACCCAACCTCAAGCCACGATAATCTGGCCGAATGAAAATCTCAATGCCATATAAAACATCACCTTCAGGATTATGGTTATCGAAGGTATAATTTCCTGTAGCGTTCTGGTAGGTATGGTTGTCGCCTAGGGTACCGTAATCAAGAATGAGGGAAAGCGCAGCACCTACTAATTTGCCATCTACCTTAATGCATAGTTGCCCTTCCGGGAACAGGGAAAGGAGGTGTTCGATTTGATGGTCGCGCCAATAGACACCCCAAGAAGAATATGCTTCCAGCATACCTTCTTTCAAATCGAGATAATCTTTCATTGTCAAATGCGCTATTTCTACTTTCATGTTTTTTCTTTTTAGTAAATTAATTCTTTTGATTTGGCCTTCCTTCAATGCTATCAAGCCATTGCTCGGGTTGCAAGTGGTGATTCATAGCCCGGAATAACGGCCATTGATTTTACCGAATCGACTGATGTTTCAGGACGGATGCTGAGTACCGGAAAATGAGAGTGGTTAACGATATCTTGCGTGTAAGGGCCTAAGAAAAATTCGCGCAGGGAAGTATCCAACGTAGCGGTAATTACAATAAGGTCTGGCTTTTCCGCTTCCGAAATTTCGAGCACTTGAGGCGCCACATTTTCACAATAATAGACCTTGCTTCCGCAGATAACATCATCGTCATCAATTTTCTTTTTTACGGTATCAATCAGGGCTTTCATTTCAATAAAACCAGTGGTGTCATCCTTTTTCACAATTCCTGCAATATGAAGGGATGACCCGTTCTTGCGAAGAATCGGACGGAGCACTTCATACTTATCAAGGGCGTGCGGCACCATGCGAATGGGGAAAAGGATTTTTTTGAAATCAATCCATCGGTTTCTGCCTGGAATTGACATCACTGGGCAGCTTGCATTTTTTACGACACGGTAGGCATTTGAACCCAGAAAAAACTCGCGGAGCCCCGAGGCGCCATGCGTGCCCATGACAATAAGATCAGATTCCTTGTAAATTGCCCATCGGCAAATTTCATCGGCAGGATTGCCTGACTGAACGATGTGGTTGATTACAATGTCATGTTTTAGCCTCAATTTTTTGGCAAGCTCATTCAAGTTTTCGTTCGCGTTTTTTATTAGCTCAGGAAGAACTGCACTGGCAATTCCTCCGGCTTCGGGTGGATAAAGCACGTAGGTATTTTCTACTACATGGATTAACGTAAGGGTGGCAAGTTGACGTTTACAAATCGCTATTGCTGATTCTAGCGCGTTTAATGAAACCGAAGAAAAGTCTATCGGAACAAGTACTTTTTTGATTTCGTAAATTTTCATGATTCAAGGTGTTATAATGTTCATATTTACAGTTAGAGTTGATGTTAACTCAATAACAACAGCAAAATTACTAAATTGGGGTCTTTAATAATGGACTGACTAAAGGAGAATATGGCACTTTTTACTTATAATTGAAACTGGTTGGAGTTTTAAAAGATGAAAAAAGAAATCCCAGCCTATACCATTGAGTCGCTTAAATCAACGGATGCAGAACCGAGAGAAGTTGATTTGCTCCGGTTTGAATATTTTGCTCTTGACATTGATCATCTAAAGAC
>DAHVFH010000041.1 GCA_027317105.1 Cytophagales bacterium
TCTTTTCATCCTTTTTATCGTCTTTCTTCTCATCCTTCTTTTCCTCTTTGCCATTTTCTTTCAGTTTTTCTTCCGCGGCTTTCTTTTTTTTCAGCACCTCGTCTTTCGCTTTCGCGGAATCTAAATTATAGGTGAAAAAGGCATTGCCTAAAGTGAAGTAAACGGTTTTGGCATTGCTGGCCCAACTGGCAAATTCGCCACCAAGCTTAGTAAGTTTACGAGAAGGAAACTGCGCTTTATCGGCCTCAGCCACCGCAATGGTAGGCGTGTCGCCACCGGTTGTGGGAACAGTTACCACATAGATTTCATTGTTGATTTGTGCCAACGCCTGATCACCTTCTGGAGCCATGCGGATAACATCGGCATTGGTAGGCTCACGTTTAGGCTCCGTAGTCGATTCGACTAACAGGCAATTCGTCTCACTCAACAGTGAGCCATACGTAATGATGCCTGAAACTTTCAAATGGATTTTTTCATCCGTTCCATCCCAGCGTATGGAGAGCAGCCCTTTTTCTTTTTTGCCGCTGTACAAATATATGCGGTCGTTTGACTTCGTGAAGTGGGGCGTAGTTCTGCCTTTTGATCGATCGATGAAATTCACTTTCCCGCCATCACCGCTAACCCACACAATCTCATCCTGGTTTGCAAAAGAGGCATAGGGGTTGGGGTCTTCTTTGAAATTGCTGGAAGCGCCACGAAGAAAAACAATTTTGTTGCCTTGATAAGACCAGGCAGGTTCAGTATAAAGTCCTGGTTCGGTAATGAGCTTTTGCGGTTTGGCTCCCTTCAACTTGAAATTTATTTTGTAGAGATAACCGCCTTTGTCTTCCCAAGACACCCAAGCCAATTGCGTTCCATCAGGACTCCAGCTAGGTTGTGCTTCGGTAAAATTATTGGAAGTAACTCGCGTAGGAGTTCCACCATGCAAATCAACTGTGTACAACCTATTGAGTGCGGTAAAGGCAACTTTCTTTCCATCAGGCGACACTGCGGCATCACGAATTTGCGTGACGATCATGTCCTTGTCGTCTTTTATCGGATACTTGAAGTTAACCTGAGGCCCAAGTAAAAATTCCGTTTTCATTTCAAAGGGAATGTTGATGGCCTCGCCACCGGCCACGGGAACGCGATAAAATTTCCCTCCATAAGAAGCGACCACTTCTTTGCTGTCGGGTGTGAAGGACATCGCGGGCAATACACCAAGAGGTGCAATGGATTCTTGTTCATCGTGCTGCACAGGGTAAGCCAGCCATTTTTCATCACCCGATTTTAGATCACGAATAATTAATCCCGTCTTGTCGTTGTAACGCGATCCATACACCAACCATTTTCCATCGGGAGAAAGGGTTGGGGTGAAGGCTGAGCCATAGCGTTTTGTTTTCTCTTCGATCTCACCGTTGTCGCGATCGTAGGTAGCCAGTTGGTATTGCGGGAATTGGGCGTTATAATTCCAGGCGGAACGTCTTTGAGCAAACCAGATGTAGCGTCCATCGGGGCCGAAGGCGGGCTCCACCGTTTTTAAATAATCTGGCTTGGTAATCAATTGAGCTCCTGAACCTCCATCTTTATGGAACAACCATAATTTCAGATTGCGTGTGCCACGTGAACCGACTACATAGTTACCATCAGGTGTCCATTCGGCTGATTGATAATGATCGATATTTCCTTTACTTACTTGCATCGAGTCTTTTTTGTCCACCGAAAACCACCAAATATTTTCGCCTCCGCTGCGGTCGGAGAGGAAAAGGATCTTCGTTCCATCAGGAGAAAATTTAGGCTGCGAATCGAAGGCCATTCCTTTTGTGAACTGCGTGGGTTGGCCGCCTGTAATGGGCATGGTAAAGATGTCGCCTAAAAAATCAAAGGCAACGGTTTTGCCATCGGGGCTCACATCGAGCGACATCCATGTTCCTTCGTTGGTGCTGATCGGTACTCTTCTACCAATTTCTAGCGGAAGGTCTTTTTTCTTTTTCGGCTTTTCCTTTTTTACGGTGTCAGCCTTGACTTCTTTTTTTGGTTCTTGGGCATAGGTGCTTCCGATCAATAGAAACATCACCAGAAACATCACCCAAAATAGGGTACTTATCTTCTTCATAATTGAATTTAAAATGTGAATAAGGCAATCTACTGATTTGCCGCCCCAAGGTTACAGAAATTATTTAAACGGAGGCTTTAAGATAGGCAGCCTTTTAATTGGGCTAAACCTAAAATGCCTTAATTTTTCGGATTAGCTTACTGTCAACCCAGTTTAGCAACAACACAAAGGTGATGGCGAAAATTAGTAATCCTTGGTATCCTGAAGCAAATTTGAACACCCCAACCGAAAGTTTGAAATTAGTTAAGTAAACGGCCACACCGGATCCAACAACAAACAAAGCCAACCCAAAGGCAAACCAAAAGGTATCTCGTGAGGATTGCTTTTGATTTTCTTTTGCTTCTACAAGATCAACCATTTTGTCAGCAAAATTAAGGGGCAGTGAATAATGGGGTTCTTGTTTCAGTGCGTCAAAAACGGATCGATAGGACTCCGCATCAATTCCCTCACCAGAAAACTTCTGGCGATCAAATTTATTTTGCAATTCTTCGTCTGTGTAACTCATAATAATTGTTCTTTACCAAGGTACTTCTTTACTTTCTCTTTTAATAAATTCCGGGCACGAAAAAGATAACTCTTAACGGTTCCTTCCGGCAGATTGGTGATTTCACCGATTTCATTGTAGTTCATCTGATCTACATGATACAAAGTTAATATAGTCTTATAATGAGGAGGAAGTAGGTCAATCAGTTTTAAGGTTATCGCTTCAAGTTCATGGTCTTCCAGACTTTCTTGTGGATCATCAGAAGAAATAAAATGAGAAGTAAAACTTTCTTCATCCGGAATATCACTCATCCGGATTTTCTTTTTTCTTAAATGATTGACTCCCATCCGATAGGCGATGGTGGCAATCCAGGTGCTGAGTTTAGATTGAAAATTAAACTCACCGATTTTTTCATAAACCCTCAAAAATACATCCTGACAAAGTTCTTCTCGGTCTTCATTTCGGTCTATCAGCCTGGCGACCATGTGCGCCACAAGCCGCTCATTTTGCTTGATCAGCAACCTGAAAGCCTGCTTATCGTCACTAATAATTCGCGACACTAGCGCGTGATCATCTATCATTTCGGGGTTAGACACAAAGCTTAAACGGGATGTTGCAGGAAGTTAGCGAAAAAGATGCAGGAAACTTGCGGCTGGATTCTGGATACTCGATTCTATCGGCCAGTGAGTAGTATCCAGTATCTCCCATAAATTTTTTGAGTCTTCTGCAACATCTATACTTCGCTCCGTGTCTCACGCTCTATAATCAATAAAACAGAAAAACTAAATTTTAAAACTATGGACCATAATCTTCATGACGTATTAATGCCTATTGCCGTTCTAGGTACTTTAGGGGCTGCGGTTTATTTCTTTGCCAAAGTGATGACGGATTACATCCTTAAAAAGAAAATGATTGAAAAGGGATTCGTCAACGATGATACGCAAGCCATTTTCAAAAATTTTAAAACAGAGCACAATAAGTACTCTTCGCTGAAATGGGGCTTGATCGTATTTTTTGCAGGTATTTCATTGATCATCATGGAGTACATTCCAGCTCGTGCTGAATCACCACTGCCTTATGGACTGTTTGCCGTTT
>DAHVFH010000078.1 GCA_027317105.1 Cytophagales bacterium
TTGCTGTAACTTTAGTCATGGCGTTTAGGGTTAATATTGAAACATATATTTTGTAGCCTTCGCTAATTTAGCGAATGGACTACTTCTCCCTAAGCGCCTACTTATATAGCATAGAAGCTTTACAACGATACTCCCAACGGAGAAGAGGGAGGCATTTGGCAAAGTGGAATGGGTATCGCTGCAGATTCGCAAGGCAATTTATATGTGACGACCGGCAATGGTACCGTTGGCAAACCTTCACCCTATTCGGAAGATGCAAACGGCACAGCAGAAAATACGGCAAGTCCCGATCCCACTGACCTTTCGGGGCGATCGGAGAGTGCCATAAAACTTACCCCGTCAGGGAATACTTTACAGGTGACCAGTTATTTCACACCATTTAATTACGTTAATCTTAATAGGAATGATATTGACTATGGCGTAATGGGTACTTTCTTAATCCCCAACTCAACTTATTATTTTACAGGTGGTAAGGATGGTAATTTATATCTGTTGAATAAGGATAATATGGGAGGATATTCAGCGTCAACGAATAACGTGCAACAAACGATACCTATCTATGCAAACCTTCATTGCCAGCCTGCTTATTACAATGGGGGTGGCACAGAATTCATCTACGTGTGGTCTGAAAATGATCAACTGCGTGCCTTACCTTTTAATCGCGCCAGTAGCATGATTGGCAACCAGACCACCTCCATCATTCCCGGCCCACAAGGACAAAGTGGAGCGGTACTGTCGGTGTCATCAAACGGCACCACTTCCGGAACAGGAATAGTTTGGGCTGCCTACGCACAAAGTGGTGATGCGGAATCAAATGTCACGAGGGGTATCGTCAGGGCGTTTAGCGCCAATAATATTTCCACTGAACTTTGGAATAGCAATCAAACTTCGGGTGACGCGCCCGGTAATTATGCTAAATTTTCATCCCCCACTATTGCCAATGGGCATTTATACCTCCCCACATTTTCAGGACAAGTAGTAGTCTATGGATTGAAATAATAATTGGCCTAGGCAAAAGGTTTGTCAATCGAAATGCTTGGCTCTGAAAACCATTTTGGGCCTGCTTCCGTTATGTATGCACAATCTTCAAGGCGAACGCCAAATTCCCCATAAATGGAAATGGTCGGTTCTATACTAAAACACATTCCTGCCTGAAGTGGCAATTTATTACCCAACACCATGTTGCCCCACTCGTGGCCATCCATACCGATGCCGTGGCCGGTGCGATGTGGAAGGCCAGGAACCTTGTAACCTGGCCCAAACCCTGTGTCCACAAGCACTTTCCTCGCAGCGATGTCCACATTTTCGCAAGGGTCGCCAATTTTCGCAGCAGCAAATCCTGCGGCTTGCGCTTTCTTTTCTAAATCCCAAATTTCGCGCTGACGTTTGGTCGGTTCAGCACTAAATACAACCGTCCGACTGATGTCAGATGAATAACCGCCAACGCTGCATCCCCCATCCATTAAAACGATATCGCCTTTCTTTAGTTTCTGAGGTTCAATGCTTCCGTGCGGGTAAGCAGAAGCTTCTCCGAAATTCACCATGGTTCCTCCTGATGCACCAAGCTTGGCATGTGACTCTTCGGCAAGTTTGGAAAATTCTTCAGGTGTCATTCCTTCATGAAGCATGGACAACATGAATTTATGTGAGGCAATCGTAATATCGGTAGCCCGCTGCATAAGGGCGATCTCTGTTGCTGATTTAATGAGACGGCAGGGCACACTCACCGGATCGCCACTCACATAATTTAAATGGGTCGCCTCTTTTCGGACACCATCAAAAATAAAAAAGCGAAGGCGTTCTTCGATTCCAATATTTCCATTGCGAATTCCAAGATCTTTAATTGTATTAGCAATTTGAAGGTACGGACTTTCATGTTCTTCCCACGTCCTCACGTCTTTCCCTATTTTTATAAGTTGACGTAAGCGATCCGCCTCAAAAGCCGGGCTCACATACTTCACTTCTCCTTTAGCGGGGATAATAGCCACCATCGTTCGTTCACTCGGCCACCAGCTTATGCCAGTAAAATATTTCAATGAAGTGCCTGAATCTAAAAGCAAAGCTTCAATTTTATTTTCAGCCATTAGCCGCTGCGCCTTTTCTATTCTAGCTTCGCGCTCTTTCACTGTGATGGGAACAATATCATCCGTCATTGACTTTAGTTCATCAGTGGGCGATGGCGAATCTTTTGGGGATGCACAAGACGAAATACCAGTTAACATTACCGTGCCAGCAGCGGCACTTCCAGCGGATAGCTTTATAAAATCTCTTCTTTTAAGGCTCATAGGGAATAGGGATTAAAATTTTGATGATTGCATCGAACTATAAAATAGCTCACTAATTTAGTGTGTTTACTATTCCTTTTCTAATTTTATTATGCAGTGATTAATTCCATTTGAAAAGTTATGAGCTACAACCCTTTAAACTTTTAGCCTTCGTTCAATCTTTTGCTTCTCCGCTTTTAGGATTTTTAGTAAAAGATCAACATTATTTAAATGCGAGCGGAAGGAAAGACAAGCAAAACGAAGTGTAAATTTCCCCTCCAAAATAGTACTGGAGATAAATACTCGGCCATCCATTTTTACAGCTTCTAATAATTCTTTGTTGAAGTCGTCTGCATTCCCAATTTTTGGAACAAACCGATAAGTTACCACCGTAAGATCAGGTTTTGGGCCAGTCACAAAACCCAGTTTTTTTATCTCTCGGTAAAAGTAGTTGGCCAGCAATAATTTTTCTTCAAGGCAAGCGCGAAATGGTTTTTTGCCATGAAGCTGTAGCGGCAACCACATTCGCAGACCTCGGAAATGTTTAGTGAGTTCAGGGGAAACATCGCACGGTGAGGCTTCGTCATTTTCACTTAAGGAGTCTTGCATGTAATTAGCCTGATAATAATGAGTCGCATTCATTCTTTTTTTGTCTTTCACCAAAACAATCCCTATGCCGTAGGGAAGAAATAATCCTTTGTGGGGATCAATCGATAGTGAATCGCTAAGTTCAATCCCTTTAAGTTTTGCCTTACCTTTTTTAGTAAGCGCAAAAAATCCTCCATAAGCCGCATCAACATGATACCAAAGTTTATAGGCTTTGGCAAGCATACCAATCTCCTGAAGCGGATCCACCGCGCCTACATCTGTTGTTCCCGCTGACGCAATCACCAAAAATGGTTTGAGTTTTTTTCTTTTATCTTCCAGGATCTGTTTTTTTAATTGTCCGGAATCAATCCGGTAGCCTTTATCCAACTCGACAAGACGTATAATACATTCTCCTAATCCGGCCATACGAATTGCTTTATGGATAGAGTGATGAGCCTGGGGAGATAAGTAAATTACAGACCGATCGATATTTTTTGAGTTGATTTCTTTTGTATCTCTGGCGGTGCAAATTCCAATTAGGTTTGCAAGGCTGCCTCCAGACGAAATGTTGCCACCACAATTGCTAGGATACCCCAAAATTTTTGCTGTCCATTGGATCAGCATATTTTCCATTCGAACAGCACCAGGGCTAGTATAAAAAATTCCGGCAAAACGATTAGTCACAGCCGCCAAGTAATCGCCAAGAGAGGAATAATAAACGCCACCTCCCGGTATATAACCTAAATAGCCACCGGATGCAGGGTTTGCAGCGGGATAGTCCACGTTATTTTTTATGAGTTGAACGGCTTTCTTCATTGATATTGGTCGCTCACTTATGGGCGCCTTCAAGAGCCCTTGGCCTTTATCATGGCTGTAATTGAAAGCCTTAATCTTTTCGATATTATTCAAAAAATTTTCTGTATACAAAATCACTTCTTTGCGTGCCGAAGCTCTTTCAGTTTGCGAAGGCTCTAGCTTTCGTGCCATACTTTCAAGCTTCTTTATTTCGGTTTTGAACATGCTGGATTGAATTTGATTAAACTTACCGATTGGAGTTTTGAAAAACAAGATGACTTATAGGAAGGATTCAAGAAATGAACCTTTAGCTGTGCAATTTTTAATTTTCCTTTATCAAGTTCTTCCTGGGGTGCCCTAAGTTAAATTGGCCAGCCCTCAATACAAAAAAAATAACCTTACTCCTGTAGTCCAAGCGACAAAAAGGTTTTTATTTTGAAATATAGATTGAATGATCTACTTTGTGATTTATCTGTATTGAAAATGTGTTTGAAGATGGTTTGTGTCGATGTTATTACAATCTATTGAGCTAGCCTGTGCATTTAGATTACCTCTTCAAACTTAGCGTAAATTGTTTAGCTTTTTCCCTTTTCGTGCCATTGGTGGGGCTTGGCCAAAATCAGGAACGTGTAAGCCTTTTGTCAAAGTCGTATAATAACAGCAGGGCTGTCTATTTTAACTCGATCGGCCCTAGTTTAGGTCTTTATAATGGTGTCTATTTTAAGGAGTACGTTCCTCATAACAATGATCAAGGCCAGCCCTACTTCGGCACTGATCAATGGGTGGATGGCAACCTGTTTTATAATGGAATGTATTATGAGAATATTCCGCTCCTTTATGATGTCGTTAACGACAAACTAATCCTCGATCATTCGTTTGGTGCGGTCAAGCTTGAACTTATTTCTGAGAAGCTTAAGTATTTTATTATCAATGGCCATCGGTTTGTCCGCTTGGTAATCATCAACCAGAATTCTCCGGTAAGCACAGGCTTCTTTGAGCTTCTTTATGATGGGCAAACCAAGCTTTATGCCAAGTGGCAGAAAAAAAGAATTGAAGTCATCAATGCGCGCGAACTGGAAGTTCGGTATGAGGATCAAAACAGAATTTACATCAACAAGGGCAATCAATTCTATTCGGTCAAAACAAAATCTTCCGTACTTCATGTTCTTGAAGATAAAAAAGTGGTGTTGAAAAAATACATCAAGAAGAGCCGCTTGAAATTTAAATCTAAACGGATTGAGTCAATAGCAAAAGTTATAGCATTTTATGAATTAGGGCAGGAATAATGAATGTGTTGAAAAGAATCATCTTGCCCTTATGCTTATTGATAGGTTTTGCCGAAACTATTCAGGCTCAACAAAAATCAGTTGACACGATCAATGGAAATTTTACTGCCTTAACTTTCAAAGAGTTGGTTCCGCTACTCGAAACACAAACCGATTTGAAACTTTATTACAATCCATCAGAAATTGACACCTTAAAAATTAATATTACGGCCAAGGACTTAACTATTAATTCCCTACTTAACGAAGTTTTCTTAGGAACTGACTTTTATTATTTTATAGATGCAAATAATGATTTATTCGTCACTAGGGGGATCGAAATTCATCCTGAACTGCCCGAGGGGTACTTTGGTATTAATCCCAAGAAAGAAACTTCTTCTTTCGACAAG
>DAHVFH010000099.1 GCA_027317105.1 Cytophagales bacterium
ATTGTATAACGTGCTGGCCAACCCAAACTCGTGGGCACTAATTTGTTTATACGCTGTTATCAATTTTTCTCGAGTAGAAGCTCCGGTGCCCAAACCGGCTATGAATTCAACTGCAGCAGATACCCCAGCGATAGCAGCGTGATTGAGTGTTCCAGTTTCAATTGATTCGGGGGCTATTTGACCGGCCGTGCGAAGGCGATCCGTAGGTAGCCGATCTAATATACCAGGCTTGCTGTAAAGGATACCAACATGCGGGCCATAAAATTTGTAGGCAGAGCATAATAGGAAATCACAGCCAATATGTTGCACATCAATTGAAAAGTGAGGTGCATAATGAACGGCATCCAACAATAGCCAAGCATTGTAGCGGTAGGTGAGTTCACGGGCGAATTTAAAATCATTGACCGTGCCAATACAGTTTGAAGACATGCCCAAGCACACCATCCTAGTGTTTTCGTTCACCTTGTTGGCAAAGTCATCATAATCTAAAACACCATTCGGCTGCAGCCTTACTTCACGGACCTTGATTCCAAAATCACGCAACGAAAGCCAAGGCCCACGATTTGCTTCGTGATCCAATTGAGTGATCACCACTTCGTCTCCCGGCTTGAAAACGCGAGATAACGCGCGGGCTAATCCGAAGTTGAGTGTCGTCATATTTTGGCCTATGGAAATTGAACTTTCACTTTCTGCCCCCAAAAGTTCGGCCATCGATTTTCTCATCTGCAAAATCACTTGATCCGTTTCTTGGGTAGTAATGAAGGCTCCATGAGAATTCGCGTTTGAATTCTTATAATACTGAGTAATGGCCTCAATTACGCCCAGGGGCACTTGTGTTCCTGCTGGGCCATCAAGAAAGACTAAAGAAAGCCCATTATGCTTTCGTTGAAGCGAAGGGAATTGATCACGTATTGAAGAAGATTGAATTTGAGGATTGCTCATAGTTTTTATTTTGATTTGGCGATCTTACCGCGCCTGGTTAAATCGGTTCTCCAGTTCTTGTACTAGCCATGCAAATTTATCGTTCGCATTATTGCAAAGTATGATAATCGTCTTGTGTTTATCAATATATCGAATGATTTCGGTCTTGTATCCCGGGTTATCACCTGTATGAAAAACAACATTGCCTAGTGTTGAATCCTTCTTCAGCATCCAGCCAAATCCATAATTGCTTTCGGCACCGCTGGTAAGTTTGGCTGGAGAAAACAGTTCATGCAAGGTTTCTTTCTTTACTAATTTTTCTGTGTACAATGCCTGATCCCATTTTAACAAATCGGAGGTAGTGGAACTAATACGTCCCGGACCTTTGCGTGCACCCAACCATATCGTATAATTTGAAGAAGGAAATGAATCCGCTCGAATGTATCGTCCTTTGCTGGAATCAAAAATATACCCTTGTGCAAAGTTTGAGATTAAATCTTTCTCTTGTTTTGATCTGAGGGCTGTAGAACCCATCATCAGCGGCTTAAAAATCTGTTCTTGGCAAAGAAAAGCAAAATCTTTCCCGGAGACTTTTTCTACGATACTTCCAAGCAACACATAACCTGTGTTGCTGTATTCATATTTTTCGCCCGGCTTAAAATTGATAGGCGGATGGAATTTCTTTAGGTAGTCCAGAATATCTTCATTGCCGGCCACTTTACTTTTATCCCACTTTTCGTCCATTAATTTTTGATAATCAGGCAACCCGGAAGTGTGATTGAGCAGATTACGAACGGTAATTCCGTGATAAGGAAGCTCTGGTAAATATTTCTCTACAGCGTCATCATAGTTTAGTTTACCCTCTTCGCGCAACATCGCAATGAGTATGGCCGTAAATTGTTTTGAAACGGAGGCCAATTCAAAAATATAGGTAGTATCCAATTTTTGACTTTTCTCAACATTGGCATAACCAAATGCCTTGTGGTAGACCAACTTTCCCTTTTCCGCAAGTAAAACCACACCACTGAAATCAGGAACCGAAGCAAGTAAGGAATCTATCCTTTCCGACAAGGTGGCTTCAATCTTTTGTTCCTTTTGGCCGCAGGCGGTTAGAAAAATTGAAATCGTTAAACAACTTATTATTGCTTTCATTTACTTTTGGTTTTGGTAACCGGAATATTAAAGTACCATATAAGGAAAAAAACATCACGCATACAGTTTTAAACTTTGAACCATTAACTGATGTTACGCAAAACTAATAAATTGACGTCATCGCGAGTTCCAGCGGGGGGAGCGGGAGGGCGAAGCGATCCCTCCGAACAGGAGATTGCTTCGCGCAAACACACAAATCCATCGCAGGTGCTCGCAATGACGTTCATAACTTTGCGTAAGTCCAGCCATTAAATAACCTCTAATTTTATCCAATTGCAAGACGCCACTATTGTATTTCAGTATTTCAATGGCCTTACTCCTTCTCAGCAAGATCAATTTGCCAGGTTGGGGGCACTCTACAAGGATTGGAATGAAAAGATCAACGTGATTTCCAGAAAAGACATTGAAAATATTTACATCAATCATGTACTGCACTCGTTGGGAATTGCGAAAGTAATGTCTTTCAATAAAGGAGCGCGCGTGATGGACGTGGGCACGGGTGGTGGTTTCCCAGGAATCCCGTTGGCCATACTTTTCCCTGAAACAGAATTCTACCTGGTGGATTCTATCGGAAAAAAAATCACCGTAGTAAAAGAAGTAGCTCAATCGTTAGGCTTGAAAAATGTAATGGCTGAACAAATCAGGGCAGAAGAAGTAAAAAATAAATATGACTTTGTCGTAAGCCGGGCTGTTACACGGATGAAAGAATTTCACGGCTGGGTAAGAAACCGGATTAAGCCTACGTCAGCGCACCAATTAGACAACGGAATACTTTACTTGAAAGGTGGGGATTTGGATGAAGAAATGAACGATTTAAAAAATCCTTACAGCCTCTACAATCTTTCTGATTATTTCAAGGAAGAATATTTTGACACCAAGAAAGTGGTTTATGTGCCCGTTCATTAACCATACTTCTCCGTGGGTTACGATCAGCTCAACGATCTTTGACCACAGTGACCTAATACTGATACGCAATCATCAATCAATATTTAAAGTGTCATCGATATTTTCTTTGCCCTGAACTGTTCCTCTGAACCTCGGCCAGGATTCCAACTGGTTTATCTTAGGGATATACCAAATAAAAGCGAGAGAGTCACATTATTGATCTTAGTTGGATAAATAGTTGTTATGTTCATAAGACCAATTGAATTCAATAATTGAAAAGATAACGCAGTCCTTTTTCGAAACGGGGTTGTATACCTTACACTTAAATCGAGGCCATAATCATTGTTTTTGACATAGCGATCAGGGGAGATCCTTTGACTAAATTCAATCTTATCATTTTGGATAATCTTGTAATCGAAGATGCTTCTTTTCAAAACACCATAATAGAAACCTGCCCCTATCTTGAAATGGTTCTTTTTCCCTACTGCAATCCTTGGCATCAAGCCAAACGACAAATAGTAATCGTCCAAGACCGTCAACGCGGTAGTTTCTACAAATGGAGGCGAGTTGGTCGGTTGATTATAACCGGAGTAGGTTCCCGTTACAAAAGTATTCGACCATTTTGACCCCTTTTTTTCATACCTAACATTTGCAGTTAATTCTAATTTTCGCAGCAGTTTGTGATTTAGGTTAGCGGAAATACAAAATCCGGTTTTAGGTTGAGGGCTGCCGTGAATGGTCCCATATCCATTCTGGGACACGATGCTTGGCCCGGCATATAGTTCAAAGCCCGAAATACTCTGGCAATGACATATTTTTGTAACTAGCAAAACAATAAAAAGTGCAATTCTATTCATGATTACATTGCTGGGCTTTCATATCCAATTCACTTGCCAAAGAAGAATCAAGTTTATTCAACAGAAAAGCTCTGTTTCTAGGCTTCAAAAACCAATTTATCACACAAAGGTTCTGCCCCTACCTTGTCAGATTCCCCAATAAAAATGCGAAGAAGTTTTACGTTTATTTTCCATTATTTTCCATATTAAATAAGTTTGAGAATTGCGTAGCCGAGAAAAGTTGCAATGAGCCCGAGTAAGACGCTGGCGAGGATATAGGCAAAGGCATACAAGAACTGCCCATCGCGCAGCATGCCAAAAGTCTCATTGGAAAAAGCTGAAAACGTAGTAAAACCGCCCAAGACTCCAGTGGCCAAAATCAGGCGCCATTCTTGGTTGACATTTCCTCTTTCGCTTAACCCAAACACCAAGCCAATCAGAAAGCAGCCGATGATGTTAACCCCCAATGTGCCAAAGGGGAAAGTTGAATAAAATTTTTCCTGAAAATATTGAGCGAGCAGATACCGGCACGATCCGCCAATAAAACTCCCAGCGCCTATGGCCAAAATTAGCTTCATTCTTAGTTTGTCATTTAAGGATGCGGGTATTATGAATGATTAAAGATTCGTATGCATTGGGGTTAGCGATTTTTCTCGATCGTTGCTTTCATCACCTCAAAAGTACGTTGTTTTAATTCTGCTATATCCGTCTTGCTGTCTATTGCGATTTCAGGAGCAACAATAATTTTTATTTTCCCGGGCCTTACTTTGCCCGTTCCTGGCGGCATCAAAGGGCCAGCACCAATCACCACCATCGGCAACACCGGCATCTGGGTATCAATGGCCAGGCGAAAAGCCCCATCTTTAAAAGGCTGTAGCACTTCTTTGCTTCGGTTCTGTGTTCCTTCTGCAAACAGCAATATGGAAATTCCCTCCGCCAAAATTTGCTTTAATTTATCCATGCTTTTTTTTCTGCTCTCCGGACTAGACCGATCAACAATTACCGTAGCGCCACGGGCGATTAATCCAAAAACAGGAATTTTTAACAACTCTTTCTTTGCCAGCGGACGAAATTCTCCGGGAATCATCATGCGAATACCTGGCAAGTCGAGAAAAGAAGTATGGTTGCTTACATAAATATAAGATTGTCCTTTGCGAAAATTCTCTCTGCCGTGAAATTCGTAACGGATAAAAGTCAACTTACTGAATATCCAAGACCAGATCCACAGAAACGCATAGCCAAGCCAACTCAGGCGGCTGCCAAACAAAAACGGTAGTGTCAAGCCGGGCAGAAAAATCAGCATAAACACAGAGAACACGGTGAGCACCCATGAGGCGTAAAGAAAATAAACTACTTTTCGAAAAAATTTCAAAGGGTAATTTTATTTGCTAATGAGGAAAGCTTCGATCTCATAAAGAAAACGTGGGTATTACAGGATTCGAACCTGTGACCCCTACCCTGTCAAGGTAGTGCTCTAAACCAGCTGAGCTAAATACCCAAAAACATTTTAATTATTTTTGTTCCGCTAAGAAACGACAAAAAAAATAAATAGTCCATCTTTTCTTGACAGACTAAGTGTATTTCAAAAATACACGAGCACATTCAAACTATTGCACTAATAAGACCGCTCCTAGGAAGCTATGTTCACTGTTTGAATTAATTTGTGCTACCATAAGTTCGTCCCGATGGGGCTTTTAGTCCGCATCGCGGGCAATCTAATGGTAAGAATGCCAAGATAGGGCAAGATAAGTCTTATCGGGACGGCCTTATTTATTTCAATAAAATTCAATTTGTATCGATGTATTTTTGAATACACCCGTTACTTACTGCTCTCAAAAAAACTATCCCACAAATCCAACTTTCTTGTGGCTTCCATCACAGAACGGTTTGTTAGCGGAAGCACCACAGCGGCAAAAGGCGGTAACATTATTCTTTTTGGTGATTACGCCTTCTAAATTTTTTACGCTTACATTGCCATAAATCAATAAAGGCCCATTAGGTGAAGGTTCTACAATCGTCTCAGCGTCTACTTGTATTTCCGAAGAGTCTGAATCCCGATTCATGTAATAACTAAGTGCGCCTGAAGGACATTTCTTCACCTGATCTACAATTTTAGCCGTTGTCGATTTCTCCGGGGTTATCCAAGGCAACTCCTGTGGATGAAACACTTCTCCCAACCCTTTAAAACAAATTGCTGAGTGAATGCATATGTCGGGTTTCCAAACGATGGTCACCTCGCCATTTGTATACTTCTTTGTAATGTCCTTCATAATAATTGCGTTATAATTTCAATGGGATTAGTTAACATTTTATGTACGGGGCAACCATTGGCAATTTGCAATAAACGTGTCTTTTGATCGGCTTCCAATGCGCCCTCCAGATAGATATGCCGGGTAAATACGGTTGTGTCATTTACTTTTTCGCTTGAAACCTCTACTCTTATTTTTTCAACAAGCCATTTCTTTCTATCCGCATACATGCGGAGTGTAATGGCTGTGCAAGAGGCTAAAGACATCATTAAAAAATGACCGGGTGCAGGCCCCAAATTCTTTCCCCCCATTTCATCGGGTTCATCAGCAATCAAGTGATGGCCGCTGGTCGTCAGTTCCGTTCTGAAAGCATCCTTTCCAATGATTGCAGTAACCATTTAAAATGTGTGGTTCATGACAAATTCATTTTGTGAATGACGCAACCTCGGGGAAAATTCGCGTTCCATCAATTGTAAGGGCAACTCCTTTGGGTCTCCGGGATAGCCAATAGCCATTACCACTCCTAAGTCGAACCTTTCGGGCACTTTGAGGTTATTTCTCAAAACCACCTGATCAAAACCTCCCATTTGGTGCACATTCAAACCAAGATGGGTAGCTTGTATTGAAAGGAATGCATTCGCAGCACCCACATCATATTTGGCTGATCCATTAGGTGTTTCGTTTTTCGCATAAATTCTTCGCACTAAACTAACCAGCAACAATGGAGCATTTTTTGCCCATATTTTGTTCCCCTCATTGAGCGCATCGAATATACTGTCATACAACTCAGGTTGATCCTTGGTTGCATAAATATAAGTCCAAGGTTGTTCATTGGCACTGGAAGGCGCCCAGCGTGCCGCCTCAAAAAGTGACCTGATTTTCTCAGGTTCGATTGCCCTGTCTACATAGGCTCTTCGGCTTTTTCGGTTTTTTATCAGATCGTGTATTTCGGATTCAAATTCGGATGAAATTTTCATAATCAATCTTAAAAGGGACATTTACATGTTATAACATATAAAATTGAATTCAGTTCAAATAAAAATCTGAAATCCCATAATAATTTGATTATTGCATGGCGACATTGACATGCCGCTCGGCATGGTAGGAAGACCGAACCAGTGGGCCAGCTTCTACATATTTCAGCCCCCGTTTAAGGCCTTCATCCTTATACATAACGAACATATCCGGGTGGATAAATTCGGCTACTTCCAAGTGCATTTTGGTGGGCTGCAAATATTGGCCAAGGGTTAATATCATCAGGCCATTGGCTGCTAAATCGTCCATGGCTTTAAAAACTTCTTCTTTTGTTTCTCCCACGCCAAGCATAATTCCACTCTTCGTTCGCTTCCCTGCTTCGCGGATGCGTTTAATTTGCTCCAGGCTTCTTTCGTATTTGGCTTGAGGCCGCACGACACGATAAAGGCGGCCTACCGTTTCCATATTATGGCTCACTACTTCCTGACCGCCATCAATCATTCGATAAAGGGCATCCCAATTTCCTTTGGTGTCAGGGATTAATGTTTCAATAGTCGTTGCTGGGCTTTCGATTTTGGTTTGAACAACTGTCTGATACCAAACCTCTGCTCCCCGATCTTTAAGCTCATCGCGATTTACGGAAGTGATTACTGCGTGTTTTACTCCCATCAGCTTAATGGCTTCCGCCACACGCCTTGGCTCATCTTGATCGTATTCGGTTGGACGACCTGTTGCCACCGCACAAAAAGTGCAACTTCGTGTACAGATGTTGCCGAGGATCATAAAAGTTGCCGTGCCTGCGCCCCAGCACTCGCCCATGTTGGGGCAATTTCCGCTTTCGCAAATGGTATGAAGTTTATGCTCGTCCACCAACCTTCTCACCTTGGCATACTCGGGGCCAATAGGAAGTTTTACACGAAGCCAGTCCGGCTTGCGCTTTTTTTCTTCATTTGAAATAACAGGAAGTTCGATCATGTCTCTTCGCTATCGGTTAACTGTTAATCGTTATCAGATAAAGGTTACCGCTTATCCGAAAATGTGGCTAACCTTGTCAATTAACTAATTTACTTTCCAATGAGTTCCTTGTATTGAGCGGCAGTTAAAAGGCCATCAACTTCCGATGAATTATTTATAGTCATTTTAATCATCCAACCCTCTCTGTAAGGATCGCTGTTCACTTTTTCTGGCGAAGTCTCCAGGGATTTGTTAAACTCCGTTATTTTTCCCGTAAGGGGCAAAAATAAATCAGACACTGTTTTTACAGCTTCTACCGTGCCAAATACAGCATGCTGTGAAAGCTCCTGATCTGCGGTGGAAATATCCACATAGACAATATCTCCCAACTCGCCTTGGGCAAATTCAGTAATGCCTACCGTGGCAATAGTGCCTTCAATTTTTACCCATTCGTGATCTTTGGTGTATTTCAATTCTGCGGGGATGTTCATAAAAACAACAGTTTAAATTTAATTTTTCAAAAGTAAGCGTTAATCCTGAATAGTCAATAATTGAAATCCTAAACTGACCTCAATCATTGCGACAAATTGAAGATCAACTTAACACCGCCTTGCGTAGTTGCGCGGAAATAGGAATTGGAAACTAGCGGAGTGTTGGTTGTGCGTTGGACGTAGGCTTGGACGGTTATTTTTTTATTCACCATATAGCTAATATTTGGCCTGAACTGAAAGTTAATATTACCGTTAGTTATACTACTCCCTTGATCCATCCTTCGCTGAATTGTTTGAGTGCTGGAGAGACTCACGGACATTTTAAACGTAACATCATTTTTCAAGGTGATAATTCGTCCCTGGTCGCGGAAAGGCAGCCGCATATTATTTTTGGTAAAGCCAACTTCCAACGACCAATCTTTTCCGTTCACTTCCGTGATCTGTGCATTGGGCACATTTAATGAAACATCGCGCTTGGTTTTGTAATTGAAAGACACGCTCAATTTTTTCTTTGTTTTTATATTAATCCCGATCAGCGGGGCAAACGTTTCACTGATGAGTACCTGACTGATGACAAAAATGGGAACCAACTTCTTGCTCGTTGTGTCCTGGGCATATGCAACAAAATTCGGAGTAGAATTATAATTTGAAATCGAGTTGGAAAGTCCTATTTGGGTTGGGCTATTATAGAGAAGCGAGTTGGAATAGTTCAACACTGAGTAGGAGGAGGTATACGCATGGCTTAACGTAACAGAAGAAAAAATATCTTTGAATGGATCCAATTTACTTAAGCCAGAGTAGTCCAATCGCCAATTGGGCATCGGTATTGCAGGGAAAGGCGTAAGCCCCACCGATTTTGCCGAGCGACCAGAATAAGCTGCAATGAATGCGGGAATCAACACATCCTGCGATCCAACTTCATACGAGCTTGACGAAAGAGATTTAAAGCGTTGCTGGATAATCGCTGTATTTGCTTTAAACTGGTCGAATACGGAGGAATTCAATGAGCCGTTATTTCTAAATGTTGTACCCACTGAAATAAACGAGATCTTATACGACCCGCTTCTTGAAGGGCTAAGATCAGCAAAGTCCCCTGAGCCCGTTACATCTTTAAACAAATCCTGAAAGGAAGAATTAGAGGTCTTCTTCGCATCCAATTGAATTTTAATATCCATCGAAGGTTCCAAATTAGCACGCAGGCTCAGGTCTTTTGTTTGATTTTGGGAAAATGGAGTCGTCAAGTTCTTGTTATTTGTTATCCATCCACGAGCAGCTGCATTATGTGCAATGCTTACATCTTGCCCACCTAAAATAAAATTCAAACCAGGGGCCATCCACGATTGATCCATCCCAAAAAGTTTTGGGCTTTTTGTAAAGCCTGGTAATATTGTGCCCTCCGAAACGGTATAGGTTCCGTTAATACTTCGCAGCGACATAATTAAACGAAGAAGCCCCCTGACTAATTTCAATTCAGGGGGGTGAGGCAGGGTATCCGCCTTGGCCAACTTCAATCGCTCTGCGGCATTTTTTGGTGGTGGTGGAGGTGGTGGCCTTGGGGTATTTGCGTTTTTCAAAAAACCAAGTTTGTTGTACAGCTTAACGATATCAAGCTTACCGGTATACCCTTGATTGCGGGTGTTCTGAATAATATTCCCCATTTTGAGGCTATCAATAGTTTGCAACGGTCCCGCTTTCCAATTATAACCCACATTGTAACGGTATTCGCCACCGATCCAGTTGGTAGCTGGAAACTTATCAAAGGGGAGGGTATAATTGGCCGTTACGTTTTGCTCGAAATATTTCATCCGACCAAGTCGTTTCAAGTTTCCAATAATAGAATCCCGTTTTTGTTTCGTGTTGATATCCCCCGCTGGTTCATCAATAATCGCATTGGCTGTAGCGTTGTAATCTAACTTCAAGGATTTGGTTAACGCCCAGTTCACCGAATAATATCGATTGAAAACAAAATATTTCTGCCAATTGGGTACAGAATTTGTTGCCGTTGGATCCGTATTTCGGTAGGTCATTTTGGTAAACGACCGTTGAAGTTCACCCCGCACAGAAATGCTCGTGGGCATCGGATTGAAATTAAAGTCCTTTATAAGTTGAAGGTATTTTGAATTGACAAATTTCACATTCTTAAAGGGCTGAATCCCTTTGGATTTAGATTGGTACTGCCAAGCAACTGCCCCCTTTGTATTTTTTATCGTATTCTCAACTAAATTGAAATTATGCTGTTGCGACTCAGAATAAGAATAGGTAAAAGCAAAATTCTCTACATCGTACAAATGGCTCTTGGCATCCTTTCGAACCTTCGTTTTTCGCACATTGGTAAAGTTGATACTTTTCTTTGTCGTAATGTCTTGAATTTTTTTCAAGTAGGTAGCCCGATCTGATGCCAAGTTAAAAGATTGAAGCGCGGCTCCTATTTTTAGGTCAGGGTTTGCCGGATCATATTTTGGATCGATCATGATACTTTGGTAACTGAAGTACATAGGGATTTTAAGCCCGGTATTTCTTGGTAATAACTTATCCAGATTTAAGTTGGTTGAAATTGAAAACTGATCGGTGTTGCTTCGGGCTCGTGCAGAAATTTTAGATTGCACATCACCATAACCAAAACCGATGTGGCGGTACGATCCGGTCACTGTCCCTAAGTCGGCAAGCTTTGCACTCATCACCAGGTTGGCAGCCCAACCGGCCGTCTGATTGAAATCAGTAACACGAAGTTCATCGGCCCACATGCACACATCGTACGCACGTCCGTCATCGCGGGGATTGCGGATACCGATCATGATTACTTGAAGCGCAGAAAGATCAGGGGTACCCATCACCCTTATAAAATGTTTGCCATCACCTACTGATTCAGCCCCCCCAAGTGGATAAGGAATAAATCTTGAAAAATTTTCCCTGTCGCGTTTTATCTTAAGCGCATATAAATGATCGAGAGCCAAATTAATTTGGTTTTGATCTGGCCATACTTCAGCAACCGTATTGCTGCTCTCCCCATTAGGGGTTACTTTCAGTGGCAATTCAATTTCGTAATAGTTCTGATCCTGATCGGTACCTAATCTTAAAAAACCAATCAACGCATTATCTTTTATGTTGGTGATGGCGTCCGATGCGTGAACGTTAATAAACATTTGAATGCGTCCATAATTAAAAAGATCCATGGCCACATTTTTGTACATGGCGCGGGCATCACCATCGGCCAAACCCGTTACACATATTTGCCCAGATTGCTCGTTTAGCTGACGCCTAACCACGGAAGTTACGTCATAGTCTCTTCGCAAGGGAGGCACATAAGCAGGCTTGGTCGCATCACCTTTTCCATTTTCCTCTACGTTCACGGTGGAGACACTAAAGTTATCCAGGTTAGGTTCAATGACTTGTGTGAGTGCAGACTCCTGCAGATTGCCAGCATACTGACGGTATTTCTGGCCCACAAGCCGAAAGTTAGCCATACGAATCACGACAGGCTGTGTAAAACCTGTGAGTAACATTCGAAGGTACTTGATGGTTTTAAAATCAGTGATGTTACCTACCTTGGTATCAAAGTTCCGGATGGGAATACGAAAAAGGTACCAGGTTACATTATCGGTGACACCGCCTAATGTCATTGGGTTGGAGATTTGATCCACAATATATTTTTGACCCGAGGTCAATCCCGGCTTTAGCGTAGTAGTATAGGTATAATATTGTTCAAGGTTGGTGAGGGTGTTGTCGCCATTCAAGTCTTCATTATCCGGAATTGTAGTGCCCGAAGCCGAATAGGCCGCGCCTCCTGAAACAACCGGTGAATTGTTTTCCATCCCATTAAAGTTTTTGTAACGCTGTAAAATCTGCGCTTTCTCTGCATCATAATCCGGCCCAAGATAATATTGAAAATCATCGGCAGAAGGATCCTTGGTTACCAGCGGTAAAGCCGAGGGGGTAACAGTGGTAAGGAAATTTTGAAACTTGGGATCCGTTGCCTCCTTTTCACTATTCAGACCATCTAAGCCAACATCTTGATATTGCCTCGCTGTAGTAGAGCTACTGAAAGCATTGTTAAGGTACTGTGTATTCGTCACGTAACCCCAGGCGCTATTGGTATAGACACCACCTCCCTGTAAATTTCCATCTACAGGTAACCCATTTTCAAAAGACTGGTAACCGTCTCGCCCAAGGTCTTCCGAAACACTACCTAAGTGAAAGATCAATTGCCCGCCTGTATTATTGTAAGTAGCATTAGGGCTTCCATCATCCACGATTCCATTTTTATCTTGGATAAACGGATCCATCATCCAAAATTCAATGTACTCGATGTTGGCCGCATCAAAATCGGTGTTCGTTCGGATAGCCGTAGTAACTCCTCCCCAGTTGCTGGCGGGATTTAGCAGCTTCCCGTTATTGTCCAATTCTGGGTTATAATTGTATTGTCCTCGTTCTGAAGGATAGTAAGCAAAGTTGAGTATTGGCTGGTAGAAGTTGCCGATGTAATTATTAAAATAAGGGAATATTTCTTGTGGTAGTACGGGCCGGGTATAGTGGTTACTTAAATTTATATTAGGTGGACCGTAGTTGACCCCTGTCGTGTAAAAAATATTATCAACTTGAAACCATGAGAGCTTCGCCCTTTTATAACCAGCTCTCAGGTCATTTTGATTCCCATTACTCAAATCAAAACGCGAATCCGCATTTGGAACAGAGGCTAACTTCCAGGCGGGTGTGGAAACTAAATTATAGGGTGTTGCCGCATTTTCAAAATCATCAACAAACGAAGTGCCCTTACCGCCAATTTTATTGGACGTGCCCGGAAATAATTGCGCTACTTCCGCATTGATGGTATAATTTGAAACCTCTTTTGTCTGAAGAAAAGGAAGTGCATCCACTAATTTGGTAAGAACACGGGAATTTTTCTTTGTGTTGAAATCGAAACCATATTGAAAATTGCGGGCGGGCTCGTTACCAACCTGTACGCGGGTGATCAGTGGTCGTTCATTATAATACAAAAGTGTGCCGCCAATATTGGTGTTAGCGTTTAATTTATAATCTAACCGGGTTCCCAACAGCGAGCGTGTTTGAAAGGAGAATGGATCTTGTTGCTCATAAGTAATGTCCAGGTCTTGGCCCGAACTAAGAATTCCTTCGTTGAGGATGGTCACTTTTCCAAAAGTGTAATCAACGGTATAGTCAGTTCCTTCTCGCAACGGTGTGCTTCCGGCATATACTTTTACCGAGCCGGGCGTAATGTTAAAGCCTTGGATAATAATATCCCGTCCCGAACCAGCCTTAAACGAACCGGTTAAAAAGAATTTATTTTTTGAACTTACCAAAACGGCCTGTGCCTCCGTGGTGTGGTACAGCGTATCATAAGGATACTTGTTAAGTAGGTAAGCCCTTCGGTCAAGATTGGGTTCTTGATTGAAAAGGGCGACAAATGGATCATTAAAAGGTGCTACATAGGGAATGATGATCAAACCGTTGGCCGAATTAATGGTGATGCCTTCTAAAAAGTCAAAGTTGCCATCGCCATTTACCACAGGATCATTGTAGGGATCGAGTCGATCCAGGCCCACCACATTAATCAATTGTTTGGACCCTGCAATTCCTGCTTCTTGCAATTGAGGGTTATCTACGCCAGAGTTATCATCGTGGTAAACTACGCGCAATTGAAATCCCTCCTTCTGGAGATTTGTAACGCCAAGGTTATAAATATTTTTCATCATCAAATTCCAGGAAGGATAGATCGTTCCATTTACATCGGCAATGTTAATGGCACGAGGCCGTAACATTTTCAAAAAGATAACGTCTCCGGTGGCTCTACTGGAATAGTCTTCGGTGAGTTCGCCAACTTTAAATACCTGTCCATTGTAGGTATATTCAAATGCCACTGCAAGTGCTTCATCGTTTTGTAATTTACGTTGAAGGGTAAGATAACCTAACTGTGCATTAAAGCTGTACTCAGTGGTGGCAAGCTTGCGGGCACTCGTTACCGTTTCAAAGTCCGTACCCAATACAAGGCCTTTTCCAAAGCTAGACCCCTTGAGTAAGGAGTCGATTTTTACCGCTGTAATCCCTCCTGCCGCCCCCACTCTATTCAGTTCAGCAAATAAATTATTGTTCCCATTGGATGCTGGTGCAAGCGATGCGGAAGTTTGCCGAAATACATCCTTTCGATAAATTTTATCTGACTCGCCCATGTCCATGAGGGCCACGATATCGCGAAGGGTTTGGGTATCATTTTGCCGATTGACGGAGTACACTTCGAGACGGGTAATGTTGATGCCAGAGCTTATCTGACCCGGTACAGAACTTACCCATTTCTGAAAATTGTCGCGGAAGAATTGAGCCAGAAAAAAATTTCTGTTATCATCATAGTTTGAAGCAGTAATTTGAAACGGTCTTCCCTGGTTGGAACCGCTGCCCGGCACATGCAATGTGGACTGCTTGCCTCTTTCCGTACTCGCCAGAATAGTGGTCATCAATTTCCCAAACTGCAATTGTGCTTTTACACCAAATAAATTTTGCGCTCCTTTGATCAAGCTGTTGTTCAACGGCAGACTCACATTTCCAATTTCCAGTTTTTTCAAGAGGTCTTCTTTTAATCCGGAATATTCCACCTTCATGGTATTTTGGAAATCGAAAGAGTTATTCGTGTCGAAATTGGTGCTAATCTTTAGCTTCGCGCCCACCTTTCCCGTTACACTGAGGTTGATCTGCTGATTAAAATTAAGCCCCCCATTGCGCTGTTGTCGGATGGGGATCGATGGATTTTGGATTTTTTGAAATGACCCACCAAGATCCAGGGTCACGAATCCTTTAGGGATAAGCTCCACATAGCTACCACCAAAAATCCGGTCGAGCACGGGGCTCAAATACAATTTGGGAAGTAGGTTCCGACCGCTTACTGCACTCTCCCCATCTAGTGCTAAACTTTTTCCCTTATAATAACTTTTTTGAAAGCCTCGGTCTTGTTGCTGGCTGTAGTCTTTGAAAGACATGGTAGAAATTGGCCTGAAATCGATCCCTCCCATTTTTTCAGAGATGGTGTAATGCATTCCCGTATCAAGGGAGATCTCGGTTTTAAGATTTTTCGGGTCTTTGAGACTGAAAGGCGATGAGGTGGTGTAGTTTGAAAACGGATCGCCGTGGCGGTCACTCACATGAAAGTTGGGCAAATAAGGATTAACGATTTTGTACCTGACCGAATCTTGCCGCTTTGTCTTCAACGAATCTTGGGCAACGGCCACAGTGTAGGGCAAGCATATTGCAAAGCAAATGCCCAGTCCTATTATGGCCTGTACTCTCCGTGTGAACCCGCTCAATCGTATTTAGGCTGTTTTTAAAGCTTGTTTGACAAGTTCTTCCAAGCTTATGACCCCACCTGATTTTTTCAGGATGGCATCAATACTCTTTTCCGCTGCAATCTTGCCAATGCCAAGCGTCACCAAGGCTGTTAACGCCTCAAATCGCATTGTATTGCGCATTATTCCAGGAATCCCTGGAGTTTCTTCTAAAGTTTCTTTTCTCAATTTATCTTTCAATTCCAGTATCAATCGGAGGGCAGTTTTGCCACCAATTCCCTTCACGGCTTGTAAGGCTGCCGCATTTTCATTAACAATGGCAGATTTTAGTTCTTCTGGAGGTAAATAACTCATGACAACCAAGGCCGTATTAGGCCCAACACCATTAACCGAAATCAATAATTGAAACATTTGTTTTTCGGTTTCTGAAGCAAAACCAAATAAAATATGAGCATCCTCGCGCACGTGGAGGTAGGTAAATAACTTTATTTCTTCCTTGTCTTTGATTTGAGAAAAAGTGTGCAGGGAAATACCGACCTGATAGCCAATTCCGCCCACCTCAATAAGCACATGTGTTGGCTCTTTGTGTACAAGCTTTCCTTTAAGATAACCGATCATTGCTTGAATTTGTAAACATAAAAACCTAAAAGTTAAGCAATTTCAAAATTATATCCTGAGATTCCTGAAAAATGGGTGCAATTCAAATTGTCGCGACTTAACCCTTTTGCATTTCTCTGTGCTTTGTGGTAAAAAATTAAAACTATAGAAAAACACAGGAATCGCAGAGGTGTAAACTGCTAAAATAGCGACTAAGGCTAGCACTTATTGTGATTAACAGTGCTACAATTTGAATTGCACCTGAAATTGTGACTCAACCAGTATTTATCGCGATTAGGCTCTTTATTTTTTTTAGAGATGCCCATTCTTCTCATACAACTGTGCATCTACCACCGCGATAGCCGCCATATTCACGATATCCCGAATGGAGCTCCCAAGTTGCAGCACATGCACAGGTTTTTTCATCCCCAATAAGATCGGGCCTATCGCTTCCGCACCTCCTATTTGCATCAACAATTTGTAAGCAATATTACCAGATGCAAGGTTAGGGAAAATCAATGTGTTGGCGCCTTGTTCGGCTAATTCACTGAACGGATAAATTTCCTGTTGCAACTCGGTATCAAAAGCCACGTTGGCCTGAATATCTCCATCTAAAATCAAGTCGGGATATTTTTCGTTTGCTAACCGAACCGCTTCCCTCGTCTTTTCGGGGATCTCGCCTTTGCTGGACCCAAAGTTGGAGTAAGAAAGAACAGCTACGCGTGGCTGGATGTCAAAGAACTGAACACCTTTGGAAGCCAACCCAATGATACCCACCAAATCTTCTGCTGTTGGATCGACATTCACCGTACAATCAGCAAAAAAGAACGTGCCCTTTTTATTCATGATAATGTACATCCCTGCCACGCGGCTCACGCCCGGAGCCATACCAATGATTTGGAGTGAAGGCAAAATCGTTTTTGAATAGTCTTTTGTCAAACCCGATACAAGCGCATCAGCTTCGCCAAACTCGAGCATCATAGCGCCAAAGGCATTGCGGTCGTGCATCTGCCGCATGGCATCCTGGTAGGTGATCCCTTTGCGTCCACGTCTTTCATGAAAAATGTGCGCATATTTTTCCGTCAGAGCTTTCTCTTCTCGTGGATCAACAATTTTGCAGCCACCAATTTCAAGATCATGTTCCTTCACCAAGCGATCAATCTCCACACGACTTCCAAGCAAAATTGGCTCTGCAATTTTTTCGTCTTGCAAAATTTGAGCGGCCTTCAAAATCTTAATATGATCGGCTTCAGCAAATAATATCCGCTTTGGTTTGATTTTGGCCAGATCAATGATGCGTGAGGTCAATTTTTGATCGATTCCAATCCGCTTCAAAAGTGCTTCATTGTACTTGCCCCAATCCGTAATCGGATTAGTGGCCATCCCTGAATCCATGGCAGCTTTGGCCACCGCTGGCGATACGGTAGTGATCAATCGAGGATCTAACGGCTTTGGGATTAAGTAATCTTTTCCAAACTGGATTTTGTCAACGCCATACGCTTGAAAGACAATATCTGGCACCGGCTCCTTCGCCAATTCTGATAGTGCGTGTACGGCCGCCAACTTCATGGCTTCATTAATTTCAGTAGCTCTCACATCCAATGCTCCCCGAAAAATGTAGGGAAATCCGAGCACATTATTAATTTGGTTAGGATGGTCAGACCTGCCCGTACCCATAATTATATCCGGTCTCGTTTTTTTGGCGAGATCATAATCAATTTCGGGGTTAGGGTTGGCCAGCGCAAAGACAATTGGATCTTTGGCCATCGCCAAAATATCTTCTGGCTTAAGAATATCGGCAATGGATAATCCAATAAATACATCAGCACCTTTTACCGCTTCTTGTAATGTGGTTATTTTCCGGGTCGTGGCAAATTCCAATTTGCTGACATCTAACCCTGGTCTATCCTTATGAATCACGCCTTTGCTATCGCACATGATCAGGTTCTCTTTTTTCAAACCCAATGCCAGGTACAATTTTGTGCAAGAGACTGCCGCGGCACCCGCCCCGTTAACGACCAAAACAACAGTTTCAATTTTTTTGTTGGCTACAATCAAGGCATTCAAAAGGGCGGCACTGGATATGATTGCTGTGCCGTGCTGGTCGTCATGCATGATGGGGATGTTCATCTTCTCCCGAAGCTCGGTTTCTATTTTGAAACATTCGGGAGCCTTAATGTCTTCCAAATTGATACCACCAAAAGTGGGTTCCAATGATTTGACGATGGCAATAAATTTATCCGGATCTTCTTCGTTGATCTCAATATCGAAACTATCAATACCGGCATATTTTTTAAAGAGAACGGCCTTACCTTCCATTACCGGCTTGGCGGCTTCGGGGCCAATGTTACCAAGCCCTAGCACCGCGGTTCCATTGGAAATCACAGCTACCAAATTTCCTTTGCTGGTATATTTATAAACATCTTCGCGGTTAGCCGCAATCTCTTTGCAAGGTTCTGCTACCCCCGGTGAATATGCCAAAGCCAAATCCAATTGAGAACTTAGTTCTTTGGTTGGGGTAACTTCAATTTTACCAGGCTGACCTTTCGTATGATAATCGAGGGCGTCTTGTTTGCGAATTTTAATAGACATAGTTTGTTCGTTGAAGGGGTAATTTACAACTTCTTGATTTAAGAAATATGATTTTTATCAATCGTGGTATTTCTTCTCTCCCGCCTGAACCGCGATCTTTAAGATGTTTTCTTTTGGTGGAAAAGGGCAAGAATAATTTTCTGAGTAAGCACAATAGGGATTGTACGCTTTATTGAAATCCAAGGTAATGGATGACGCTCCCGGTACTTTTTTTAAATCGAGATAGCGGCCTGCTCCATAGGTTTCATTGGCACTGGTTGAGTCGGCAAAAGCAAGGAACAAAGTACCCTGATGCTGTCCTTCGTCCATGATTTCAAGAATAAGAAGTTTGTTCGAGGTTCCTTTCAGCTCAAACTCCGCATAGCCATATTCCAAGTATTTCTTTTCCAAACCATCGCTAGCAGGAAGTGCGACCACTTTTTTATTCCTGATCGTTGTCAATTTTGCACTGATGCGAAATGACAAATCAATCGGATAATAATTTAACGCCTTAAAATCCTTTCTCGCTTCCCCAAAAGGTGAATCATCACTGGAACGCATGAAATCATTTTTGGCGGTTCGCTCCAATTTCATTTCGTCCT
>DAHVFH010000111.1 GCA_027317105.1 Cytophagales bacterium
GCTCTAGGTTATCTAATATTGAATTTAGAAAGTCCTCCATGCTTTGATGATGGCTTAAGCTAAATTAGGTAGTACAAGAACGACATTTGTCCACTGCCCATATTCAGATTGAATATCAATAGTTCCCTTTAATTTTTCAACCATCTCTTTACCAATGTATAATCCCAACCCGTCTCCATCGCTGTTTTCGTTGCCGCGATAAAACATGGTGAAAACATTAGGCAAAACATTTGGTCGGATTCCCTCCCCGTTGTCAAGTATATTTAGCGTAAGTTGGGTTGGTGAAACTATGCCCTTAATGGTGATCAGTGAACGAGATTTTCGAACATCTTTGTATTTAATTGCATTGGTAAGCAGATTGGTCATGAGTGTGCCCAATCGATACCGATCTGAATAAAATGAACCTTCTCCTTTTATGTCCACTTCCATTTCCACCTCCCTCATCCCCTCTAAATAGTCCAGTTGGTTAAAGCATTCATTGCATAATTCTTTCAGGTTGATCTTAGCAATGAGAAGCTCGGTTCGCGAATTGCGCGAGTAGTGCAGAATTTCTTTAACCGTGCGGTCCAGTTTCAGCGCACTCTTTTCTATTAACTCACAATAGAGGTGGGGTGTTCCTTTTGCGTGGTCTAATTTGACAAGGTTGGTTACGCCAATTATTGACGCCACAGGTGCACGGAGGTTGTGCGAAATGCTATAGACAAAGGCATCAAGTTCCTTATTAACCTTCAACAGTTCCTCATTTTTTTTTCGCAGCGTTACTTCTTGTTCTCTGCGGATCCTGGCTTGCCTATATTCGTTAAGGGAATGATTAATAGAGGATGGTAAACGGGAAAGATTTGACTTAAGCACATAATCATCGGCACCTCTTTTTAGACAATTGACGGCAAATTCTTCCGAAACTGCTCCCGTAACAATTATGAACGGCACATCCAATTTTTTTTCTTGTTTTATAATTAGCGCTTCGATGGAATTAAACTGGGGCAGGGCATGATCCGACAGGATAAGGTCAGGTTTATAAGAATCCAACGCTTCTTCATAGGCAGCCTGCGTATCCACACGCAAACGCTCAAAAGCAATTTTCTCCTTGGCAAATAACCGATCTACCAGTTCAGCATCATCTTCAACATCTTCCAACATTAAAATCTTTAATTGCTTTTCCATTTTTCGGCTAGTTTTAAAATATTCGTTTTCTTTAAACGGATAACCAGTTCACTTGCTCATTTGAGTGCAATTTTAAGGAAAGGCAATTGATTGGATTGGCAGAAAATAGTATGATTTCATTATCTTTTTCAAGTAAAAATTACGCATGTAAAGATATTTTAAAATTTTGTTTAAATTCTGTAGCCAAAACTTTTTTTTCAATCTCTACCGACCAAACGTGCTCGTTTCCCTTCTGTGTAATTTAGTAGGAGATACTCCTATGCCTCGGAAACAGAAAGGCATGAGAATAGGTTCCCAAAAGTAATTTTCTCTAGTAAGAAAGCACACAGTTTTGAATAGGGTCTTAATTTGGTATAAGAATATTTAGTAGTTTCGTTGCAATTGTGTCTGACAACTACATGTAAACTTTCCCAAATTTTATCAATGGAACATCTTGAAATCGTGTTAATAGAAGACAACCCGGAAGATGCCGAGCTTACCATCAGGGCCTTGCGCAAGCATGGCCTGGCCAATAATTTGATCCACTTTGAGGATGGTGAAGAAGCATTGAAGTTTTTATTTTCCGCTGCGGTTAAAAGCTTGCCAAAACTTATTCTTCTAGACATGAAGATGCCTAAAGTCGATGGCCTTGACGTGTTGCGAAAAATAAAGGCGGACGCCACTTTAAAAGTTATACCTGTTGTCATGCTTACATCCTCAAAGGAAGAGAAGGATATCATCGACTCCTATCAACTGGGTGTTAACGCCTACATTGTAAAACCGGTTGAGTTCGATCAGTTTGTAAAAGTTGTTGCCGATTTAGGGCTGTTTTGGCTTCTCTCGAATGAGGCGCCAATTTTCCTACGCGGTAGTTAAAATTAATAAAATTAAATAGCCGCAGACACTTATTATCTTTATGAAGATTCACTTGAATCGCTTTGTGTTTCTAGGATTTCTTTCTGCCATAGCGTTAGTTTTTGTGCTCGGTTTATTTTCGTATTTCTATTTTAGCCGATATATAGAAGGGACTACCTTAACCGATCATTCGCGTGCTGTGTTGCAGGAATTGCGGCAAGCAAGATCATTCTTCTCCGAACTTGAAATTTCCAGGGACAGCTATATTCTGACTGGTGATAGTTCCTTTCTACAGTCTTACCATCGGTCAAGGATTGGCATCCGCACACAAATTAAGAAGTTAGATTCTTTGATTATTGACAAAGCTCAACGTGATCATCTCAGGGAGCTTGTCGCGGTTGTCGACAATTACCTGAAGGTTTCTGTATTGCACATAAAAATCAAAGGGGAGCATCATAAAGTCGACTTCCTTCAGAAGGATTTAAGAAGCAAAATTCTTTACCAATTTCAATTGATCATTGAAGGTGAGGAAAAGTTGTTAGTGGCACGAAGGGAATTTATGATGGGGATATTCTATCAATTTTTGATTTCTTTCTATAGCCTTATCGGGAGTTCCCTTACCATTATCGTTGTCCTCATGATCCGAACC
>DAHVFH010000112.1 GCA_027317105.1 Cytophagales bacterium
AGGCAACCCTGTGGCGGCTCAAACACGATTAAGCCCTGGTTATAATCAAAATGTGTTCACGCAAGTATTTGGTAATGCTTATGTAGAAATAGATCCCATCAAGCACCTTACGCTTCGATCCAGTTTTGGGGGTTCAGTAGACAATTCACATTATCTAACTTTGACCCAACGGACGTATGAAAATGCTGAGAATACAAGTTCAAATACCTTAAGAGAAGGGAGTTCATTTAACTTGAATTACACCTGGACCAATACGATAAAGTATGAGAATAAGTTTGGGAATAGTTCGGTCAGAGCACTCGGAGGTTATGAAGCGATAAAAAATAATACGGGGAGGTCTTTGCAAGGGGTTGGATTGAATCCTTTTAGCCTTGATCCAAACTACATCAGTCTTACCAATAGCAATGCCTCAGGTAGACAGCTTTACAGTAATCCTTTTCAGCCTTATACTTTTGCTTCCTTTTTTGGAAAAGTGGATTATAATTTAAGCGAAAAGTATTACTTGAGTGCCTCTGTGCGTAGGGACGGTTCTTCTGTGTTTGGCCCTAAAAATAGATATGGGGTTTTCCCATCTATATCCGGTGCATGGCGCATTTCTTCGGAGAGCTTTATGTCTGGGGTAACCTGGGTTTCCGACCTTAAATTACGTGGTGGTTACGGTGTAATGGGGAATACCAACTCCATACTTACCGCCAATGCCGCTAACCAATATACGCTTTATGGGGGTGGTCCTGCCAATGGATATGATGTGAACGGTACAAACAACTCCGTAGTAGGAGGATTTATCCCAAATCAAATTGGAAATCCGGCAGGGAAATGGGAGACCAATGCCACTACAAACATTGGATTGGATGGAACCTTTCTGAACGGAACCTTGGATGTAATCCTGGAGGTTTGGCAAAGAAAGTCCAGCAACGTTTTGTTTAATCCTGCCTTTCTTAATTCGGGTGGTGTACTTCCAAACAATCCCTATATCAACGTGGGTGATATGACCAACAAAGGGATTGACTTGCAACTCGTAAAAAGAATTAAAATTAACAATGATTGGAGCATGACGGTGGATGGAAATATTTCGCCTTTTAAGAATACGGTTACAGCAATTTCTTCCGGTGTTTCTTATTTTGAGCCAAGCGGTGCCAATATCCGGAATCTTCAATTGGTAAGAAACGCGGTCGGTCAGTCGATGTCATCCTTTTTTGGATACAAGATGATTGGCTATTTCAAAGATGCTAATGATGTGGCAAGTTCACCGATTCAGGATGGGGCAGCGCCTGGCCGCTTTAAATTTCAAAACTCATCGGGCACGGGCAAGGTGAATCCTACGGATCGCCAGTTTTTGGGGAGTCCAATTCCTAAATTCACGTATGGAATCAACCTTAATGTGAAGTATAAAAATTGGTTCCTGACCGGCTTCTTGTACGGATCGTACGGAAATAAAATCATGAATTTTAGCAAATGGTACACCGACTTTTATTCTTCATTCTCTGGGGCAGGCCTGGCCTCGGCTACTATGCAATCGTGGACGCCAGCTTTGGGCGATAATGCAAAAACACCTATCATGGAGGCGGCTTCTAACTTTAGTACCAATACTCAATCAAATTCATGGTACATGGAGAGCGGCTCTTATGCCCGGTTAAAAAATTTACAAATTGGTTACGACATCCCCAAATCAATGCTCTCCAGAGCAGGGTTGTCACATGTAAAAGTTTATTTGCAGGCAATCAATTTGTTTACCATTACGAAATACACAGGTAAGGACCCTGAGCTTGTGGGCAACGTAGATTTAACCAGGGGTATTGATGTAGGAAATTATCCTGCAACAAGACAGTATATGTTTGGTCTTAATATTGGATTCTAAAAATAATTTGAAAGAATATGAAAAAGATAATTTCAAAACCTTTATCGTGGATGATGGTTCTGTTGAGCCTCTGGATAGCCTCCTGCTCCGACAGTTACCTGAATGTCCCTGCAAAGGGCGCGCTTAGCACAGCTCAATTGCTGAACCAGGCAGGGGTTGAAGGCTTGTTAATCGGTGCTTATGCCGGATTGAAAGGAAACAATGCTTGGTTTGCACAGCCAACCAATTGGGTGTACGGCAGCGTATGCGGTCAGGAAACATTTAAAGGTTCCAACTCAGGTGACCAATCGGACATTAACCCTTTGAGCACCTTCACCGCGCCAGGTACAAACAGCTATTTGGTTTCGAAATGGCGAGCCGTTTATGATGGTGTCAACCGGGCCAATGTGGTGCTAAAAACACTGGCTCAAGTGCCATCTGGTGTGATACCTGCGGCAACAGCTGCGCGGATTACAGGTGAAGCGAGGTTTCTACGTGCCTTCTTCTATTTGGAAGGCTATAAGGTGTTTAAAAATATTCCTTATGTAGATGAGACCAACGATTATGGACTGAACAATTTTAATGTTCCAAATGATGTAGATGTTATGCCTAAGATTATTGCCGACTTTGAGGCGGCCTATCAGGCGTTACCTGAAACAATGCCTAATGTTGGTAGGGCAAATAAATGGGCGGCTTATGCTTTTGAAGGGAAATGTTTGGTTTTCCAAAAGAATTTCTCAGCGGCACTGCCTATCCTTACTTCGGTAATAACCAACGGAAAAACTGCCGGAGGTAGTAAGTATGCTTTATTACCTCACTTTAGAGATGTTTACGATGCGGCTCACGATAATAGCACCGAGTCTGTTTTTGCTATTCAGGCTTCGGTAAATGATGGATCTGGTGCTGCCAATGCAAACCCTGATCTGGTACTAAACTATCCTTATGGAGGCAACAGCGTGGTAACCTGCTGCGGATTTAATACCCCCACTTTAGACTTAGCAAATTCCTACCGGCTAACTGCTGCTGGCCTTCCAATTTTGGATGGTACTTTTAATACAGGTACGAATCAACTTGCCGATGTGCAATGGTCATCTGGTGTTTCATCTATAACTCCAGACGCTGGGCCACTTGATCCTCGTTGCGACTGGACCATTGGAAGAACGGGTGTTCCGTTCTTGGATTGGGGCATGTACACCGGCCCAGCATGGGTAAGATCATTTGTTGATGATGGCCCTTATTCACCTAAGAAATATGATGCGTTGTCTTCCGAGGTGGGTACCTTTACGGATGCCAGCTCATGGACACCCGGTTACAATGCTGTAAACCAATATCTGATGCGTTATTCAGATGTATTGTTGTTGGCTGCTGAGTGTGAAGTGGAAGCTGGAAGTTTAGCAAATGCGATGGCCTATGTTAACCAAGTCAGGGCACGGCAACAGGATCCTACCTCGTGGGTTAAGATTTCCACCACGGCTGGTAAATCAGATTGGCAAGCTTATCTTGACCCCACTATTGCCTCGAACCCTGCAGGAAATTATGCTCCGATGGCACTTTATGGTACTGGGGGTGATGCAACTTTTGCCACACCAGCCACTGCACGCAGGGCTGTGCACATGGAGCGGAAATTAGAGTTAGCGTTGGAAGGTCACCGTTTCTTTGATCTAGTAAGATGGGGTGAAATATTTAAGTCTAATCCGACTAACCCTGATTGCTTAGAGGCGGCCTATTTGTACAATGTTAGTTTGGCGGGCGCTGCCGCCTTAGGCACTACCTTTCAGTTCAAAGCTGGATCGAGTGAAGTTTGGGCTATACCCCAACAGCAAATTGACTTGTCGCAGGGTGTGTTAAAACAAAACCCTGGTCATTAATTAAAATTTGTAATCTTTTAAGAACAAGGCCAATGCAAATTGGCCTTGTTTTTTTTATTTATGTCACGGATCAAGTATTGTATGTTTTGAAAGGGCTGCTGAGGAATAAGTATATTTTTTCCATTGGAGAGTATAACATCAGAAAATTTGAGCAGAAAGCCCGAGTTAAAACCGGATAGAAAATCTTTGCTCGAATTCCATCCTAACTTCTTTGAAAGTGTGCGGTAAACAAAAAAATAAACCCACTGGTTTTCAGTGGGTTATCGTTTTGCAGCGGTCCGGACGGGATTCGAACCCGCGACCTCCTGCGTGACAGGCAGGCATTCTAACCAGCTGAACTACCGGACCAGTTAAGCAGGGCGCAAAGATAACTTTGCTTTCGCGGAATACAAATAAATCTTTTCTAAATGTAAAAGGGAAATGAAAACGGGGCTTCGCGCAAATCTCATTACCTTTGTCGGTTTGCAATACAAGATACGTGCAGCGCAAATGAATTTAATTGAGGATTTAAAACAAATTAATGCCTTTCATACAGTGGCCGATGCAGCTGAGACGCTAGGCTATGAAACGTATGCCGTTGGCGGATATGTGCGCGACTTGCTACTGAAACGCCCCTGCAAGGATATTGATTTTGTATGTGTCGGTAGTGGTATTGCATTGGCTGAAGCAGTGGCAAAAGCCTTTGGAAATGTGCCAATGACCACGTTCAAAAATTTTGGTACGGCTTTGGTCAAATATGAAGATTTTGACCTTGAATTTGTCGGGGCAAGAAAGGAGTCGTATCGAAGTGAATCGCGCAAGCCTATTGTGGAAGATGGTACGTTGGAAGATGATCAGAAACGAAGAGATTTCACGATCAATGCCATGGCCATCAGTCTTAACAAAAAGAATTATGGTGACTTGATTGATCCTTTCGGTGGCGTAGCGCATCTGTCAAAAAAGGTGATACAAACTCCGCTGGATCCTGAGCTTACTTTTTCTGATGACCCTTTAAGAATGATGCGGGCTATTCGGTTTGCCTCACAATTAAATTTTGATATTGAAGCCAATACATTTGAAGCCCTATCAAAAAATAGCGCACGTTTGAAGATTGTCTCGATGGAGCGGATCACGGACGAATTGAATAAGATTATTTTATCGCCCGTACCTTCTTATGGTTTCAAGCTACTGTTTCAAAGTGGTTTGCTCAAAGAATTTTTTCCAGAGATGATCGCTTTGCATGGGGTAGAGTATGTGGATAACAAAGCCCACAAAGATAATTTCTATCATACCCTTCAAGTTCTTGATAATGTCTCAAAAGTATCAAACGATTTGTGGTTGCGATGGGCCGCCATTTTGCATGATATTGCGAAGCCGCTGACCAAACGATTTGAACCAAAAGTGGGCTGGACGTTTCACGGCCACGAAGATAAAGGTGCGCGTATGACACCCGGAATCTTTCGTAGATTGAAACTGCCTATGAATGAGAAGTTGGATTTTGTGCAAAAGTTGGTGAGGCTGCACCTAAGGCCGATTGCGTTGGTGAAGGATGTAACTGATTCGGCCGTTCGTAGGCTATTATTTGAAGCTGGTGATGATGTTGATTCACTGATGGCCCTTTGCCGTGCCGACATCACTTCAAAAAACGCTGAAAAAGTCACTAAATATTTGGCCAACTTTGAGCGCGTACAGAAGAAGATGGTCGAGTTGGAAGAGCGCGACAAGATCAAGAATTTCCAACCGCCAATTACTGGTGACGAAATTATGCGCCTGTTTAATTTGCCCGGAAGCCGAGTGATTGGCGATATCAAGGAACAAATCAAAGAGGCCATTATTGTGGGTGAAATAAAAAATTCACGCGAGGAAGCAATTGAACTCCTAACTAAAATTGCCAAAGAAAGAGGATTGATTAACCAAAATGTAAACCTATAATTTGTATGAGAAAAAGTTTAATAGTATTGATTTTGATTTTAATAACGGCCAGTATTTGGGCGCAAAAGAAAAAGAAAAATGATAAAGCCGAACCGGCCATGCAGGAAACTGCTAAGCCTATACCCGTTAAAAAAGATACGGTCGCCCAAAAGGGTACAGCGGCTCAAATCAATCCACTCACCCAGCACTATGCGATTAAATATTCATTGGCATTACAATGGAACGATTTTGAAACTGCCAAAGATGCACTTTATGACCTAATTGTCGAGAACCAGGGCAATGATTCCATCATCTACGACTTGGCTACCTATTATTATCAAAACCAGAAATATCCCTCAGCGGTTCTGGTGTCACAGGAATTGCTAAAACGCAACCCGAAAAATACAGGTGCATTAGAGATTTCTGCCGTAGGGTACGAAAACCTCGGTGTTTACGACAGGGCACTTCAGAGCTATGAAAGCATTTACCTATTGCAAAATAACTCTACTGTGCTATATAAAATGGCTTTTATGCAATATCGGTTGAAGCGATTCAAAGAAAGTACTACCTCGGCCGATATCTTGTTAGAGTCAGCGGATCTTGATTCCCTTAAAGTAAACTTTACGGCAGCTGATAATAAGCCCAAAGAATACCCCATGAAGGTGGCAATTATTAACTTGAAGGGCATGGTTTCGCTAGAACAGGGTGACAAGGTGAGCGCAAAAAAATATTTCGATCAAGCGTTAGCGTTGGCCCCTGATTTTCCACCGGTAAAAGAAAACCTTGCTAAACTGAAATAGGTATGCAACCTTTTTGAAACGAGGTTGTCTTTGAACAGGAAAAATAGTGTTTGGAGCAATTCGCCCATCATAATGTAGACTTATTGGTAATGCGATGCCGGCAAGGAGATCGGCAGGCTTACTATCAATTGTATAAACTTTACAGTAGGGCGATGTACAACGTTGGATATCGCATCGTTAACGATGAGGATGAAGCAAAGGATGTGTTGCAAGAAGCATTTATTAGTGCTTTTGGTAATTTGGAGAACTATAGAGGAGAAGCTGCTTTTGGTGCTTGGCTTAAACGGATCGTGGTTAATAAGGCGATTAACTTGGTAAGAAAAAGGCGATTTGATAGGCTGCCGGAGAATGCTGGATTTGATGTAGTTGATGTAGTTGATGAAAGTAGCGTAGATGAACTGGAGGGATTTCCATTTACCGTGGAAAAAGTTAGGAGAGCAATGGCGCAATTGCCCGAAGGGTATCGCGTTGTAATGTCGCTGTATTTGTTGGAAGGATACGATCATGCTGAAATTGGCAAGATTCTTGGGATTACTGAATCGACCTCAAAGTCACAATTCAACCGATCGAAAAAAAAACTAAAGGAAATACTGGAAGGAGGCAAATTATGAAAACAAAAGATTCTTTAAAGACCTTCATTGAGGAAAATCGCGAAAGCTTTGATTCGCAAACACCACCGGATTCTTCCTGGCAGAAAATTAAATCAAATTTGGCAAAAGAACCGAAACAGTTTTTTTGGAATTCGATTTCCTTTTGGCGCGTGGCAGCCTTTATGATGCTAGGGTTATCGGCCTATCTTTTTATGGCTAAGAGTTATTCAAAACCCGATAAACAAGACATCGCGGCCTTAAAAGGCTTTAGTGATTTAGAAGTTTATTACAGGGGGGAAATAACTGAGAAGTTGGATCTCGTGAAGCGATATCAGTCGCAAACTGGATTTAATGATGATGAGGTAACTCAAAACCTGAAAAAGCTTGAAGCCATGTATTTGGTGCTGAATGACCAAATGAAGAAAAAGCCTACACAAGACCTGCGCGATGCAATGGTGCTGAATTTTTTAGTTCGGATTGATTTGATTAATCAACAACTCCATAAATTGGATAATCCTAAGGTAAGTGCAGAGAAACCAAAGAGTATTCAAAGCTGAAAGGCGGAATTGATCAGGTTAGGCGAACTCAGAAATCAGCACTCCATTCAAAATTTTCTAGCTTCGAGTCTAATAATTTTCCTTCGTGGCATTTCAAGACGCGGGCAGGGAATTTTTTGATCAACCCATAGCTGTGGGTCGCCATTAAAATAGCGGTACCACTTTTATTGATTTGTTGAAATACTTTTAAAATCCCAAGAGATACTTCTGGGTCTAAATTACCGGTAGGTTCATCAGCTATCAAAAGGAGTGGTTCGTTAATTAAGGCGCGCGCGATGACCACACGCTGCTGTTCGCCACCAGAAAGTTGATGGGGCATTTTTTTCTCAATGGATCCCAAACCCACTTGCATTAATACTTCCGCTTGACGATTTTTCATTTTGGCGTTGTCCTTCCATCCCGTAGCCTTCATCACAAAGGAGAGATTTTCGGTAACACTTCGGTCGGGGAGAAGCTGAAAATCTTGGAAAATGATGCCGATTTTTCTTCTTAACAAGGGGACTTCATTACTTTTTATGCCCCGTATATTGTAGCCGGCCACATCGATATCGCCAAGGCGCAAAGCCAAATCAGCATATAATGTTTTTAGTAACGATGATTTGCCAGACCCTGTACGGCCAATGATAAATACAAATTCGCCTTTCTCAATTTCAAAACTGATATTGTCCAAAATCGCTTCTTGACCTTGGAAAATCGAAGCCTCTCTTATACGTAAAACGGGATCGGTGGAGAAAACCATTAATGCGTAATAATTAACTATTTGCTTTTTTATGGTCTGCCAAAAACTTGGCGAGACCAGAGTCAGTAAGCGGATGATTCAGCAAATCGGTAATTACTTTAAGGGGACACGTAACCACATCGGAGCCAATCTCCGCGCATTGTAAAAGGTGCATGGTATGACGGATGCTGGCTGCGAGTATTTCGGTTTGATAGGCATAATTGTCATAGATCAAACGGATTTGTGCGATCAGCTCAAGGCCATCTTGAGAGATGTCATCTAGCCTTCCAATAAACGGAGATACATAGTTGGCGCCCGCTTTGGCGGCAAGCAAAGCCTGACCTGCGGAAAACACCAAGGTGCAATTGGTACGGATCCCTTCGCTGGAGAATTTTTTTATGGCTTTTACCCCGTCTTTGATCATGGGCACTTTCACCACGATCTTGTCATCGATTTTGGCGAGTTCTTTTCCTTCCTTTATAATAGCGTCAAAATCGGTAGCAATGACTTCGGCACTTACATTGTTATCTACAATATTGCAGATGGCTTTGTAATGCGCTATTACTTTTTCATGGCCGGCAATTCCTTCTTTGGCCATGAGCGATGGATTGGTGGTAACGCCATCCAGCACACCCAGGTCATAAGCTTCTTTGATCTCTTTTAGGTTGGCAGTATCAATAAAAAATTTCATGATAAGTAATTTAGTGACACCGCAAAGCTAATGGATTGTGTGGAGTGTGAAAATAGAAATTATGGAGGGAAGAGGCAGGATGTTGGATACTTGATTCGGAATTTTGTGGATTGCCCAGATTAGATGTTGGCAATAACATCGAAAAAATTCAAGATGTGAGAAGGAGAATAAAAAAAAATGGCAAACCGAACATCGCACCGCTACAACCGCCTACCCTTGCTACCTTCCGATCCTGGGGGAGTTCAGCAGGAGCTGGTCGTGCCGATTTGCCGAGGCAAAATTAATTAATAAAACGTAAGTATTCTAAATTAATTGGTGAAGGTAAATAGCCAGCCTCCGCTAACATTGCTGACACGAGTATAGCCATTACCATTGTAGGTAAAACTTATTTGTAACGTTGCAGGGGTAGAACCGGAAGCAGCAGCTACTGTATAGGTCATTGGAAGTGTATTTCCATTAGCATCATTGGGGTCGCGGATGATTTGTGTAACTGGATCAGCACCAAATGACCAAGTGCCTAAACTATTAGTGCCTCCGCCTGCTGGCCAAGGGCTAAGGGCAGGCCTTCCCGTGCAGCTGTAGTTATAGGTAGCTGAGGCAGCCGTAGAAGAGAATGTGCCCGAAATTATCAATTGAAAACCAGTCCAAGAAGAAGTTTGATCAACTCCGGTTAAACTAACGGATTTCATCTTCCAGGTTTGAGATAACAATTTTAACTGCTTTTGTTGTGTACTCTCCCCAGGGCTGCTTTTCCCGCACCCTGAGTAAGTCAAAATGAAGCCTAAGGAAACAACTGTTATTAGGAGGCGAAAAGCTTTCATATTCATGGTTTTAAAATTCCGATTTAAACATACAAAATTCAATTAGCTAAAAAAAATAGTGACAATATCAATTGGCTTAAAGTTGTCGTAAATAGTTTGGTTTTTGGCAATTTAATAAGCTCTGGAAGATTGAAGTAACCTATTTGTATAATAAAATGTCAATTTTAAAGGCTGTATCGGGGTATTCAAAGTCCTGGTTAGAAGCGATGAAAATCACTGTCTCCGAAGCAACTTCGCGTAAACGATCTTGATACCATTGGATGGATTTCTTATCGAGATTAGAGCAAGGCTCATCCAAAAAAAGCATCAGTGCCTCTGAATAAAAAGCCAAAGCCAATTTTACCCTTTGTCTCATCCCAGAAGAGAATGAGGATAATAACTTGTTTTTTGAAGACTCAAGCCCCATTTTTTCCAGTACTTGATCTTTCGGTATCCTGCTTTTTTTGAACTTAAAATGAAAGTTGATCATTTCCTCTAACGTAAATTCATCAATCAAATCCATGTATGGCGCTGCGATGGATACCGAGCGAAATGCTATGGAAGGATCGGAAATAGAATATTTTAAGAATCCTATACTGGGTTGCATTTGTCCCCACAAGATTTGCATCAAGGTTGATTTACCGGATCCGTTGGGCCCCGTGATGGCGTAGTGGTTTCCGGAATTGAATTCGTAGTTAAGATTTCGGAATACCCATTCGCGGTTAAAGCGTTTACCAAGGTTTTCCGAAACAATTCTCATTCAAAAGTGGAGGTGCCCGAGGAGAAGCCTTTTAAAATACCTCGCTCAGATGCTTTGATGAAACTTAATATCTGATCGCGCTCAAAACTCATGGGTAGCTCCTTTTCCACAAGGTCGAGAGCCTTTGAATTATTAAGGCCCTTCAAAAAAATATAACGATAGACTTCTTGAATCTCTGTTATTTTATCGGATGCAAATCCACGTCTACGCAAACCAATGGTGTTAATGCCACAATAAGTAAGCGGTTCGCGCGCTGCCTTTGTAAAGGGTGGAACATCTTTGCGGACCAGCGAGCCGCCAGAGACCATGACATGAGCGCCAACTTTTACAAATTGATGTACCGCGCTTGCACCGCCAATAATTGCCCAATCATCAATGGTAACGTGACCGGCTACTTGGACAGCATTTACCAAAACGCAATTGTTGCCAATAACGCAGTCATGTGCTACGTGCACATAAGCCATCAGCAGGCAATTTTTGCCAATGACTGTCTTTAGCTTGTCGTTGGTTCCGCGGCTGATCGTAACAAATTCACGAATGGAAGTGTTGTCACCGATATGGGTCTCTGTTTTTTCCCCAGCGAATTTTAAATCCTGTGGAACAGATGAAATGGACGCACCGGGGTAGATTTTAACATTTTTCCCCAACCTTGTGCCTTCCCACAACACTACGTTGGGGCCGATCCAGCATCCATCATCTATGGTTACATCGTTTTTTACGGTAGCGAAAGGTTCTATCGTAACATTTTTGCCGATCTTGGCATCGGGATGTACGTTGGCTAATGGGTATTGACTCATAAATCTTTTCTCACAATGCTGGCGGTCATAGTGCCTTCACAAACCAATGTGTTACCGACATAAGCACGGCCAGTCATTTTCGCAATGCCTCGTCTTATTGGTGCAAGCAGATCGCACTGAATAACTAAAGTATCACCGGGCAGAACCATTTTGCGGAAACGGAATTCATCTATACCTAAAAAATAAGTCCAATAATTTTCAGGGTCAGGCACTGTATTTAATACTAAAATCCCTCCGGTTTGCACCATTGATTCCACTTGCAATACACCTGGCATTACCGGGTTACCTGGAAAATGTCCTTGAAAGAAGGGCTCATTCACAGAAACATTCTTTACCCCGATCACCCGCTCTTTGTCGAGGTAAATGATTTTATCGATGAGCAAGAAAGGAAAACGATGGGGCAAGGTGGCCGAGATTTTATTGATGTCCATCACGGAAGGAAGGGCAGGGTTATATTTTGGAACGCCCTTCTTGTCAGACTGCATCATCAGTTTTTTCAGCTTTTTGGCAAAAGCCACATTGGCGGCATGGCCAGGACGAGCAGCCAAAATTTGCGCCTTTAAGGGTCTTCCGGCCAATGCAAGATCCCCCATAATGTCGAGAAGCTTGTGACGTGCTGGTTCGTTGTTATAGCGAAGCTCGATATTGTTCAGGATGCCTTCCTTCTTTACCTCAACTTTCGGTTTGTTGAGCATCCTTGCTATATTGTCTAATTCATGAGGTTCCAGCACGCGATCAACGATAACAATTGCATTATTCAAATCCCCACCTCGAATGAGGTTATTTTTATAGAGCATTTCCAATTCATGCAAAAAACAGAATGTGCGACAGGAGGCTATTTCTTTTTCAAACTGCTGGATATTGGTGATGGAGGCGTGCTGACTACCCAAAACAGGTGAGTTATAATCCACCATCACGGTAACACGGTAATCATCGAGTGGTAAAGCCGCGATTTCCACATTACGAGCGGCCTCGCGGTAGAATATCGAGTCTTGCACTTCATAGAAGTCGCGAAGTGCATTTTGCTCTTCCTTACCTGCGTCTTTCAGTGCATTTACAAATTGAATGGAGCTGCCGTCCATAATGGGTGCCTCTGGGCCGTCCAGTTGGATCATTACATTATCAATCTCTAGACCGACCAGCGCTGCGAGGGTATGCTCTATGGTGCTTACTCGGGCACCGCTTTGTTCAATGGTTGTTCCCCGCGACACATCAACCACACGATCACAATCAGCATCGATAATAGGGGATCCGGGCAAATCAATACGCTGGAATTTTATTCCATGATTGGGTTTGGCTGGAACAAAGGTCATAGTCGTCTGCACCCCAGTATGGAGACCCACACCAGAGATGGTTACCGCCTTTTGAATGGTTTGCTGCTTGTGATTGAGCATTAGTCTGAAAGACCGCAAATTTAAGGCAATTAACAGATTATCCAAAAAGAGGGTAAACCAGGCTAATTCATAATTTGAGGTGCTAGGATAGTAGGTAGCTAATCGGTATGTTAATTTGGTATAGCATCAACCAAGAATATCTACGAGATTTTGAAGTCACCCATGTTGAACAAAGCCCGGGTCAATGGATCCTGGAATTGGTGGAAAAATCAGATCGGGTTTCCCAAGCCCTTGCGGGAAAAGAAGTGGTCTTAGATGGATATTGCAATTCCATCGATATCCTCACGCACGCCTTTTCCTTGAAGAAGATTTACTTGCGCATGTTTCGAAGGCGGTGGAAAGAGAAAGGGAGTGAAAAACATTTCAGCAATGAGTATGATTTGCATATCCCAGGCATGAAAACCACCCGGGAGTTCCGGGATTTTTTAAAAGAAATTGGTGGATGAGAAGCCGGTGAATTTCACTACCATAGGCGCGTTCTTGAAACTACCAGCCCAGGTGGTCTATCATTGGTACCGTCAGTACTTGAGTGGGTACAAAGAAGCGGTAGAAAAAGGGGAATGGGGACAGCATGATTTGGGGGCAGCTAAAGCAGAAGACCGCGTGAAGGTCCCCATCCTCAGGCCGGAAAATGTCGGGGAACAGATGGCCATCGATGAAAAGACAATTGGGGATGATATCTACACGGTGATGACTAACCGCGAGACTGGAAAGATCGCTTTATTGGCCCAAACCTTGCAGAAACAGCAACCCGAACAGTTGCAGCCCAGTTTTGGAAATGCGCTCGCCCGTATCGGTGAGGTCGCGGCCGACCTGAGCCCCTTGTACGAAAGCTTTTGTTCCCAGCATATGCCCCAAGCAGTGCGCACAGCCGATAAACTCCATGTCATTCAACACACCACCGAGGCGGTGCAAGCCCTGCGCATCCGCTTCAAACAACAAGAACTGGCTAAGCTGCCCAAGGGTAAAAAACAACGGGCTACTTTTCAAGCCGAACTATTCTCTAACGGGGAAACAAAAATAGAGCTGCTCACCCGAAGCCGCTACCTGCTTTTTAAGCTCCCCAATACGTGGACCCCAAGTCAACAGAAAAGATCGCAATTGCTTTTTCAAACCTATCCCCAACTGGAGAAAGCCTATCACCTTCACCTTTATATCCGCCAATGGTATAAGCCTGAAAATGTGGGTAAGTCCCACTTCTTTATGGAAAACAAACTCTATGAATGGTACGAAAGAGTGGAAACTGAAAATATCTACGAAATGAACAACCTGATCAAGCTTTTTGTCAATAACGAAGAAAAAATATTGAACTACTTCAAGGCAGGAAAAACCAATGCCTTAGCCGAAGCCGTCAATAGCAAAATACAACGATTCATTGCCTCCAACTATGGCATCAGAGATCATGATTTCTTCTTCTACCGATTAGCCACCTACTATCCCTAGCACCTCAAATTATGAATTAGCCATTTTGAATAATGGAAAATATCCCGATATTTGCACCCTGTTTTTAAAGGAAAAAGGAATTTAAACCCAACGAGTGGCATTAGGAAAAAGTAACAGCCGGCCTTATACTAGAGGTTTCAGGCCGCGAGTAATAGAAGAACCTTATCGCGTCAATGAAAGAATTACCGCACCCCGTGTGCGCGTTGTAGGGGAGAACATCCAAGTAGATGTGTATCCTATTGCCGATGCAATAAAACTTGCACAAGGTCAGGGATTGGATCTGGTGGAGATTTCGCCTAAAGCAGAGCCTCCGGTTTGCAAGGTAGTTGACTACTCAAAATTTAAGTATGAGCAGAAGAAAAAACAGAAAGAGATCAAGGCGAATGCCCAAAAGTCAGTATTAAAAGAAATACGTTTTGGCCCCAATACCGATGATCACGACTTTAATTTTAAGGTAAAACATGCCGAAAACTTTTTGAAGGAAGGCTCGAAGGTAAAGGCCTATGTTCATTTTGCCGGTCGGTCAATTGTTTATAAGGAGCGCGGTGAAATTTTGTTGTTGAAGTTTGCCCAATCGCTGGAGGAGTTTTGTAAAGTGGAGCAAATGCCACAGCTAGAAGGCAAACGGATGTACCTGATGCTGGCCTCCAAAGGAAAGAAGTAATCGATTTAATATTTTATACAATGCCCAAGTTAAAAACCAAGTCAGGTGCCAAGAAACGTTTCAAAGTTACCGGCAGCGGAAAGATCAAACGCAAGAAAGCGTATGCGAGACACATTCTAACTAAGAAAACGACCAAGCAAAAAAGAAGACTTGGTCATAAAGTGACAGTAAAGAAAGTAGATGAGCCCAACATTAAACCAATGTTGCCTTATTTAGTATAAACTTGCCAAGGTGGTAAGTTGGTTTTATGTTCAACCCCGGTCTTTGGCCTTAAGCGCTTTTCGATAGAAAAGACGCCACTGATCAAAAATGTAAATTATGCCTCGTTCAGTAAACAATGTAGCATCCCGCGCCAGGCGCAAGAAGGTGCTGGAAATGGCCAAAGGGTATTTTGGCCGTAAAAAGAATGTATGGACCGTAGCGAAGAATGCGGTCGAAAAAGGTTTGACCTACGCCTATCGCGACCGGAAGGCAAAAAAACGTGACTTTAGGGCACTTTGGATCGCCCGTATCAACGCAGGCGCAAGACTTCATGGTTTGTCTTATTCCGAATTTATGGGCAAAATCAAAACTGCAGGAATTGAGCTGAATAGAAAGGCCTTGGCCGATCTGGCAGCCAACCACCCAGAAGCTTTTGAAGCCGTGGTGAAAAAATTGAAATAAAGATTATTTTATTAGAAAATTGAAAGAGCTGCCTAAACGCGGCTCTTTCTATTTGTTCCGGCAAGATTGCCAACCTGATCTGAATTTTGCCGTTGGAATTAGGTGTTTCTTTACTGCCGTTATAACTATCTTTAGGTCTTATTTCGAAGATTCGTGAAAAAACTGATTTTTTTATCATTCATTGTCTTGTTAAGCTGCTCGCCAGCAACGACACAAACTAAATCTTCAAAGCGGAAGGGTAAAAAGGATGAAAACCCCCAGCCCACATGGCTCAGTGCAAAACCGGAGGATCCAGGATACTACAATGGGATAGGCCATGCCACAAAAGATGGGCAAAACAATTACATACAGGAGGCAAAAAAAAGTGCACTGGAAGATCTTGTTTCGGAAATCAAGGTGAATGTATCCTCCACCTCTGTACTTAGTCAATTAGATGACGGCAAGGGTTTTTCAGAGAAGTATCAACAAATGATTAAAACCACTGCCTCGGACGATATTCAGGATTTTGAGCAGGTGGATGTTTGGCAAGACGATAAAAATTACTGGGTCTTTTATCGCTTATCTAAACAGCGTTACCACGACATTAAAGAGCAGCAGAAGAGCGATGCGGTCGCTTTAGGGCTGGATTTTTTCACGAAAGCGCGCGAGTCAGAAAAAAGCAACGATCCGATAACAGCCCTTGGGTTTTACTATCAGGGTTTCCGCGCCATCGAAAAATACCTGGCTGATCCCTTGCGCATTCAATATCAAGGAACGGATATTTTGCTCACCAATGAAATCATTTCCGACATGCAATTATTGTTGGATAAAATGCAATTGACAGTCAGTCCCTCTCAAATAATGATTAATAGGATTGTCGCTCAAAGTGGCCAAACGGTAATCGCCAAAGTAGTTGATAAGGCATCACAAAAACCAATCTCGGGTTTGCCATTGCTAGTCACTTTTGAAAAAGGAGCAGGAGATGTATTCCCAGATTACAAAACCGATGGCAATGGGATGGCCAAAGTATTGCTGACCAAAATCAATTCTCGCGACTTGGAGCAAACCCTTGCCGTTAAAGTGAATGTTTTAAAATTTGCAGGAGATAATCCATCTGATATTTATTCGTTAGTTGCTCAGAAGATCGTAGTGCCAAAAGCGATAGTTGGTATGAATGTGCAGCGCCCAGTTGTTTATTTAACCGCAAAAGAAACAAACCTTGGTGTGGATAAACCCAATCAGGAAGTGGCCAATACGATCAGAAATTTTTTATCCACTGCAGGATTTGAGTTTACAACCGATTTAAGTAAGGCGGAATTGGCCATTGACGAAAATTCAAACTCGCAAAAGGGTGTAATATCGGGAAGCATTTATATTACCTATGCGACATCCGTTATTCGAGTTTCTACCGTTAAAGGTAACAACGAGATTTACGCCACTACTTTAGATCGCATTAAGGGTTTTAGTTTGGATTATGAACGGAGTAGCCAAGATGCCTACACGAAACTTTTGGAAAACCTAACGAACACAGCGTTGCCTGAAATGCTCAATGCCATTTTACAATGAATTAAACCTCGGACAATGAATGTTATCCAAGTGATGATTTTGAAAAATCAATTGGCATCAAACTTGTTTTGTTTTAAATTGTATTAATTATTAAATAACCCAATTTCGTATGAAAAAAATGAAAATGTATTCAATAATAGCGGTGGCCATTGCTGCTGCTTCGATCGGTGGTTGCAAGAGCAGCAAAACTGGAAAGACTCCGGCTGGAGAGACGGAAGTATCCGTTCCATGTTCTGGAGCAGGATTCTTTACCGATAACAAAGTGTTCCGCGCCAATTCAATTGGCCAAAGCATGGATCAAGTGACTTCCAAAAAGATAGCCTTGACCAACGCGCGTAACGAACTTGCCCAGTCGATCCAGACGACAGTGAAAACGGTAACGGATAACTACACGAATTCTACCTCGATGAACAAAAAGGAAGAATTGCAGCAAAAGTTTGAGAGTTTAAATAGGGAAGTGGTGGATCAAACCTTGCAAGGTGTCCGCACAATATGTGAAAAGTTGGTACAAACTAAAGAGGGCAACTACAAGACGTACATCGCCATCGAACTTTCTGCCGATGACTTAGTAAAGCAATATAACAGCAGACTATCTTCTGATGATAAGCTGAAGGTAGATTACGATTATCAAAAATTCAAAGACACTTTTAACAAGGAAATGGATAAGATGGCCGCTCAAAAGAACGGAAATTAAGTATTCATTCAATTTTATTATGATCCCGATCCCCAAAAGGGTCGGGATTTTTTGTGCTGATTTAAGACTGGAATTGATTTTTAACCTCGTGGTTTACGTCTTTTTTTCTTTGGGGCTCCGGGAGGCCTGGGGGCAGTGCGTTTCTCATGGAACTTTGTTTTTACTTGAATAATCCGCGAAACGCCAAAAGTGGCTGATATGTAAGCATCCCTTCGTTGCCCGTACAAGTCTGGAGCTCCAGGTTTGCCGAAAGCATCGGGAGTTTGGGCGCTGGGGTTTTTTAATTCATTGATATATGCTTTTGTTCGTGGGTCAATGACACCAAAATTAAGCCGTCCGTCAAAGTTAAGGCTCCAATCGTCATTAAGATCGATATCGGAATGAAACCCTACCCCAGCAAAAAGCTGAAAAGGTGCAAATTTGTCGCTGGGAACATAAACACTGTTTTTTAAGTTAGGCACAAATACCCCGTCATAAGTAATTTGGTAATTCGGATCGCTAGGCACGCTCACACCGGCAGGATAGGTGAGTTTCCGAGCACTTGGGAGGGCATTAATTGATAAGGTCTCCTGCCCCTTTAAAAGGTAGCCGAAATTCAGTGCGGCTACTATACTCAACCTGAAAAAGGCGATGTCATTAAGGTGTAATTTTAGTGCGATCGGCACTGAAAAATACTTCATTTGAACATCACGAGTACCTACCGTGCCACCCACACTATTTATGATGGTGAACTTCTGCCCGATTTCCATATACCCGGGTGTGATCAGGAAACCATAGCCTACTTTGTCGTACCCATAAGTAAACCCAACAGGAGTTCCCCGCATGGTGAATCGCCCATAGAAGCGAGGGTCATTGCGTAGCCCTTGATCGATTGTGAAGGGGATATTG
>DAHVFH010000113.1 GCA_027317105.1 Cytophagales bacterium
TTCTACTTGCGTGCACAGACCGCAAGAAAGAAATCAAAAATGCCATGCAGCTATATGACAAAAGCACTTTTCATATGGCAACCGATTCGCTTGCCAACCTATACGCAGTTGATGGCGAGTTGTCAGGGAAAGGAATGAAAATGATTGTTGGGCGAGATTCTATCCGAAAATTTCTAAAGTCATTTGAAGGATCGTCAATAAAAATGATTTCAAACGAAACAAAGGCTAATTCAATAATTTTTAGCGGAGACACCGCCTTGGTAGAAGGCACTTACGAACAAAAAGTGAGAATAGGTGGTGACACCAGCGAGTATACCGGAACATTTTCAGCAAAATGGGTGGATACTGAAAATCGTTGGCTATTGAAAAAAATGTACACTGTTCCATCGCAACCACAAGCCTCCATTAAATCGGTCTTGCTTCGCCAACTCAAGACTACCCACACCGACAAAGATTGGTTTGTGCCTGCAAACGTTGCAGTAGCAGGACTCACACCAAAACAAGCCATGTGGACCGATGGCAGTGGCAATCATTCCGTGGGGCAATTAGCCTCGCATCTCCTATTTTGGAATGAGCGTTTGCTTAGAAAATTCAAAGACGAACCCGAAACAAAATTCAGCGGCAACAATGAAGAAACGTTCAACTCCTTTGATGAACAAAGTTGGGATGCGACCGTGAAAAATATGGATGAAGTAATGACAGGATGGGAGCTGGCCATACAAAAAGCTGACGAAGAAAAGCTAAAGGATTGGTACGAAAACATTGCCAACATGAGCACACACAATGCCTACCACACGGGCCAAATGATTTTTGTGAGAAAGTTACAGGGCAGTTGGCATCCTGAACAAGGCGTGAAGTAAAACTGGATGTTCGATTCTAGATTCTTGTTGCTAGCAACTAGAATCCAGAATCACGACTTCGTGTGATCGAAATATCCCTTACTCTCCATTTTGCCAGAATAGAAATTCAGAAAAACAACTATGAAAATCAGAAAAACCACAGAGTGACAGCTCACAATAAGTTTACCGAGGGGAGTTACGGGATAAAAATCTCCATAACCAATGGTGGATGAAGTGATGAAGCTAAAATAGACGGGATCAAACCAGGTATGAAAAGGTTTGTTAAAAAAATTGCCGACTGAATAGATTACCGCAAAATCAAAAATGATCTCCAGGTAATTGAAAAACAGCAATAACATTGATCGTCTGTACGAACGAGGTCTGGATAGGCTATCTGACGCAAAAATTAACGTGGGCACATAGAGCACCGTCTCTATCATGAACCATAACATTAGAGCAAACAAAACAGTATTTCCATTTAGATTGTTGACCAGAATGAAAATGGGAAAGAAAACTTTGAATAAAACAAAAATATCCACTGTGAAATCCTGAAAAGCCTGGCCTCTTTTGCCAAAGAGTTCTTTGATATAAACCCCTGGAAAAACAAAAGGGGAAGCCGCCAGAAATAACCGCAAGACTTTCTCGATGCCCATGTCATTGTCATGCTCATTGTTCCAAATTGCTTTGATGGTTTTTAACCGGGCGGCAATCGCACTGACAGGTCTTTTAGAAGGGTTTGCGCCTAATAATAATTTTAGGAAAAAATGTTTCATGCAATATTGAAAACCATGCTAAGGTATTAATTAATCAGCACCTTTCGATGTTCATTTTTGACCACTGCCCTGTTCAGATATGAAAGCTAAATTTTGAAAATTTTGCTTATTGACCCCTATAAGCGGTTTTATGAATTGGTTTGTTATTTGTTAACTTCAATAATATGAAAACACTCATCGCTATTTTCCTCTGGTTTATTTTATTGGTACTCTGCTGGCCGTTGGCCTTGGCGCTGATTTTCTTTCTTCCTTTGATCTGGTTGCTGCTGCTCCCATTTCGCATTATCGGTTTTACCCTTGAAATGGTTTTTAAATTCATTGCGGCTATACTGATGTTACCATTTAGATTATTAGGGGTTCGTTGACGCATTCAAGCGCTCTTTCAATTTCTGAATTACAAAACCATTCTATTCCAACTGTAGCACCTTAATATCCGCAATCAGTGTTTGAATACTATTCGGGTCAATGCCATTGTAGATGCCTCGAATATGTCTTTGTTTGTCGATTAGCACAAAATTCTCCGTATGCAAAAAAACTTCTTCCGGCTTGGCAATCCCTTCATCTTCTTCAACAAAATAATATTTTCTGCCGAGGTCATAAATTTCACTTCGCGTGCCCGTAAGTAGTTTCCACTTTTTAAAATCAACTCCTTTTCTACTTGCATATTCTTTAAGGACTGGAACACTGTCGTAATCGGGCGTTACGCTATGGGACAGCAACAAGATATTATCATCCGCTAAAAACTCCTTTTGCAAATCAATCATGCTGTTTGTCATCTTTGGGCAGATGCCGGGGCAAGAGGTGAAGAAAAAATCCACCACACATATTTTTCCTTTGATGTCAGCCTCCGTGAATTTTTCATTCTCCTGATTGATCAGATTAAAAGGTCTAATCTGGTGAAACGCTTCTTGATTAGGCAATTCCCAACTTGGCGTAAAATCTGCGGTATTATAATAGGGAAGTTTTCTTCCCGACTTGTTACAGGAGATCAGTATGACTAAGG
>DAHVFH010000121.1 GCA_027317105.1 Cytophagales bacterium
CAAACAAAAATTTAATGTTAGGCAACCACAAAACAACGATTCAAAATCGCACCGTATTGGCCCTCATAATTGGCATAGCACCAGTTTTTGAGCTCCTGCACCTCATCGGCTATCAGCATTTTGATGGCCTTCCTCAACTCTTTCTCAAAGAGACGGGCGTCAAAACTCACTCGTTGGAGAATTTTTTTGACATAATTCAGCATCTTCATTTTAAAAAATTTAGTTTAAACTGTAACCAGCTGTTGCAATTCAACGATGAATTTACCAAAACCGTTGAATAAGATGAAAGAAGAATTTTATTTTTGTACCCGCAACTTCGTTGCACAACGCGTTGCATTGAAAATTATGGCAAAAAGCATCTTTTTTTTAATAGGGGTAATGTTACTTTTTTGTTATGCTCAGGGCCAAAATATCCAAATTGGACTTGGCCCAGACGAAATCGGACAAAATCAGGCCTGGACAATCACGGTAACGATCAATAACGGTCAATTAAAAAGTTACGATAACTTTCCCGAAATCGAAGGCCTGCAAAAGCGAGGCACATCTTCTTCCTCGCAAACAAGTATCATCAACGGTCAGGTGAGTTCATCGCAAAGTATCATCATGACGTATGTTCCGTTGCGCCAAGGAATGGTCCTAGTTCCGAATTTTAAAATGAAAATCAATGATCAGCTTATTTCCGTTAATGGAAAAAGAGTGAAAGTAGGTGTGCCTATTCATGGTCAACCCAGTGATCCCTTTCGAAGTTTCTTTGAACGCGACCAGTCCGATTTCTTTAGTCACAATCAACCAACTGAGTTTGTTGATATTAAAGAGGATGCGCTTTTGGCACTCACTACCAACAAAGACGAAGTTTATGTAGGAGAAGGATTTACCACTACGCTATCCTTTTTGATAGCCGATAATAATCGTGCGCCTATGCAATTTCACGATCTTGGCAAGCAGCTTTCCGACATTTTAAAGAAATTGCGGCCAGGAAACTGCTGGGAAGAAAATTTTAACATTGAAAATATTGAAGGAGAACAAATCCAGGTCAATAACAAGAAGTACACCCAATATAAAATTTATCAAGGCACATTCTTCCCATTGAATACGCAATCGATAAATTTTCCGAGCGTAGGGTTAGGGATGATTAAATATAAAGTGGCTAAAAACCCATCCTTCTTTGGTCAAAACAGACAGGAGGATTACAAGACCTTCTATTCCAAACCGAAAACCATTAGGGTAAAAGAATTGCCGCCTCACCCCTTGCGCGATGCCGTGGCTGTTGGAAATTATAAATTCGATGAACGGATTAATCGTACTCAGTTGCAGACGGGTCAAAGCGTTTCTTACGATTTTAATATTTACGGTGAAGGGAATATTTCATCCATCGCCAAACCTACGATTGACAAGAATGATGCTTTCGATATTTATGAGCCTAACGTAAAGCAAAATATCAATCGGGAAATGGGCCGGGTTAGCGGCACTAAGTCGTTTACCTATTTTATGATCCCCAAAGAGCCGGGCACTTATAACTTGGGTGATTACTTCAAATGGGTATACTTTAATCTTCAAACAAAAAAGTATGATACGTTAAGATCGAATCAAGTCGTTACGGTTTCGGGAGAAAGCAGAAAGAACTTATCAATTGGCAGTAATGATTTGGGTTCTTTTTATGATCGGATTGATGCCATCGATAATACGCTTAAATCATTTTCGGGTAATGATTGGATGAAGCCCGCCCTTAATATTTTGGTTTTGATTGTTGTTGGGGCGGCAGTTTTCTTGGCCTTAAAAAAATAGAAATTAGAAGATCTGTTGGAAAAAATGGTTTGGGCTTAATTAACTAAGCTTTATCTTCACGCCCCTATGGGCAACAGTTTCGGAAAATTATTTAGAATAACCACATTTGGCGAATCGCATGGAGCGGCTATTGGCGTAATCATTGATGGCTGCCCGGCAGGATTGGAAATCGATGAAACATTTATTCAGTCAGAGCTTGACCGAAGAAAGCCGGGGCAATCAAAAATCACCACACAACGTAAAGAAGACGATACCTTTAAAATTCTATCAGGCGTTTTTGAAGGCAAATCCACCGGGGCGCCTATAGCTTTGATGATCGAAAACCAGGATCAACGCAGCAAGGATTACAGCCATATTGCCGAACGTTTCAGACCGTCTCATGCCGATTATACCTATGAGGCAAAATACGGAAACCGGGATTATCGCGGTGGCGGAAGAAGTTCCGCCCGTGAAACGGCTGCCCGTGTAGCGGCTGGTGCGCTGGCGAAAATGCTCTTGAAGAAATCAGGGATTGAAGTTCAGGCGTTCGTATCGCAAGTAGGCAACATCAAAGCACCTAATTATAAGACACTTGATTTGACAAAGAAGGAAGACAACATCGTGCGTTGTCCCGATTCAGTTACAGCCGAAAAAATGATCGCTTTAATTGATGAAGTTCGCCTTCAACGCGATACAATTGGTGGAGTAGTTACAGGTGTGATCAAAAACTCTCCGGTAGGATTAGGCGAACCTGTATTTGAGAAACTTCACGCAGCACTTGGCCACGCTATGTTGGGTATCAATGCCGTGAAGGGCTTTGAATATGGCAGCGGTTTTGATGGCGTAAAGTTACGCGGCTCGCAACATAACGATGAATTTTATAACGAAGGTGAAAAAATCCGGACGCGCACCAACTATTCAGGTGGCGTGCAAGGAGGAATAAGTAACGGAGAAGATATTTATTTCAACGTGGCCTTTAAGCCAGTGGCCACCATTATGCAAGATCAGCAAAGCGTAGATAAGGCTGGCAATGAAGTTACCGTGAGTGGCAAAGGTCGTCATGATCCATGTGTTGTGCCACGCGCAGTGCCGATCGTAGAAGCGATGGCCGCGTTGGTGATGGTGGATTTTTTGTTGGTCGGAAAAACTTCTAAGCTATAGATTTAAGCAACCCAAATTACTTTTTCGGTTTTGGGAACTAATTTGCCAAACGATTTCAATTCTAATCCTTTCGATTTAGCAAACCCTTCAAACTCATTTTTATTTTCAGCATCCACCGAAACCAAAAGCCCACCACTAGTTTGGGGGTCGGCTAGAATGGCTTTTTGTTCTTCCGATATTGCACTGATTTTATGACCGTAACTTTGCCAATTGCGTTGTGTGCCTCCAGGCATTGATTTTTGTTGGATATATTCTTTCAAAAAATCAAACCTGGGGACGGCTTCGAAATTAATTTCAGCCGAAAGATGGCTTCCCTCACACATCTCACACAAGTGCCCAAGCAAACCGAAACCAGTTACATCCGTCATTGCGTTCACATAAGGCAATTTCCCAAAATCAGCACCTACTTTATTCAAGGTGAGCATAGCGTTTACCGCCTGATTCAAATGAGCTTCGCTTACAATTCCTTTTTTTTGCGCCGTGGTGATAATTCCAATGCCAATCGGTTTTGTAAGATAAAGCAAGGAACTTTCTTTGGCGGTGTCATTTCGTTTTAGGTTTTCTTTTTTCATTTTCCCGGAAACGGCCAGCCCGAATACCGGTTCGGGGCAATCAATGCTGTGGCCACCAGCTAACGGTATTCCTGCATCAGCACAAATTTTTCTGCTGCCTTCTAAAACTTCTTGGGCCACCTCAGGTGCTAATTTGTCGATAGGCCATCCAAGAATGGCAATGGCCATAAAAGGTTTGCCACCCATGGCATACACATCGCTGATCGCGTTCACAGAGGCAATTGCTCCAAAGGTAAATGGATCATCTACGATGGGCATGAAAAAATCAGTGGTGCTGATAATACAGGTGCCATCACCTAGATCAAAAACGGCAGCATCATCTTTCGATTCATTACCTACAAGTAGTGACGGACATTTCTGCTTCGGCAAAGAGGAATGCAACATGGTATCTAAAACCGCAGGAGAAATCTTGCAGCCGCAGCCGGCACCATGTGAGTATTGCGTTAGTTTGATCATCCGTCTTTAGTTAATTGTTATCCGATAAAATCTATAGACTATTCGCGAAAAGTAAGTGCTTTGTAAACGTATAGTTAACCATTTACTATTGACGGATTACGATTAATCAATTCTTTTGCGAATGAAAAGGCGTCTACACCATCCCACGGAAGTGAAAATAAAATTCTTTTTTGTTTTTTGTCAATGCTGTTGAAGTACGCTTTGTCGTAATAGGTTAATAGGATATCAATGGTGGCTGCCATATCGCCCTGTAATAATTTTTCTTTGGCAGCCATAAAATGTTGACCTCCAAGTTTTTTTACCACCTTGGTCATGGCCGTTAAAAATTCATCACGATCCGCTGGACCATATTCATTGACCAATCGCTGCACGCGAACTTCTTTTGATACCTCCATTTGAACAACAGGGCTTTGCCTCATAGTCGTCCAAAAATCGTTAGGTAAAAATATTTTTCCTATGGCAATGGATTCATCCTCTACCCAAATTCGCTTTGTTAAATCCAATTTCAGGATCTCTTCGAACAACTCGTTTTGAAATTGTTCGGTGGTGGGTTGTGGTGGCATTAGCAATCCGCCAAATGCGGAGCCTTTGTGATTGGCCAATTGTTCAAGATCCAAAACTTGCTCGCCTTGTGCGTGCAAGGCACGGAGTATTTCACTTTTCCCGCTCCCTGTGAAACCTGTAAGCAAGACAATTTGAAAGGGCTTCGTAAAAGTCTCTAGTGCTGCCTGTCGATACGCTTTATAACCACCGGTCAGGGCGTGAGATTTTATTCCCGCCATGCCGATGAACTGGCAAAAATTGTTCGAACGCATTCCTCCGCGCCAACAGTGAACAAGAAGTTCTTTCCCGTCCGCTACTTTTAGGGCTTCATCCGTAATTTGTTCGAGCCTCGGCCCAACCAAACGAAACCCGGTTTTTATAGCTTCTGCTTTGCCTTTTTGTTTGTAGTCAGTTCCAACAGCAATTCTTTCGTCATTGTTTAACAAAGGAATATTAACAGCCCCAGGAATGTGACCCTCCTGATATTCTAAAGGAGAGCGAACATCTACAAAAGGAAGAATCTGTCGAAGTTTAAGAAATTCTTGAAGAGAAATCATCGACTTTTACTGAAGCAAAAGGGAAAAAGCAGTAGTTATTGCCAAGTAGAATCCGCAGGCTAATCCTAAAATTGTGTCAATGCGAAAAAGTGAATGAAGCGTTCCTGATCGTTTGATGTTTCTTATCAAAAGCCACGCAAAGACCATGATCAATGCTATCCCCAAAATCAGTTTAATGTATTCCATGATGTAATTTAATCAACTGAATTCACGAGTGCAATTACCTCCGCTTACTTACCTCTTTGTCTCACTCCCTCATAAATTGCAATACCCGCTGCCACCGACACGTTGAGTGAGTCAATCTTTCCTTTCATGGGGATCTTTGCCAGATGGTCGGAGGCCTTCAAAAGTTCAGGTGAAATCCCATCTTCCTCTGAGCCAATCAAAATAGCCAAAGGACTATTCAAAGCCACCTCGTACAAGCTTTTCTCGGCCTTTTCAGTACAGGCTATGATTTGGATTCCGTTGTCTTTCAGCAACCGGAAGGTTTTGTACAGGTCATTCACACGGCAAACCGGCAAATGGTTAAGCGCTCCGGCACTTGTTTTCATGGCATCAGCAGAAATGGGCGCGTTTCCTTTTTCGCCAATGATGATGGCGTCCAGGCCTGCACATTCTACCGTACGCGCAATGGCTCCAAAGTTTCGCACATCGGTGATCCGGTCGAGGATCAGGAAGAAGGGCTCGCGACCTTGCTCATAGCATTGATTGATGATTGTTTCAAGTGGAGCATATTGCACAATCGACAAAAGGCAAATAACCCCTTGATGGTTTTTCGATGACATGCTGTTAAGCTTTTGCTGGGGAATAAAAGAAAAAGGAACCTTGCTATTTTGCGCAGTATTGATCAGTTCACGGATCAAATCGTTATTCAATCCAGCTTGGATATAAATTTTTTCTATTTCGCGTCCTGCTTTGATGGCTTCCATCACCGCACGCGTACCAAATACCATTTCTTTTTTTTCCATTTTTTAAAACCGGGCTTTTCGCCAAAGATCGACTGCATTAAACCAAACATCAGAGAGGGATTTGTCGCGGAGAAGCACGAAATTTTCCGGGTCATAAACGCTCCCGCTTTTCACAAAGGTGAAGCGAACATTTCTGTTTTTATAGATCCATATTTCATTGCCCGCATTTTTGTTGACCTCATCGGGCAGTCCAAAAATCAGGTACAACATGCCGCGGTCGGTTTTCCAGCCTTCTTTGTAGGAGGAAAAAAAGATGTTGGCTAATTCTACATTACGGAAAAAGTTTTTCATAAATCTACGCGCTCGATCTCTATCTCCGGTAATGCCAAGGATTATTTTGTCAAATTTTGCTTTCTCTCCTTTAGAATTAGAGAGGTCATTAAACTCTTCGGGTGTGGTGATCAAAATTAAGGGAGGTACTAACTCGTCAATCTTAGTGAACTTCGGAAAATTTTCTTTGACCACGCGATAAGAAAACCCGCGTGCCGCTGTCGTATCTTCTTGAAAAAGGTAAAGCCCTTCTTTTTTTGGTAAAAATTTGCTCCCATTAGCAACCCGAAAAAGTGAATCGTGAAAAAAGAACCTTTCGGTGTGTCCTTCTTTTTCGGCAAAAGGAGGAAGGGCCGGAGGAAATAGGGTATTGTAATAGGAGACAATAAGCTCCTTTCCATCGGCACTTCGTGCCGTGTATTCTCTGTTTTTGCTTAGATGGTTTTCAGTGATCACACCCTCACTTGTTTCGATCCAGCCGTCTACCGGATAAATTGATTCAATTTGTTTAAAGTATGTCCAGTTTTTCAAATGATCCACATTCTTCACGTGACCTAAAAGAAGCCACGGCTTTTCAGGGACGGTGAAAATGATGAAACCTCTTCGGTCTTTTGCAGTTATCGAAATAATAGAGTCTTTTTCAACGATAGGCACACCTTCTGCATCCACAAAGGAATTTCTGGCTTCCCAACTAATGGAATAGTTGCTGGGACTGCCTTGGCGCACCACTAAGGTGTAGCGCACCATAATTTTATTGGCCATTCGCACTGGGCGCAATTGCAGTTCCACATCATTTTGGGGGTCGTACCAATAGTTGAAATTGCTTGCTGCCACGGACTGGCCAACGGCCGACCTGATTAATACTAAAAAGAAGGAAAGAATCATTAGCGATCTCATAGTTCGATGGTTCACGTTACTTTCAAACGTTAAATTTAGCGATTTGCATTATTTTTGCCTCACAAATTTTTTCACATGGCCGTTTACACTACAGAGATTGCTTCAGAAACCATTACCTCAGACAACCCAATTCACCAGCGATTGCTAAAAGCTTATGTTATAGCGAAAGAGAAAGTACATGGCAATTTGCTGGAAGTAGGTTGTGGCGAAGGCCGCGGAGTCAGCTTGCTAATCCCGAAAGCTGAAAAATTCTCAGCGATTGATAAGATCGAAGCAATTGTAGAAGGTTTAAAAAAGAAATTTCCTGAAGGAGATTTCATTAGTGGAAACATACCGCCATTGCCATACCCTGATAATACGTTTGATTGCGTGGTAAGTTTTCAGGTGATTGAACACATTGCGGATGATCATTTGTATCTTAAAGAGATAAGCCGCGTGTTGAAACCCAACGGGCTGGCGTTGATCACGACCCCCAATCGCCCAATGTCGCTTTCGCGGAATCCCTGGCATGAGCGGGAGTACACCGCGGAGGAGCTGACTTTATTAGCTAAAAAATATTTTAGTGAAGTGGAGATGAAAGGCATTGCTGGTAATGATAAAGTGATGAAATACTACGAGCGCAATAAAAAATCAGTAGACAAAATGATGCGTTGGGACGTCCTGGATTTGCAACATAAACTTCCTGCTTCGGTGTTGCGCGTTCCTTACGAAATGCTCAACCGGCTGAACCGGAATAAACTCAAAGCAGCTGCTGATGACCTAGTGGCAAGCATCCTCCATGAAGATTATCTTTTGTCAGAAAAGCCAGCGGAATCCCTTGATCTTTTTCTAATCGCACGGAAATAACATAGTAAAAACCCTCTGATTAGAAAATAGGCTATTGAAAAGTTCAAATCAAAGGTTAAATTTGATTCTCTTCGAATCAAAATAAGCGAATATGAATTTGAACCTTGACGCTGAAAAGCAAAATACGTTTGACGCCATTGTTGTTGGCTCGGGCATCAGTGGTGGATGGGCTGCCAAAGAACTCACGGAAAAAGGCTTAAAGACGTTAGTGCTTGAAAGAGGCCGCGATGTAAAGCATGTGGTAGATTATCCGACCATGACGAAAGACCCCTGGCAACTTCCACATGCCAACCAGCTATCCAATGAAGAATTGAAACTCTTTCCGGTGCAATCACGCACCAATTGGGTCAATCAAGCCAACAAACATTGGTGGGTAAATGATCTTGAAAACCCTTACACAGAAGTGCAGCCGTTTGATTGGATTAGGGGCTATCATACCGGAGGTCGTTCACTGATGTGGGGAAAACAAACGTATCGCTTGTCTGATCTGGATTTTGAAGCCAATGCAAAAGAAGGTATTGGTGTTGATTGGCCGATTCGTTATAAAGACATCGCACCTTGGTATGATTACGTTGAGACTTTCATCGGTGTGAGTGGTCGTGCAGAGGGTCTTTCTCATTTGCCAGACGGTAAATTCTTGCCGCCTATGGAATTAAATTGTGTGGAAGAAGTTTTCCGCGATAAGGTGGCTGAAAAATTTAATGGAAGAAAAATCACGATCGGTCGCGTGGCTCATTTAACCGCTCCACTTCCGCACGACCCCACTCGTGGTGTATGCCAAAGTAGGAATCTATGCGATCGTGGCTGTCCTTATGGAGCGTACTTTAGCAGCAACGCATCCACCCTGCCTTTTGCCGCAAAGACCGGCAATATGACCTTGCGCCCTCATTCCATTGTTCATTCTATCATCTACGATGAAAAGAAAGGCAAAGCTATTGGCGTGAAAATTTTAGACGAGCAAACCAAAGAGGAGATCGATTTTTTTGCTAAAATTATTTTCCTCAATGCATCGACATTAGGTAGCACCTTTATTTTGATGAATTCCACCTCAACTCGATTCCCCAATGGAATGGGAAATGGGAGCGATCAGCTAGGAAGAAATCTGATGGATCATCAATACCGGGCGGGTGCCAATGCTTCTGTGGAGGGCTTTGATGATAAATATTACATCGGGCGAAGGCCGAACGGAATTTACATTCCAAGATTTAGAAATGTAGGCAACGACAAGCGAAAGGATTATGTGCGTGGCTTTGGTTATCAAGGCGGTGCCGGAAGAGGAAGTTGGTCGCGTGGCGTAAAAGAAATGTCGTATGGAGAGGAGTTGAAAAATGAACTGACTGTTCCAGGACCTTGGGGCATTGGCATAACGGGTTTTGGTGAGTGCCTTCCCTATCAAGAAAACAGGGCAACATTAAACAAGGATAAAAAAGACGTGCATGGACTGCCAACGTTAAATGTGGATGCTGGATGGAAAGAAAATGAAAAAATCATGCGAAAGGATATGATCATCGCGGCAGCGGAAATGCTGGAGGCCAGTGGTTTTAAAAACGTGTCCACGTATGATAGCCAAGACAACATTGGATTGGGAATTCATGAGATGGGAACCGCCCGTATGGGAAGAGATCCGAAGACATCCGTGCTCAATCAATGGAACCAAGTGCACGAGGTGCCCAATGTTTTTGTTACTGACGGTGCGGCTATGACGTCATCAGCATGCCAGAATCCTTCACTAACGTATATGGCACTTACGGCACGTGCTGCAGATTACGTAGTAAAAGAGTTAAAAAAAGGAAACCTTTAGCGAATTATAAATTTCCAGATTATGAATCGAAGAGAAGCCATTCAAAAAACAGCGTTGACATTGGGTTTTGTGATAACCGAATCAGCGCTACTTGGTGTGTTAAATGGTTGTAAAGCGAGACCCGATCTTGTTTACAAACCCGACTTCTTCACAGAAGAGCAAGCCCATACCGTCAGTGAGCTGGCAGAAATCCTGATGCCCAGAACAACTACACCTGGCGCTAAAGATGCTGGCGTTCCTGGTTTTATCGATAGCATGTTGAAGGAGGTGTACCCGAAAGCGCAACAAGAGAATTTTATAAAGTCCCTTACTTCTTTTGATGAGGAAGCGAAGAAACAATTTGGAGATTTTTTTGGCGCATGTAAAAAAGAAGATCAACTGGCCTTTGTAAAGAAAAAGCATGATGAAGCGATGAGCGCAATGGGAAAGGCTGGCGTTGAAGGCTGGTGGAATAGGGGTTCTGGTAGCGAAAACGAGATGCCGCTTGTGATGAAAGTGAAAGAGCTCACCCTTTTGGGCTTCTTTACAAGCGAACCTGGCGCAACACAAGTTTTACAGTACAATCAGGTTCCGGGGCCTTATCAGGGGTGTGTGCCACTAGAGAAGGTTGGGAAAGCTTGGGCGACTTGAGAAAATTACGTGCCCCAAAAGGGAGAATTAACTAAATACGAAGTTAACGGGGTAGATGAGCTTTCAACCTTAACGGTTTCGCAAAAGCAAATAGCTTACTCCAGAAGTATACCCTACTCTACATCAAATCCAGTAACGAGACAGCCGAGCCACCAGTTGAAATATTATGCCCCTTTCAGCAGGTTGGGTTTGAATTTTGGCGTGATGTTCCGGATTGGATCAGAAGTTAGGGGAAAGTAAAAACTTCCCATAAAAGTCATCGATCACGGCCACAGCTTCTTCAGGCGTATCGACCAGATTAAATAAATCAAGGTCTTCTTCGTGAACCATTTTTTCAACGACTAAAGTCTCTTTGATCCAATCAATCATACCCTCCCAGAACTTTTTCCCGACCAACACAATTGGAAATCGTCCGATTTTTTTTGTTTGAATCAAGGTTAGCGCTTCCGATAGTTCATCCAGCGTACCAAACCCTCCAGGCATTACAATGAAACCTTGTGAATACTTTACGAACATTACTTTGCGCACAAAAAAATAATCGAAGGTGATGAGTTTATCTGCGTCAATGTAAATATTTCCTTTTTGTTCATGCGGCAGATAAATGTTCAAACCCACCGACTTTCCGCCTGCTTTATTCGCCCCCTTATTTCCAGCTTCCATAATACCAGGGCCTCCCCCCGTGATTACGCCATAACCTTGTTGCACCAATCGCTCGGCAATATCTTCAGCCATCTTGTAATAGGGATTGTTAGGTTTTACACGGGCTGATCCAAAAATTGTAACACATGGACCAATTTTGGCCATTTTCTCAAACCCCTCCACAAATTCACTCATTACTTTAAATATCACCCATGAATCTGAACTTTTGATTTCAGACCAGTTTTTATCTTTAAATGCTTTTCGGATGCGATGCTCTTCTTCCAGTGCCTCTTGCATCAGTTCGTCACCATTTTTCTTCTTCGTTGCCATAGTTTTAATTTCCTTTTGCGCGACAAGTTAATAAATGATTTTTAGTCATTGGAATTCATTCACGATCGAGTATAAATAGAATATTTAGAAATATTCTAAATAAAAATTGCTTAAAATCAACTCATTACTCATATTTGCGACTATTTAGAATGATTATAAATAAAAGTTAAATGATGAGAAGATTATTGATTTTGATGTTCTGCATTTTTGCAGCCTATTATACTTTCGGCCAATCTGGAACGATTCGTGGGGCAATAAAAGACAACGCAGGTAATCCTGTTGCCAACGCAACCATTGTCTTGGTAAAAACCGATTTTGGAAATATAAGTAATGAAGAAGGGATTTATTCAATAACAAATGTACTTTCAGGAGACTACCTGATTCGGTTTTCAGCAATTGGGTATAAAACCATAACTCAAATTATAAAGGTCAAGGCAGGTGGCATAACGATAGTGAATTTTTTAGCGGAGGAAAAGATAGAAATTCTTCAGGGAGTTGAAGTTTCAGGAGTTCGTTCCATCACGGGCATGGGCTATATTGATGAAACGCATGATGGTGTGATTTATTCGGGGAAAAAAACAGAGGTATTACTGGTCGACAGCCTTGATGCTAATACCACTCAAAATAATCCACGCCAAGTACTTGGCAGGGTTCCAGGGGCTAATTTTTCGGAAACTGAAGCAAGTGGATTTCCGTCCAATGGCATTGGGTTTCGAGGTTTGAACCCAACGCAATCCATTGAAACCAACACGCGACAGAATGGGTACAACATCACCGCTGATCTTTATGGTTATCCGGAAACCTATTATTTACCAACCTTAGAGGCTGTGGAAAGAATTGAGGTGACTCGTGGTGCCTCATCACTTCAGTTTGGTGCGCAATTTGGTGGGGTAATCAATTATATTGTTAAAAAAGGAAGCACTTCAAAACCAATTGAAGTGACTACGCAGCAGACGGTAGGGAGTTTTGGTATGTATAATTCATTTACATCAGCCGGAGGGCAAGTGGGTAAGTTTAATTATTTTGGGTATCTACAATACCAGGGCGTGCAGGGTTGGAGGCCAAATTCAGACTACAAAAAAATAACAGGTTTCGGACGATTGGAATATCAGGCCACCGAAAAAATAAAAATTGGCTTGGAATACTCGGTTCTCCGAAACAGAATTCACATGCCTGGCGGGCTAACGGACAGCATGTTTCATGCAAATAGCCGCGCATCTTATCGCGCACGGAATTGGCTTCAAAGCCCGTGGAATATTCTTGCTGCCACTTTCGATTGGAAGATATCACAAAAAACTTTAGTGACCATAAAATCGGCACTCAATTCAAGCGCCCGTGATTTAGTTTGGCGAAACGAAGACGGAGGCCCACAAGCTATGGATGTAATTAGTCCCGTTTCCAATAGTTACGTAAACCGTGAAGTAGGGCATGAAGGATTAGCCAGCACCACCACCGAAGCAAGGCTTCTCGCTCATTATAAGTTGGGCGGCATGAGCAATACACTTGCTGCTGGAGTTCGCTTTTACTATGGAAAAATGAATCGTGCTGGAGGAGGAATGGGCACCACGGGTTCTGATTTTGATCTGTCTATCGTTGGTCCTTTTAACTATAACCTCAACTTCACCACGACTAACTTCGCGCCCTTCATTGAAAGCACTTTTCGATTTGGAGAAAAGCTTTCTATTACGCCAGGAATGCGATATGATTATATCGTTTCTACCGAACAGGGTTATACCCCTAGTTATGATGGATCCGCAACCATTTACTCCAATAGCACAAAGACAAGAAACATTTTTCTTTCTGGCATTGGTCTACAATTCAAAACAACTACTTCAACCGAACTCTATGGCAACTGGTCACAGGCTTACCGACCCATGGATTATTCTAGCCTTACTCCGTTTGGAACGATTGTGACCGTAGACCCTAACCTAAAAGATTCGAATGGCTCTAATGCGGACTTTGGTTTTCGAGGCTCGGTCAAGAATTATCTAAATTTTGATTTGGGTGGGTTTTATCTTCAATACAACAACCGCGTTGGCCTCCTGGTTAAAACGGATGGCAATGGAATTCAATATCCTTTCAGCACGAATGTGGGTAATAGCATTCATCAGGGACTTGAGACCTACATTGAGTTCAATCCGGTTAAGGCATTTTTTGAACACAAACAATGGAGCATCAGCTTCTTTAATTCCCTCGCACTGATCAATGCGAAATATGTTACTGGGGAATACCGAGGAAATTTTGTGGCTTATGCACCTTCCCGGATAGAGCGTTTTGGCACAAACTTAAACAAAGGCCGATTTTCTACTACCTTCTTAATCAGCACCACTGCAAAATCGTATAGCGATGCCCGAAATTCCAACTCGCCATCTGCTGATGCCGTTGCCGGAGTGATTCCTTCTTACACCGTGCTTGATTGGTCGGGTACGTGGCGGATTAAAAATTACAAGATTAAATTCGGAGTCAACAATTTGGCTGATCAGCGTTACTTCACTTTGCGTACTGGTGAATACCCAGGCCCTGGAATCATCCCCTCCATCGGAAGAAGTTTTTATTTGGGCATAGGCGCAAAATTTTGACTGCTGTTATTGATAAAATACTATGCTAGCATCAAATTTTTTACTGAATCTTCAAGCCTGAGAAACTTGAATTGAAATCCTGCTTGTTTAATTTTTTCAGAAGAAATTTTGCTCCCTTTTAAAACCATATCGGCCATTTCGCCAAGAATTAGTTTTAAAACAAAGGAAGGAACATTAGGAAGCCAAAGTGGTTTGTTTAGAGCCGAAGCAATGGTGCGGGTCATGGTCTCATTCGTGCACCAATCGGATACACCATTATAAGTGCCAATCACATTTTCATCTTCCACGGCTTTCATAAATATTCTACAGAGATCGTCAATGTGAATCCATGATAAGAATTGATTGCCCGTGCCCAGCGGTGAACCGATTCCGAATTTTATTGGCTCCACCATTTCTTTCAATGCGCCCCCTTTTTCGCTTAACACAATTCCGATCCGAATTGTGGCCACGCGCACTCCAAGGGAACTTATTTTGTCGGCTTCATTTTCCCATTGCTTTGTTACTTCTGCTAAAAAATCACATCCATTAGTATCTTCTTCAGTGAAGACTTTTTCGTCATTTGAAAAGCCGTAATACCCAATGGCTGAAGCGGAAATAAACGTGCTGACAGCGTGCGAATTATTTTTTAAGGTTTGCAAGAGAAGTAGCGTGGATTTCGTTCGGCTTTCAAGGATTTCCTTTTTCCGGGCAGCGGTCCATCGTTTGTCGGCAATACCGGCACCAGCTAAATGTATAATGGTGTCAATATCTCTAAATGCGCTAACGTCAAGGTTCCCCGTTTGAATATCCCAAACAAAAGAAGGTACTTTTCCTTCTTTTTTGGTGCGACCAAGATGAGAAACGGAATGCCCTTGCGCCAGCAATAATTCAGTTAATCGTTCGCCAATTAAGCCGCTTGCTCCCGTGATGAGGATTTTCTTTGCCATAATAGATAAATGAGTGGTGCAACTTATTATTTCTTCGTGTCTTAGAGCCTTAGTAGCAAGAAAGAAATGCTAATATTAGGCCACAAAGGCACTAAGACACCAATATCGACACAAGAAGACCAATTAAGTATATTTTAGCGGAACATCAGTTGATAACTTCGAACCAAATTAACACTTCTATGAGGATTAAGTTTTACGCAATGTTTGCGCTGATTGCCTTAAGTGGATCAGCTTGGTCGCAAAAGGTGACCGTGAAAAGCCAAGGTGAAAAAGTGAAAGGAGAAAACGGAGAGGGATTCACTACTGAGCTTGATGGAAAAATGAGTGAAGTGAATCTGCTTTGGTCTAAATTCTTAAAAGAACTGGGTCGCGTGAAATTATTTTCAACAGATCCGATGATCATCACCGGTCCAAATTTCAACGGAACAGTCTACCCAAAGGGGATTGTCTATGGCCATATTTTTGAAAATGGAAATCAAACACGGGTTTGGTTGGGTATGCTCTCAAAAGAGTGGGATGTGAAAGACGTGGTAATAGCCAAGGAACAGTTGGAAAAATTAATCTACCAATTTGGGATTCGATTCTATCGGGAGAAAGCACAGCAACAAATCGATCAAGCTCAACAAGCCGCTGATGCTGTGGAAAGACAGAAACAACGGCTGATCAATCAAAATGCCGATATGGTTCGGCAATTGGCGAATAATGAAGAAGAACAGGAGCAGTTGGCAAAGTCGATGGAAAACAACAAGTTAGAAAGAGAAACCCTAAAAATAAGGATTGAACGGAATAAAAAAGAACAAGATTCATTAGCCAATGCAGTGATTCAAATAAAAAAAGTGATTGAATCGCACAAGGAAACCCAGCGTAAGATCAATTGAAATTGCCCTGGACATTAGGCTTGCCTCCCTTCGAAGTGTTAGAAAAAGGAATGCGTAACACTGAAGCCTATTCTATACAGCTAGCCTGGTTTATTACCAAGTTTAATTGATGAAATTGCCATTGAGGAATTGGCCGCGCTAACTCAATTTATCCACAGAAATCAATAAATCTTATCGGGTACTACAACCTTTACATTCGCCAATTCGTCATTGATTCCAACTTGGCAACTTAATGTGGTTCTTTTTAATGGACTCGTATCATGATAAATGCTAAGCAGGCAGGTCCCACAACTTCCCATGCCAGAACATATTCCGAATCCTTGCATTTGGAGTTTATCAACAATAAGTGACATCAATGAAAAATATTGATTGTGATAGGTGCGCACTAGAAATTCTTGCCCCTGATAGGAAATTGTGAAAGTAATGGGGTTCATTTCATGTAATTGACTTGGCATGGCACGATCATTTTCCGATAAGGGTTTCCAAGAAGGAAAGTAAGGTATTTCTTTTTTCAGATTGAATCAATAGACAAATTTTAATCGACTAGACGCGATGGATTGGGCCAGTTTATCGTAGCTACTTTTAAATAAAGGAAAAAATTCTTTTAATATTACAAATCCTATTTGCCTTATCGGGCAATAAAAATAGAATGTTTTCAAGGGCTTGGGAATGCGGAATTCGGGCGATGATGTATATCGTCCAAAAATCCAAAGAAGGAGAACGGCTTGGCATAAAAAAAATTTCGAAAGGAATTGATTTTCCTGAACCTTTTATGTCGAAAATTATGTAAGATCTTAGCAGGAAGGGTCTCGTCAAGTCAATCAAAGGACCAAATGGAGGATTCTATATGGATAAAGAATCATATTCCATTACACGGACTGGCATTGTTTAAGAAAGAATATTCAGATCAGCCGCATTCAGGAATATGCCGAATGGTTTTATAGCAACCATAGCAACCATCTAATAATGCACTTTGAAGTGGAGGAAAAATATGTTTTTTCTGTTTTAGGAAATGATCACGGTCACGTAAAGCGAGCATTAGCTGAACATAGGGAGCTGAAGCAATTGTTTCAGTGTATTAAAGAAGATGAAAGAAATAACGGGTTAATTGAGAGTATTGGAGTCCCATATCTGATTTGAGGAAGGCGTTCTATTTACGGAAGTTGATCGTATAGCATCAGCATCCCAGCTGAAAGAGGTGCAAGCTAGGCATACTGGTTAATCGATTGAGATAAAACACCAGGCAGAATGGCAAGATGAATTATGGCAAATGAATTGAACATGAACAGGCAGCTAGCCATTGAGATTACTGTAATTGTTGATGGGGAAAGTCATACTATAAAAACCTTTCGGGGAGCATATAGAAGTGTCATGGCATTGCTCTATGATCAGTTATACATCGATGGTTTTGGTGAATGTAAGGGAGTCGGTCGATGTGGCACATGCCATGTCCGCATTTTGAACCCCTCCGATGAACTGCTTGCCAAAGCTGGGAACGAGCTGGCTACGTTGAGCAAAATGGAGCTCGTGTATCACAACAGTCGATTGGCCTGCCAAATGAATGTAGATGAAAGTCTCGATGGGCTGCATATCCAAATAACCTCAGATGATTTCACTTGAAGACATTGGCGGAGTACATCACTTGGTATCCATATTATTTTCACTTCGATTAGTCTTAGATGCAACAGAAGCCACCATGGTAATCACTAACACAAAAGCAATTAAAAGAATTTGAAGATGATCTGCACCTGCATATTCATTTGGAGAATAACATCCTGTTTCCAAAATCCATTGAATTGGAAAAGGAATTGAACTAAAAGGCGATGTTAAATGGCTAGTTATGCTGCATATATTAGGGTCACAATATGGAGAGGCGGACATCTGTTAGTGGTGGTTCGCTATTTACCAGAATCACGTGGGTTTAATACTGGCAGATTTCTTAAAAAAAATCTGAGATTGATTTGAATGCCTATTCGGTAAATTCGAAATGAAAATAAACATCAAGAGAGCCTATGAGAAGCCGTCTAAATCAGATGGTCAACGTATTCTTGTGGATAGGCTTTGGCCGCGGGGACTAACAAAAGAAAAAGCGGCAATTGATTTGTGGTTAAAAGATATTGGCCCCACTACCGAACTCCGAAAATGGTTTGGCCATGACCCTGACAAATGGAAAGAATTCCAAAAAAGGTATTGTCAGGAACTCAAAAAGAATAGGGAACAAGTTTCGGTGCTGAACGAACAGTTGAAGAATGGAGAGGTTACATTGGTTTATGGCGCAAGAGATGAGGAACACAATGAAGCGCTTGTTATTAAAGAATGGTTGAGCCGATAAGTCTGGCTACCTAAGCACGAAGATTGTTAAAATTTAAAGTTAAATAAAATGAAACAAATATTGATTGCATTGGATTATAATCCAAGTGCACAAAAAGTTGCAGAGACCGGGCATCGATTAGCAAAGTCAATGAATGCCAAAGTGATTTTACTACATGTAATTTCTGACTTCACGTATTATTCATCGTTGAACTATTCACCCATCATGGGGTTTGAAAATTTCAGCAATGCAGTTGAAACAGAAGGAAGCGGGGCATTAAAAGAAGTAGCCCAAAATTACTTGGATAGATCGAGACAGCATTTAAATGACAAAACAATTCAAACGATTGTAAAAAGTGGGGACTTTGCCGAAATGATACTGGATACCGCAAAAGAATTAGAGGTGGACATAATTGTTATGGGTACTCACAGTAGGAGGGGGTTAGAGAAGCTGTTAGTAGGAAGTGTAGCGGAGCATGTTCTGCAGCGCAGTTTGATCCCGTTATTTATTGTTCCCACCCGATCTACCAGGGAAAAATAATAAGCAAGCATCCTGTGGGGGCTTCAAATAAATAATGGAAATTTGAATATTGTTTGGAACAGCAAGTCTTTGCGTTTAAGAAGAAATTTATACGAGAGGTGCTATAAATAAGAAACAAAAAATAACTAAATCATGTCCAAGGATCCGTATCAGATAAAAAAATCGTTGACCGTTAAAAACGGCACATTCAATTACTTTAGTCTTGAAGAACTTGTAAAACAGGGACACGCTATTAACAAGTTACCGTTCTCCATTCGCATTTTGTTGGAGAATGCCTTGCGCAATTACGATGGTTTTGCAGTAACGAAAGAAAATATTGAAACGCTTTTGCATTGGAAGCCTAAAAGCTCTGATAAGGATATTCCATTTAAGCCGGCTCGTGTTTTAATGCAGGATTTTACCGGGGTGCCGGCTGTGGTGGATATTGCTGCCCTCCGTTCTGAAGTGGCAAGAAAAGGAAAAGATCCCAATACCATCAACCCGTTGGTTCCTGTGGATCTGATCATCGACCACTCGGTGCAAGTAGATTTTTTTGGAACGGAATATTCCTACGAGCGCAATATGAATGAAGAATACAAGCGCAATAAAGAACGCTACCAATTTCTAAAATGGGCTCAAAATTCCTTCGATAATTTTAGTGTCGTTCCTCCGGGAATGGGTATCTGCCATCAAATAAATCTTGAATATCTCTCAATGGGAGTTATCGAAAGAAATGGAGAAGTCTTTCCTGACACCTTGGTAGGCACGGACAGCCACACGCCAATGGTAAACGGCATTGGTGTGGTAGCTTGGGGTGTTGGTGGCATCGAAGCTGAGGCAGCCATTCTTGGTCAGCCGCTCTATTTTATAATGCCCAGGGTTGTCGGTTTAAAACTTACAGGTAAACTTCCGTTGGGTTCAACGGCAACAGATTTGGTATTAACCATTGCCAACCTGCTTAGAAAATTTGGTGTAGTGGGAAAGTTTGTAGAAGTTTTCGGTTCGGGCTTAGACAATCTTTCGGTACCGGATAGAGCAACCATCGGCAACATGTCTCCTGAATTCGGATGCACAATTACCTACTTTCCTATTGATGATAAAACATTGGAGTATATGCGAAAAAGCAATCGCTCCGAAGCACAAATTGCATTGGTAGAAACGTATTGCAAAACCAATATGCTTTGGCGCGAACAGGAAGATAAAATAACCTACACCGATGTGTTGGAACTAGACCTTTCTACAATCGAGCCCACTGTGGCAGGCCCTAAACGGCCTCAAGATAAAATTCTTTTAAAGGACTTTAAGAACAAGTTTATAGATCTATTAGAAAAATCCTTTGATAGGAAATACATCTCTCTGAGAGATCGAGAAATCGAAAAATCCACCACGCGTTTTGATACAGAAGGAGCTGATTTGCCATTGCCGCATGCGGAAGCGAAAACGCTTCCAACAGAATTAGCGGCACAAGAAATCAGTGGATTGAAAACAGCTTGGATTACGAGCGGTCAAGAGGAGTTTATGCTTTCTGATGGTGCCGTAGCAATAGCGGCCATCACCTCCTGCACCAATACCTCCAATCCGTTTGTGATGATTGGAGCCGGATTGGTAGCTCGCAAAGCCAGGGAACATGGCATCAATGTAAAACCATGGGTAAAGACCTCGCTTGCACCCGGTTCTAAAGTGGTAACGGATTACCTTGAAAAAGCAGATCTGCTAAAAGACCTGGAAGCCCTTCGGTTTCATCTTGTGGGTTATGGCTGCACTTCCTGTATTGGTAATTCCGGACCACTACCTGTTCAAATAGCGAAAGCCATTGATAAAGACAATTTGGTAGTAGCATCGGTACTTTCAGGTAACCGAAACTTTGAAGCGAGAATTCATCCACAGGTAAAAATGAATTTTCTGATGTCGCCCATGCTCGTGGTGGCTTATGCCATTGCTGGCCGCGTGGACATCGATTTAATCAACGAACCGATCAGCTTTGATTCCAATCAAGAACCGGTTTATCTGAAAGATATTTGGCCTTCTGATGATGAAATAAATGAAATTGTAAGCCGCGTATTGTCACCCAATGATTTTGCGAAAAATTATGGCAAGATTTTCGAGGGTAATGAAATCTGGAGAAATCTGAAAGTTCCAACAGGCGAATTGTATGAATGGGACAAAGATTCGACTTACATCAAAGAGGTCCCGTTCTTCCAAAACATAACGGAGCAGCCAGAGCCGCTAAAAGACATTCTAAATGCCAGAGCTTTGTTGGTATTGGACGATAGCGTAACCACCGATCACATATCACCTGCCGGTGCATTTAACGAGCATTCCTCCTCCGGCAAATACCTGTTAGATAAGGGTGTGATAAAAGAGGATTTTAATTCATACGGATCTCGCAGGGGAAACGATGAAGTGATGGTGCGTGGTACGTTTGCCAATGTGCGGATCAAGAATAAATTAGCGGAGAAGGAAGGCGGTTACACTCGTCATTTGCCTTCGGGAAAAGAAATGTTGGTTTATGACGCTTCGGTAAAATACAAGGAAGAGCAAACCTCTTTGCTGGTTTTGGCAGGAAAAGAATACGGCAGCGGCTCTTCGCGCGACTGGGCAGCGAAAGGCACCTTCTTATTAGGCATAAAAGCTGTGCTGGCCGAAAGCTACGAACGAATTCATAGAAGCAACTTAGTTGGATTGGGTGTATTGCCACTCCAATATAAAGATGGGGAAACGGCAGAAAAACTAGGACTTACGGGTAAAGAGATTTTTTCAATAACAGGGATAGCGAGCGATATCCAGCCCGTAAAAGAAATCCAGGTGATTGCTAAAAACGAAGCAGGGAAAGAAATCAGGTTTCAGGCAATTGCCCGCCTCGATTCCCAAATAGAAATCGAATATTACCGCAATGGGGGCATTCTGCAATATGTATTACGAAAATTTTTAGAAAAAAAAATTTAATAAAACATTGACCAAAGCATTTTATATGGAGAACGAAAATTTTTATCCAAAAACAACCAAAGAGCTTGCAGATAAAAAAGCAGCCTTAGCTCCAAAGAATTTAGACGCATGGCGCAACTTCAGCAAAACTGTATTTGAGGCAGGTGCTCTCGATGAAAAAACAAAGCAATTGATTGCTGTGGCGGTGGCTCATGTAACACAATGTCCCTATTGTATCCGGTCGCATTCCAAGACGGCACTGCGGAAAGGTGCCACGAAGCAAGAAATTATGGAAGCGATATGGGTAGCTGCTGAAATGCGTGCTGGGGCCGCTTATGCCCATGCTACTATTGCTATGGATGAAATGGAAAAATAGCAACTTAAAGGATATTTTGCCTGGCTGATATGGATGTTTTTACACTTAATGTTAATTTTGCGCGTAAAAAACAGATTGATTATAATTATCAATTGGGCATGGACATACCTTACCAATGATACGTCATTGAGTCTAATACTGAAACAAAGCAATAGAAAATAACAACTCCTGTTCTGGTTCGACTGGGCCTGGTTCCACACGTTCAGAGTCACCATTACACTGGCACGGATACTGAAAAAAGGGAAAGTGGCGAAAGAAAATCAGAACTCACCATTACCTATCCTTAAGATGCCGACAATCGCGGAAGGGAATTTTCCGTTTTTTCGCCCATAGGTGTGGCATTACCCGATTATTAACAATTCAAAGAATGGCTGTCTTCACAAATCCGAATTACCGTTTGTGGCAATTGATAAACCTTGACGCCTTCTTTGGCGTACATTGCAGTTATTAATCCTTTAAAGAGATGAAGAAAATGTATCTCCCCATTGGTTTCGCTTTTGTGGTTTCCTGTTCTTGGGCACAAGAAAAGCAATTGGATATGAAAATGGATTTCGAAGAATACGATCCGCCATCTTCTTTGGTTGTGGAAGAGCATCATGTCACGCGAGCTAAATTTCCGTTCATCGATATTCATAATCACCAGAGGAACATGAAGGAAGGGAATTTGAAAGATTTGACTAAGGAGATGGACAAACTGAACATGGCCGTCATGGTGAACCTAAGCGGACAAGGTTTTCCTTTGAGCCCGGATCACTTTGCTAAATCGATGGAGAGTGTCAACAAGAATTTCCCCAATCGCTTTGTCCTTTTTACCAATGTAGATTTTAATGATATAGACAACCCCAATTGGACCACTAACGCGGTGAGGCAATTGGAAACCGATGTAAAGATTGGCGCAAAAGGTTTAAAGATTTACAAAAACCTGGGCATGTTCTCCAAAGACAAAAAAGGAAATCGAATTCGTGTGGATGACCCACGCATTGATGCAGTTTGGGAAAAGTGCGGTGAATTGGGCATCCCCGTTCTTATCCATGCCGCTGATCCAAAACAATTCTGGCTACCCATTGATAAGAACAACGAGCGCTGGCTGGAACTTAAAACTCATCCAGGACGAAGACATGATCAAGACACGGTGAAATGGGAGAAGATCATTGCCGAGCAACACAATATGTTTCGTAAACACCCCAATACTAAATTCATTGACGCCCATTTAGGCTGGTATGGAAGTGACTTGAAGAAACTAGGTCAATTGCTTGACCAGCTTCCTAATGTGTATACCGAGATTGGTGCGGTGATCGCGGAACTCGGCCGCCAGCCTAGGGCAGCGAAAGCTTTTTTAACAAAATACCAGGACCGAGTTTTGTTTGGCAAAGACAGTTGGGTGCCAGAAGAATACCAAACTTATTTTCGCGTGCTGGAGACGGAAGACGAATACTTTCCCTACCACAAACGCTACCATGCTTTTTGGAGGATGTATGGCATCGGTTTGCCAGATGATGTTTTAGAAAAGATTTATTATAAAAATGCGATGCGGTTGCTTGGCGGGATTGACAAGACTCTTTTTCCGAAATAAGTTATCCCTGAAAATGTTTCAAACGAACAATTTCTTCGGGTTTCAAAAACCGCCATTGTCCACGGCCTAAATCCTTCTTGTCCAGACCGGCATACATAACCCGATCAAGTCGCTCGATTTGATACCCTAAGGCTTCAAATATTCTGCGGACAATCCGATTCCAACCAATATGAATTTCTATCCCAATCTCCTTTCCATCGTCACTTACAATGGCGAGATCATCAACGATAGCACGGCCTTCGTCAAAGTAAACACCATCAAGAATTTTTTGAAAATCATTTTTGCTCAGTGGGCGATCCAATTCTACTTTATAAATTTTCTTTGCATTGTAAGAAGGGTGCGTGAGTTTATCGGCCAAGTCGCCATCGTTGGTAAGTAACAATAGGCCGGTTGTATTTCTATCCAATCGACCAACGGGATAAATTCTCTCTTTGCATGCACTGGCCACCAAATCCATTACTGTTTTTCTTTCTTCCGGGTCATCGGTTGTTGTGATAAATCCTTTGGGTTTATTCAGTAGTACGTAAACGAGGGGTTCAGCTTTCAATTTTCGGCCTTCGTAGCGCACGTCATCGGTCAACTTCACCTTGTGCCCCATTTCAGTCACAGTCTCGCCATTTACAGTCACTAGCCCCATTTTTATCAACTCATCGGCTTCTCTTCGACTCCCGACACCACTATTGGCCATAAATTTGTTCAACCGAATCAGGCCACCATCTTGTTGAGGTATAAGTGTGTGTTGTTTAGCCGCGGGTTCTGCGAATGCTTTTTTCTCTGTGGCGATAAAAGGTTTTTCGAAATCGCTTGGTTTCTTTTCAGTCGCATGGTCGGACTTTACAAATTTGGAATCGCCATCGGGTCTTGTGCGAGGGGGCTTTTCTTCCTTTTTGAATTTAGAAAATCCATCCTCTTTTTTGCGATCAAAAGGTTTTGGCGATTTCCGTGGTTTATCTGACGACCAGGGACGATCGGATCCCTTGGGTGACTTTCCTTCTTCTGGCTTTGAAAAACTCCTGTCCCTGAAAGACCCCGGTCTATCGTCCTCTCTTTTCCGCGAGAAAGACCTTGGCTCTTTATTGCCCTGAAATGGTCCAGATCCCGATTTCCTTTCAAAAGAAGATTTTCCTTCTCCTCTTGGCTTATTGCTATTAAACCGTGGTTTTGAGGCGTCACTGGAGCGGGAAAAGCGATTTTCTTTTGGTGAAGGCTTGCCGTCATCCCTTCTAAACCCTGAGCCTGGGTTTTTCTTGAAAGGTCGGTCAGATTCTGATCTTGATCCAAATGAAGGTCTTTCTTCTCCGCGTGGTTTCGTTTTATCAAAATGAGGGGAGGCGAATTTTTTGTTTCCAGTTTTGTCTTTGGCATTGCCTCTGAATTCGGGTTTTGACCGTTTATTTTCGCGAAAGGATCTTTCTGCCACCGTTCTTTTGCCAAACGATGTTTTTTTGTTTCCTGCTGGTTTTCCTGAACGTGCCATTTTTTGTTTTCTATAAGATGAAGGTAAGGGTATAGGGGATGATAAAAAAATCGCCCCGGCAAGTTGTCGGGGCGCCTTTAATGATGTTATCTCTTTTTAGGGGTTATCCGGAGTTTCGCCAATGGCGTTTACTTCGTTACTAAAATCCTTTGGGGTTGGCAATTCACTAATGTCGTTGATGCCAAAATATTCCATGAATTTGGGGCTTGTACCATACAGCATGGGCCTACCGATAGACTCGGCTTTACCCTGGATTTCGATTAATCCCTTATCCAAGAGTTTTTGAATCGCATAATCACAATTTACGCCCCGTATATTTTCCACTTCGGGTTTAGATACGGGCTGTTTGTAAGCAATGATGGAAAGGGTTTCCATCGCTGATATCGACAATCTTTTTTTTGATTGCTGTTTCAGCATGATTCCGATACTCGTTTGGTAGGCGGGTTTGGTTAAAAATTGGTAGCCTCCTGCTGATTTGTTCAGTTGAAACGAAAACTCTTCTGATTGGAATTTTTCATCAATCCGTTGAAGGGCAGCCAAAATATCTTCCTCAGGAACTTCTGTATTAAACATTTCTGAAAGGCATGCATTTAGATCAGTCACTTTTAAAGGTGAAGGTGAACAGAAAACCAATGCTTCAATATGATTTTGTAAGAAGTCCAAAAGATGGGGTATTGATAAGTTATGTTAGTTGGATATAATGGCAATCAATCTTGTTTCATCATTTTGGCTTCGATTGACTGCGTTGTATGTGGAACGGCAATCAATCGCTCTTTCGAGATTAATTTGCCTGTAACCGAACAAATTCCATAGGTGCCATTTTTGATTCTTACCAAAGCATTTTCAAGGTTGGTAATATATTTTAATTGGCGGGCTGCCAATTGGCTCATATTCTCTTTTTCAGCCGTTTCAGCACCATCCTCTAATACTTTGGTATTGCCTCCAGAAGTAGAGTCAGTTCCCTCATCGTTATTACGGTTAAGGGTTTCTTTCAATATCTTGAATTCACCTTTAGCCTTATTCAATTTTCCGTAGATGAGTGTTTCAAACTCTTTAAGTTCCTCCTCCGTGTAGCGAGTTTTATTGTCAGGAACAGTATATTGTTTTGCTGGTTTGTGCGCAATTGGGCGCTGGGTAAGTACTGGGAAAATATGGAGTTGGGTAGGAGAAGGTTTTGCTGGCGAAAATTCCTTCTCCTTATTTTTAACAGGAGGGATTACTTTCTTAACGGCTTTTTTGGCTTTTTTTGGTGAACTCTTTTTTGCTAACACCTTCTTTTTGGCCTTTTTAGCAATTACAGCTTTTTTTGCCTTCACAGCTTTTTTTGCCTTGGCTGTCGGTTTTGCTTTGACAGCGCTTTTCTTAGCGGGCTTGGCAGGTTTTTTCTTAGGTGATTTTGCCATAAACTTCCTTTAATTAAGGGTGGTTAAAAAAATTTGGGCAAAAATACGGTTCTAAAGATGAAACAAAAAATTTGATATGAACTAGTTTAATTCGGCAAAGAATTAGGTTATTGATGTTCGCTTTATAAGCTCAGTTATCAAAATCCGGATCGTAACTGGCTTCCTTGCCGCCCCGGCTATTACCTTCATTATCTCGTTCTTCGAAATTGTCTGCATCATCGAAGTCGTCTCCCCCGCTAGAGAAAGACTCATTGCCCTCTTCGTCTGATTCTTCAAACTCTTCCCTTTTACTTGATTCGACATCATAACCCCCATCACTATTTTTTGTGGCGGGTACTTTTACCAAATAAACGGTGTCTTCTGTTTCCAGGGGAAAGACAAATATTGGCTCGTTCTTGGCATTTTTAATGCGCGTAATACTGGTTTCATACCCGTTAGGGTATTGATCGCGCATTAATTCGCGCAATTCGTTTGACAAGGTATCAAGACTTTTGATTATTCTCTTTTTTGTGGCGGCCATCGAATATGTAAGATTAAAAAGCGGGCTCAAATAGCAAAGGATTGACAGAGTAGGCAAGATTTTTACTATAATTTTTTTGCTTTCGATTAAAATATTTTTACTTTTCAGTTTAGAAATCAAAAACAAACCCCTACGCTATCGACTAGACCTCTACGTTACCTAAACAAAAACAAGAATGGTTGACCAAAAATGTAGCGATAGTAGGTTGGTTTCGCTCTATCAATCCGGTAACGAGAAAGCTTTTGAAATGCTGCTGGACAGGCACAAGTCAAGGGTTTACACGGCCATATACTTAATTGTAAAAGACCGCTATGTGGCAGAGGATTTACTTCAAGATACCTTCATAAAAGCCGTGAATATGATAAAAAGCGGTAGATACAATGAAGAAGGGAAGTTTCTTCCCTGGATAGGCCGGATAGGGCATAATTTGGCCATTGACCACTTTAGAAGCTGCAAACGCTATCCGGAGATTTCCTTAGAGGATGGGAGTCGTCTTTTTGACTCCATGCACTTCGCGGAAGAATCATTTGAAACAATTCAATTGCGTCAGGATACGAAAAGCAGATTACGCTCGTTAATCAAGGAGTTGCCCAAAGAACAAAAGGAAGTATTGATAATGCGCCACTATCTGCAAATGAATTTCCAAGAAATAGCCGATCGCACGGGGGTGAGTATCAATACAGCGTTGGGGAGAATGCGGTATGCATTAATAAACCTTAGAAAAAAGATGTCCCAAAATAACAATGCCTATGATACAAATATTTACCCAAAACGACCTGATGAGGCGCCTATACCAAGAAACTTCGGTCGAGGAGACGAAGGAGATTGACAAGGCGCTCCTTTGCGATAGCCAGCTTCAGCGGCAATACCAAGAAATGGTGGCTCTGAAGAAGGAGTTGGATAGGGTTCAACTAGAGCCCTCAGAGGAAACGGTGAAAAATATTATCCATTACGCCCAAGGACTGCAAGAACACAGTTGAGTTAAAGCCATTTTCATCATTTTTAGCCCCATTTCCATGGGGCTTTTTGTTTGAGTTTTAATAAAATGTTACCTCCCTGTTGTTTTTTTGTGAATTGCTTCTCTGCGCTTGAACCACAGCCCTACATTTTCCGTTATTTGCCATATAACCACTACAAAATGAAGCATTCACCAAAATTGGCAATTCTTCAAAGCTTGGATGTCATGGATCAGATGCAGATGGAAAATGTCCTGGTTTATATCAAAGGACTTCTGGAGCATCAAGAAAACATTGACTACAAGAATTTGAAGAAAGAAGCAATGAAAGAAATTCGCCAAGCGCTACGGCAAAATAAGCGGTATGGCAATGTGCAATTGCTAGCTTGACTTAGCTTGAGCGCAAAAATTCACCAGGTGAATGCCTCACCCAGAGAAGGGTTTACCCCAAAAAGTTTTGTGAATTTGGTGGCCATCAACAAAAGACGGTTGCTTAATTCTCGTTGCCTTAATTATCCTTAAAGTACTTGTCTTCATCAAATTCATCTGACTTTTTCACTGTAGGGCCAATTTCCAAGATTCTGAATTCTGTTCGCCTGTTTCGTTGCCGCCCCACTGGATTGTCAGTGCCGTCTGGATTCGTATTTCTAGCGATCGGGACGCTTTCTCCATAGCCCTTAGCCTCCAGTCGCTTTGGCTCAATTCCCTTTCGAATAAGGTAGTTTACTGTACTTTCTGCCCTTCGCTGTGAAAGCTCGATATTATAAGAATTAGAGGCCACGCTATCCGTATGCGATCCCATTTCAATTTTTATTTCAGGGTTATCATTGAGGAGTTGGACCAGTTTATCCAATTCATGGGCTGCATCAGGATTAATATCGGCCTTGTCATAGGCAAAGTAAATATTGTTAAGAACAAAATGGACGTTTTTTGCTTTCCGATCAAGAATAAGGAGTGTGTCGAGGGTTATATTAGTAACCAGGTCCTTCAACGATTCATGGGATACAGATTTTCCGAAAGTGGTGAACGTTTGCCGCTTAGTTAAATAACCATCCCGTTCGCCTAACAGAAAGTAATTCTCGTTTTCATAAACTCGAAACAAGAATTTTCCATCATTTCCAGTTGTAAAATCTTGCATGACATCGCCATCGGCTGCCAACAAGGAAATTTTAGTGTCGGGTAAAATTTCGCGTGTGCTGTCTTTCCGCAAAGAATAGGCAACCCCTTGTAAATAATAATTTACCACTTTAAGGTTAGGGTCGTCATTTACGAAGGTGTAAATATCATCGTCACCTTTGCCGCCATCGCGGTTGGAGGTGAAGAAGCCGCGATCGGGTTTGAATAGGTACATTCCAAAATCATCACCCGTGGAGTTCATGGTTGGCCCAAGGTTATCGATGGAATTTTTACCATTTAGGCGATTAACGACAAAAATATCGAGCATACCATAGCCGGGATGGCCATCGGATGAAAAATAAAGTTTAGCGGTTTCAGCCATGTAAGGAAAAAGCTCATCGCCCGCGGTATTAATATCCGGCCCCATATTTTTTACTTTACCAAAGCGTCCACGACTGTCCATTTGAGCAGAGTAAATGTCAAGACCTCCATAGCCCCCTTTTCGATTAGATGAAAAATATAAAGTACGACCATCAAGGCTTATGGCTGGTGTCGATTCCCACGAGTTAGGTTGATTGATATTAATTGAAACGGGATCCGTCCATTGGCCATTACGAAAGCGAGAAAGGAAAAGATCAACATCACTTCCTCCCTTGCGCTTACCGGAATTGCCACGCGCAAAAATCATAAGCTTGCCATCAGGAGAAAAGGTGATGCAACCGGTATTGACGTTTTCCAAATTGATGTTGGTGGGCAAAAGTTTTAGCGTACCAAGATCAACATTCGCCCCCTTTGTTTCCACTTGATAGAGATCGGTAAAGGGTGTACCAGAGGCCTCATAGATTCTACCATTGCCGCGAGAGGAAGCAAAATAAAGTAAGCTATTTGAATAAGCAGGCCCATATTCCGCGAAGGCGGTATTCAGCGCATCAAGGTTCTTTACCCGATAATAATTTTTCTTTTCGGTCAGGTGCGCCAAGTAGTCCAAACCCACCAGCTCCTTTTGGGCACGGTCTTTTAGGCTTTCATTGTCACTAGCGGAAGTGGCCAGCTCCTCTAATTCCTTCTTGGCCTCGTCATATTTGCCATTTGCCTGCAACGCTTTGGCATAATACAAGCCTACTGAATCTTTTCTCGACCCTCGTCCTTTAATTTTTGCATAATATGGCTCGGCATCCTTGATCCGGTTAGAGAGCCGATACGATTCAGCGACATAATAATTTGCCTTTGGGTTGTTAGGCTGTTTACTCAGCACTCCTTTGTAATAGGAAATTACCTTTTCGTATTTCGCGAACTTAAATGACTTCTGAGCTTTCTTTTCAGGGCTGCATGAAACAACCATGATCGTAGCAATTAATAGTACCAGCGACTTGAACTTAAAAGATAGCATGAATGGACTTCTCAGGTAGGGGTAAAACTACAAAATTATGACCTAAACAGATAAAAAGCCTATCGGCAAATATTTTACTAACCATGATTTTTCTACAGAGGATTTCCAACTTTGTTGCCACTCAGCCTTAGTAGTAACAAGATTATTAAAGGTTTGCGATGAAGCGCCAAGTTGGCTATTTTCAAATAAGGATTTAAGCTGTTTTATAGGATATACCTGAATTTTCTCATTTACCAGAAAGGCAATTTCAGTTCGATCAAAAAAATCAATTTTATGTTGATCGCCCAATTGTTTTAAAATACGGACTGATCCATCAATCGAACAGCCACTTGCCCCGGCCGAACTTTCGTCCACCAATAAAATAATAAATCGGCTGTGCTCAATTTTAAAGGAAGTTTGGAGCGGGTTACCATGGGCTGACCACTGCGAACAAAATTCATTTAAGGTATTCGAAATTATATTTTCTTCGTTGGGAGAAAATGAACGGTTAGCTTGATAGATCCAAGCCCGAGATTGGGGGTGCATTTGTTCAACAGGTACATACATAACTCAAAGATTTTGATATTCCCTAAACACTATCGGCCAACAATTAATTCACAAAGACTCAGCAATCAACTCTGCCAGATCTTTCACCTTGACTTCACTTTCCTTTTCCTTATTTTTTACGCCATCCGTCATCATGGTCATGCAAAAAGGGCAAGCGACCGCAATCGTGGTGGCTCCCGTTGCCAATGCTTCTTCTGAGCGTGCAATATTGATGTCTTGCTTTCCTTTTTCCGGCTCTTTAAACATCTGCGCCCCGCCCGCCCCGCAGCATAAGCCTGTTGTGCGGCAGCGTTTCATTTCTACTAAATCTGCATCGAGGGCCTGAAGCACCTCACGAGGCGCTTCGTAAATATTATTCGCGCGGCCGAGATAGCACGAATCATGGTAAGTAATCTTCTTTCCTTTGAATGAACCGCCACCGGTTAATTTTATTTTCCCTGCATTGATCAATTGTTGCAAAAAAGTAGAATGATGAATGACCTCATAATTGCCACCCAAGTCAGGGTATTCATTTTTCAACGTATTGAAGCAATGGGGGCAAGCGGTAACAATCTTTTGGATTCCATAGCCATTCAACACTTGAATGTTGTTCATCGCCTGCATCTGAAACAAGAACTCATTGCCAGCCCTGCGGGCGGGATCGCCCGTGCACGCTTCTTCTGTTCCCAATACAGCAAATTTTGTCTCCGTTGCATTCAGGATTTTTACAAAGGCTTGGGTTACCCGCTTGGCGCGATCATCAAAAGATCCGGCACAGCCCACCCAAAAAAGGATCTCTGGTTTTTCACCTTTGGCTACTAATTCGGCTACAGTAGGTACATTCATGTGATTAATTTCTAATTTGAAAATTGCCGTAAGTGGTGATCAATATGCTTGTACGTTCCTCTTCCCCATTCGTCAGGAGTAAGGCGACCAAAAAATGGATGTGGATGTGTGGTACAGGCAGTCGGGCCACCCTCGGCAAATTGCTTTACGAGTTGAAGAAGGTGTAGCTTTTCTTTTTGAAAATCTCGCCTATCGGTTACAATAAAACTTTTATCGGTTGGACTATTTTTAGGAAAAGGCTTATCGCCAATGAAAGACTCTTTCACAAACCTTCCCAGTAATCGACCAATAAAAGTACGAGGAGGTTTCCGAAGACCAATCGCGTTTTGAAGCGGACAACAACAATGGGCAAGCATTTGCTCTACGTTCATTTTGCCCCATAAGGCTCTGTCATCCGGTTTAAGTCTTTCAATTCGTTGAACGATTTCCTGATAGGCCGCTGGCTCGAAAATGCTTTTCATGATCAAGATTTTTGTGCCCAATTGTAACGATCGCTCGAAGGAAATTTCCAGGGAGCAAAGTTGGTCTCGATATTTTGAAACATCGAATTCCATTGTGCAGGTGAACCGCTCTCTTCCATGGCCACATACCTGCGCAACTCTAAAATAATTTCGAGGGGATTGATCATCACGGGGCATGCTTCCACACAGGCATTGCAACTGGTGCAAGCATTTATTTCCTCCTTGGTGATGTAATCGTTTAATAAAGTTTTTCCATCGTTCAATCCTGGCTCGCCTTTCTCCAAACTCTTTCTCACATCCTCCATCCGGTCACGGGTATCCATCATGATTTTGCGCGGAGAAAGTTTTTTGCCTGTAAGGTTTGCCGGGCATTCGCTGGTGCATCTTCCGCATTCCGTACACGAGTAGGCAGCCATCAAATTGTTCCAGCTCAGATCGTTGATATCTTTTGCACCAAATCTTCCGGGTTCGGCAGGGGTGGTTGGGGCAGGCGCGAGGCCTAACATGGATTTTACTTCATTGGTAACAACCGGCATATTGTTGATGTGGCCTTTCGCTTCCAGGTTGGCATAATACGTATTTGGAAACGCGAGGAAAATATGAAGATGTTTTGAATAGGTTATATAAATGGTGAAACCCAATATTCCAATAATGTGAAACCACCAGCAAAAACGTTCGATGAGGATAAGTGCTGAGGTGCTGAGGTGCTGAAGTGTTGATGTTAGGTGGGAACTGAAGAATAAATTGCCGGTGGGGATGTAATGGTCAACGCGTGTTTGTAAAAGCTGGTCGCTGGCATTCATGGTGAGTATGGCGCACATCAACACAATTTCGGTGATCAAAATCAAATTCGCATCCAATCTGGGCCAGACAGTCATCTCTGTTGACCAAAAGCGGGAAATTTTTAAAATATTTCTACGGATCAGGAAGGCCACACAAGCCAATAGAACACCTACCGCCAAAAACTCGAAGATATTCATTAGCACGGGGTAAAGCCCCCCGAGGTAAGGGGCAAAAATGCGATGTGTGCCGAAGAGGCCATCGATCACAAATTCAAGCACCTCCAGGTTGATGACCAGAAATCCAACATAGATAAAAAAGTGGAGGGTAGCCGGAATGATGCGTTTGAACATTTTTTTCTGCCCGAAGGCCACCAAGAGCATATTTTTCAATCGCTCGGCTCCGCGATCTTTGATTTCTTTCTTTTTCCCCAACAAGATATTGCTACGGATTCGCAGCACACGCTTGCGAATGAAGAAACCCGTTGACCCTAAGGTGACAATAAACAAGATTTGCTGAAGGATAGCCATGTTCAAAAGTAAGAATTCGGTTCGAATTTAATTAGAAGCTAGAGAGGAACGCTAAGAATGAAAAAATTTTCTATTTCTGCGAATTGTTTTACTTTTGCATCCCGCTTAACGGAAAAGTAGCGGCATTTCTCTGGTGACGTAGCTCAGTTGGTAGAGCAAAGGACTGAAAATCCTTGTGTCGGGGGTTCAATTCCCTCCGTCACCACTCTTTATTGCAATTGATTGGTTTTGCAATCAATTACCTTTCATATTTATTTCTTGGCCGATATTTTCAGATTTGCGAACTTCCCTCCAGATCCATTGCCAACAAAAAAGCCTAAAGTGCCTGATGTGCGATCGGTTAGTTTTTCTACCATTAAACTGGGTTGCACATTTTCATTGATGAATACCGAAATTTTTGGATTGGCCACTACTATACGGACATGAACCCACAAATCAGGATCTGGCGATGGCTCAATTGTATTCTCATACTTATTTGGGAAATCTGTTCTTAATTTATCCCAGGTGTAAACGGGATGAGAAATGTATTGAACGCAATGGCCCCGTCTAACAATATCAGAAGATTTAAAATTGAATGGTCTTAAATAAATGGCATCGAAAGTATTGTTGTCCTTGCCATGGAATGCAAGACCAACAAAACTTTGACCTTGAATATCTTTCCCCTTTACATCGAATTCCACTACCCCATCTGAAAACCCGATGTGTTTTATCCACGCTAATCCATCGCCATCTTTTTCATCCAAGCTGATTCCGAAACGTGAATTATCATTGATCAAGGTGACACTTCGGTTAACCACTTCAATTCCTTTTTCTTTCAGCAGTTTGTGAAGATCAGGTTGCTGGACATTCGATGCTTGCGAAAAGGAAAAGGATGGAGTGAAAACTAAAACTGTGATCGATAAGGTAATGGCAAGCAAATTTTTCATAACGAGGTTTATTTAATATGTGATTCGATTTGTAACCAGATATTTACATCCAATGTAATTCTACTTATTGATGGATTGTTTGTGAAATACGTCAATCGTTGCCCCTGAGGACATAAAGAAGGGTATCTGTGCCCAATCTTTGTATTTGGCTTCGAGTTCTTCCCTTTTGGAACCATCACGCGCAGCCGTTTTCATATCGATAAAATATTGCCTGAAATTATTAAGGATTTCAATTCCACCCATTTCGCCATGGCCGGGAACAATTTTTTGAATGTCAAATACGTTTGGCAATAAATCAAAAGTGGCAAGATAGCCTTCGGGATTGGCCGCGCCCATTAGGGCAGGGGCTTGCCTATTAAGAATTACATCACCTCCAAAGAGCATCTTTCTTTTATGAAGATAGACGACTACATCATTAGCGGTATGAACGTTTTTCCCTAAGGGATATACGGTTACCATTTCATCTCCTACTTCTATATTCATGCTGTCCTTAAGCCAACTTGTGGGAAGGGTTTGATCACCGACCCTCTTCTTCCAATATTCCAATGTGCCTCCGGCCAGGATCGTTTGTCCAGCATAAAACCTGTTGCCGTCACTATGATCCGGATGAAAATGAGTATCGACTATTAAAACCGGTTTGTTTCCTGCCATATCGCTAACCATTTTATGAAGTTGCTCTGCGGCTTCGTCCTGCTTGGTGTCGATTACGAGCACCATGCTGTCAGAATTTAATATTCCAGAGTTGCCACCTCCGCCCAATATAATAGTGAGCTCGTTATCATATTGGATAGTGGTTGTCTGCTTCATCGTATTCATGAAGGGCCGAAGATAGATGAGGTATAAAGTTGCCCCGATAGCGATGAGGACCACGAAAATGATACCTACCCATTTTATAATTTTTTTAAGCATAAATTTTTTTAGTTGAGGGATTTCGGAGATTTACATAATAAACTTTCAAGACATAGATGCCTTTGCCAAAACCTTGATTGATACATGTCACTCAGCTCTTAATGTCTCAACCGGATTTTCAAGCGCGGCCTTGATGGCTTGGGTAAATATTGCCAGTATAGTGATTAACCCAGCAATTAATCCCGCGAGTAAGATCGAAAGTAATTAATGGGAATGAACCTTTCAAGAAAACTTAAAAAAAAGTCTACTCCTTATGGAAGCTTTCCGCTGGCAATTGCCTTTTATTTACGAGTGGCAGCTTGGTCATTCTATTGACTTCGATCATAGCAACCCCAAAGTCTTCCACTATTTTTCCTTTGATTTCATAAAAACCCCTTCCCCGAAAAGGGAATTTTGCGGCCACATCAGGAAAATGTACTGTATCAAAAACCTGACCCTGGCAATCGTAGAACGTGCCGAAGTACATGGGCTGACCCTTTTTAGTGCGTGTGTTTTTTGTGGTGACCAGATAGCCAATCATAACAACATTCTTCGTTAGTTAATTCATCAATTCTAACGCGATCGTATCGCCCCGATCTTCAGTGGCTAACAATTGGAAAGGATTGCATAACGCAAAACCCAGCAATTCAATTTCGTCAAAGGCATCTTCAATGGCATTGTGTTCAAGGATAGGCAAAGGATATTCCTCTGGCTCGGTATCGAATAAGTTTGCCGTGGAGGGAATGCGCACTTTCACTTCACTGAAATAAAGCATCGCCTCCCACAACAAGCGTTGCTTATCTTTTCCGGTAAACCGAAATGCTCCGATGCGAATTAAAATCCTGACTTGCTCCAGGCCAAGAGAAACACGGCTAAGAAAATTATTCAGACTTTTATAAACACCACGCTGATTTCGTTCGGCCATGATCCGGTGTCCCACTTTTGAATCCAAACTTTTTAAGTGAACAAAGCCGATTACTATTTTTTTGCCATAGATCGTAGTGAGGTATTCGCTTTGATTAATACACGGAGCTTCAATCTCCGCACCATTCATTCTGGCTTCGTGAAAATAAAATTCCGTAGCATAAAACCCTCCAAAATTATTGATTACACCCACCATGAACTCCAGTGGGTAATGTGCTTTCAAAAATAAACTTTGATAACTCTCTACGGCATAGCTGGCCGAGTGGCCTTTGGCGAAAGAGTAGCCCGCAAAACTTTCGATTTCGTACCAAACACGGTCGGTCACTTTTGGATCATAACCGCGCTCGTTGCATCCTTCAAAAAAGCGATCTTTCACCCGCTGAAATTCTTCACGCGAACGATACTTGCCACTCATACCCCTGCGCAGCACATCGGCCTCGGTGAGTGTGAGCCCGGCAAAATAATGTGCCACACGGATTACATCTTCTTGATAGACCATAACCCCATACGTGTCTTTCATAATCTCGTCCATTTTAGGATGAATGGATTGATACGTGCCCCCATTGCGCACCGTATGGAACCGCTCAATGTAGGCTTTCATCATTCCTGAACTGGCCACGCCCGGACGGATAATGGAACTAGCGGCCACCAACGTCAGGTAGTCATCGCATCTGAGTTTGCCCAGTAGCATCCGCGTAGCGGGCGATTCCACATAAAAGCAACCCATCGCTTTGCTGTGACGCATCAGGTCTTTGATTTTCTCATCGTCTTTGAACTTTTTAAATTGATACACATCGACATCAATTCCTTGATTGCGTTTTACATGCTTTACCGTTTCTTTGATGTGACCAAGACCGCGCTGGCTGAGAATATCGAATTTATAAATACCAAAGTCTTCTGCAGCGTGCATTTCAAATTGAGAAACGGGCAGACTTTTCGGTGGGAACTCCGTGGCCGTGTAAGCATAGATCGGTTTTTCCGTAATCAAAACTCCGCCCGCATGGATAGAGATGTTGGCTGGCAACTCTTTCTTTACAATGTATTCGGCATAAGCCAATACTTTTTGAGCGATGGGGTCTCGATCTAATTTTTCGTTGCGGTCTTCTACCAGCGTATCAATTTCCTCTTTTGGCAAACCAAAGACTTTTCCCAACTCTCGGATGATCGATTTAGCTTGATAAGTGACATGTGTTCCCAGCAGACAGACATGATCAGTGCCATACTTATTGAAAAGATAGTCATAGATGGCATCACGGTTGTCCCATGAAAAGTCGATGTCGAAATCAGGAGGAGAAATGCGCTCTTCATTAAGAAACCGTTCAAAATATAAATCAAGTTCGATGGGATCAACATTGGTGATGCCCAGACAGTAAGCCACGGTACTATTGGCTCCGCTGCCGCGGCCTACAAAATCATAGCCCGCTCTTTTGGCAAAGTGGATAAGGTCGTACGTGATGAGGTAGTAGGAGGTAAATTTCTTTTTGGCAATAATGGCAAGTTCCTTTTCAATCCGTTCGTTCCATATCTTTCTATCCGTATCCTGTTCTTCATAAAGCCGCTGGTAGCCTTCGCGGGCTTTAGCGCGGAGCACCTTCAAATCTTCTTCTACGCTTCCGAAGAAAGATTTTTTGTTTTTGTCTTGCCCTAGCTCGCATTCAATCGTGCATTGATCCAATAGGTTCTTTGCGTTGACAAACAATTCAGGGAAATCTTCGAATTGGTTTTGCAGTTCGAACTCCGTAAGCATGAATTCTTCTTTGCGCGCCTGCTGCTGTTCGGGAAGTTTACTGAGCAACGTATTGTTGGCGATACAACGCAACAGTCGATGTGCGTTGTGATCGCGATAAACGATTTTTATTTTTTTGCTCTTTTTTTCTTCCACTTTTTCAGGAGGAAGAAAGGTGACAGGGTGGAGAGCAACGAATTTGTGGACGTAGTCTGTTCTTGAAGGAATCGCAGCAAACGCGTTGAGTTCATTGCTACGCACGCCAATGAACTCATGGGGAAGAAGTTGTTCCGGTTCTATTTTTCGAAACGGATAAATAACAAAAGCATTCTCCAGTTGCGGGGCGCGCGATGGGAATTTCTTATTCTCGCGATTGTGGTAAGAAAGGAATCGATTGAGTTTTTCAAAACCAAAATTATTTTTTGCGATCGCTATGTAAAGCAGTTCGTTCTCCGCTGACCGGAATTCAATGCCGACAGCCATATTTAGCTCATAAGGAATCTTTCCAAACTTGGTTAGCCCGTTTGCGCGCGGTTTATTTTCATCGCCTATCCGCAACAGCTCCAGGTAGGAAGCGACATTGTTAATTTCAGTGAGCGCGAGTTTATGAATACCACAACGCTTCGCTTCGTCAAAAAGCCTTTTGATCGGCAGTGTGCCGTATTTGAAACTGAAACCGGTGTGGCAGTTGAGGTACATAAATTAGTGTGCCGATGTTCGATTCGTCAATGATCAATGATTATCCTTTTCCTTTCATCCACGCCAAATGCGCCATCGCCATTCTAATCTCACCAAAACTATAATCATCGCCTAGCAGTTCTTTCACAGGAGCAAGTGCAATGCCCCCTGCTTGCTCAAGCGCTTTTTGAATAGCCGGTATTTTGGAGATGTCCATCACTTGCTTGATGGTTAGCGTGCCCTGTTGCACATAAAATGCGAGGTGACCTTCGATCGTCTGCGGGCTCAGGTTTCTTTGTTCTGCAATTTGGGCGATTGTGTTGCCTTGCCGGAAAAGATCAAAACTGTGTTGTTTGGTGTCGGTCTCTTTTGCTGGTCTGTCCCTCCGCACACGCTTAGGTGTTTTAAGATGGATGCGCGATTTTAAATTACGACTATGACAATAACCAACGACTACTTCCAAAAATCGCTTCCCATATTTTTCGATCTTCACTTGTCCGAACCCCGAGATTTTCAGGAACTCATCTATATTGTGAGGCAGGTACGTGGCGAGTTCCATCAATGTAGCATCGGATAAGACAATGTAGGCAGGCATATTTTCTTCGTTGGCAATTTGCTTTCGTGTTTCTTTTAGAAGTAGAAGGAGCTCCTTTTCATACTTGGCTGTTTGATCAATCGCTTCTAATTTTTCCTTCGATTGGGTGATCATCACCTTCTCTAATCCTTTTAGCACGCTGGCACTTTTGGCCGTGAGTTTCAGTACAGGGTAAATCCCATCGGATTTGGCAAGAAAATCTTGTGCGATGATATCGCGAATGATGTCGCCCCATGCTTCTTTGCTTACATCGGCACCAACACCATAGGTTTTAAGTTGTTTATGTTCTTCCTGAATTTTTACCGTATTGGCTCCTCTCAAAAAATCAATCACATAACCGGCACCGAAGCGCTCTTGCAACCGTGTTACGGCTGACAAAACTTTTTGTGCAAGAACAGTACCATCTACCTGCTCGATACGCGTGAGACAGACATCACAATTGCCACAGTAATTAGGAGTTGCTTCATCAAAATAGTTGAGCAAGTATTTTCTGCGACAAGTGGTGAGGTCGCCATAGGTGGCCATCTGATCCAATTTTTTTAGATAAATCCGCGTTTGCTCAGGATTGCTTTCCACCTCCACAAATTTTTTCATCTTGCTCACATCGGCATAGGAATAGAACAGCAAAGCTTCGCTATCCAAACCATCGCGTCCGGCACGTCCGGTTTCCTGGTAATAGCTTTCGATATTTTTTGGCAAATCCGCATGCACTACGTATCGCACATTTGACTTATCGATGCCCATTCCAAAAGCGATAGTGGCCACCATTATCTTTATTTCATCACGCAAGAATAGTTCCTGATGCTTGGCGCGGATTTCTTTTTCCAATCCCGCATGATAGGGAAGCGCTTGAAAACCCTGCGCCATTAAATCATCGGCCAATCGCTCGGTGGAAGCGCGTGAAAGGCAATAGATAATTCCTGACTCCTCTTTTCGCTTTTCTAAAAAATCAAGGAGCTTATCAAAGCTGTTTCGCTTAGGCTCAACGGTGTAGCGAATGTTGGCGCGATTGAAACTGGAAACAAAAATCTGCGGGGCGTTGAGTTCCAATTTTTCTACAATGTCTTTTCGCGTGAGCTTATCGGCTGTGGCGGTGAGTGCAATGATGGGCACTTGCGGAAAGCTCCGCTTCAGGCGAGAGAGCGTGAGATACTCCGGACGAAAGTCATGACCCCAATGCGAAATACAGTGCGCTTCATCAACGGCCAGGAGACTTAGATTAAAAGATGAAAGCTGTTTGATGAAATTACTTTCTGGCGCGAGGTAAAGAAGTTTTAATTCGTGCGATTTAATCCTTTTTAAAATATCATTTTGCTCCTGATGGCTCTGGGTAGAATTTAAGTACGCAGAGGAAATTCCATTCACGCGCAAGGCATCCACCTGGTCTTTCATCAAAGCAATCAACGGGGAGATCACCACGGTGAGTCCTTCCAGTAATAATGCGGGAATTTGATAGCACAGCGACTTGCCCCCGCCCGTGGGCATGAGTACAAAGGTATCTTTCTTCTCCATCACCGTTTGAATGATAGCTTCCTGCTCTAATCGGAAGGAGCTGTACCCGAATTTATCTTTAAGGATTTGAAGTGGACTCATGGACAAACAATTTAGTCATTCAAAATTCAGCTCGTCATGCCATCGTAAATCCAACTTCGTAAAGCCCGTTCTCCTGAAAGAAAATTTATTAGTTTGGGATAGCCCAAGAATAATTGAAAGTAGGAATGCTAACGTAGCGCAAAGTGTTTTCACTTTGTATTCAACTCCATCCATGTCTTCTCAATTAGTGCTTTAGTGGCCACAATGCCATCGTGCTCGCTTAACAGTGAACCTTCATACTCCACTCCGATGTATCCGGAAAAATTTGAATCTTTTACCACCTTTAACATCTTCGAATAGTCGATGATGGTTTCATCCCCGTGTTCATTAAAGGCATACGACTTCGCGCTTACTCCATGTGCAAAAGGTAACATTTCAGAAACTCCTTGATAGCGATCATAAACTTCTTTGCACTTGTTGTTTTCTGTGCTGCCCCACTTTGCAGCTGTACACCAGTTTCCAAAATCAGGAAGCGTGCCGCAATTGGGCATGTCAACTTCTTTAATTACGGAGGCGACCCATTTTCCGTCAGAGCTATACAGGCCATGATTTTCAATTAGAACGTTAATGTTTCTTTTCTCAGCATAAGTACAAAGTTGCTTCAAGGCATCAACCATAGCCTCCTTCATCTGGTCTTTTGTTCCTTCACCAAATGCATTGACACGGATGGAGTGACATCCTAGAATGTGGGCCGCGTCTACCCACTTAAAATGATTTTCCACTGCCTTTTTTCTTTTTACCGGATTCAAACCTCCCAGCTCGCCTTCATCATCAACCATGATCAGCTGACTTTTTACCCCCAATGAATCTGCCATTGCGCGCATCTTCTTCCAAAAGATAGTATCGGTTGCGTGTGGTCTGTAAAAACTATTTACGTATTCAATGGCGTTGATGCCAAAATCATTCTTGGCGATCGCTGCAAAATTTTCAGCCTTCAGTGTGCCGCTTTCTAACGAGCGATGGATCGACCATTCCGCAAGAGATATTTTCAACCTGGAAGAATCGTAATTAGCTTGAGCCGACTCTTGTGGCTTGGATTTGCAATGAGTGAAGAGCAATGTCAAGGATAGAAAGGCTAAAAGTGGTATCAATTTCATAGGACTGATCTTTTGAAGTTTAACAATCCCGAATTTAAGAATTTACTTTTTAATTCGTGGTTATAATTTCATAATCCGCTGATAAAACAATTTTAATGGATTGAGATGAACATCCGAATCATTACTTTTCGATTTTAACCATGACATCCACTTCCTCCACAAGTCTAAACCGCCAAATGGGACTGCTCGGTTTAGCCGCAACGGGTATTTGCTCCATGATAGGCGCATCCATCTACGTGGTTCCGTTTATGATCCAGCGCAATGTACCCGGTATTGGCCCTTACGTGTTACCTGCTTTTTTATTTGCCGCTATCCCTGCTGCGCTTGCTGCCTTTGCGTATATTATTCTTGCTTCGGCTATGCCGCGGGCAGGAGGAAGTTATATCTACGCCAGCCGGGCGCTTAGTCCTTATCTCGGTTTTGTGGCAAGCTTTTCACAGTGGTTTGGTCTGTCTATTGCCATTGGCGTTGTTGCTTATGTGATCATCCCCTTCCTTCGCGACATCGCTAGCTTATTGCATTTTGAGCACCTTGCCATTTTGTTGGAATCCGGATCTGTCCGTGTGGCATTGGCTTTGGTGATTCTTTGGAGCTTTGTTTTTGTGAACATCAAAGGAGTAAAATTGTATGAGCGAACGGTGATTCCACTCATGGTGATGATGTTTGGTTTAGGCACAATTGTAATCATAGCGGGATTGAGTTTTTCTCAACAGGATTTTGAACAGGTGATTCTTACAAAAGTGGGAAGGGCAGTACCCCAGACCTTGGCAGTTTTTAACTGGCCCACTTTTCTTGCTGGTTCAGCGCTTTTGTTTTCAAGTTTTATTGGTTTCGATTCCATTGCCCAAGCGGGAGGCGAAGCAAAAAATCCCACCAACTCGATGCCACTCGCCATTGCCCTTGCGATTGTCACCGTCACACTATTTTATATTGTCTTCACCTATTCCTTATACCATACTGTGCCCTGGAGTTTTGTTGCAGAAGAGGCCATGACAAAAGATGTGACCGCACCCGGATTGCTTAGCTACCTTTTGCCTGCGGGTTGGGCGGTACTTATTATTTCCGGTGCGGCCATTGCCTTGCTCAACGATTTGCCTGCCATGATTTTATCGGTATCGCGGTTAATGTTTTCATGGGCGGAAGACGGCATTTTTCCAAAACAGATTGCAGCCATTCATCCTATTTATCACACCCCGCATATTGCAATTATCGTCAGCGGGTTAATGGCCACCATCGGCATTTTGGGGAGTCATTTTGCTGGCGATTTTTTTCTTGGTATTGATATTATGGTGACCTCCATGTTGATCAACTATCTACTGATGTGTGTGTCCGTTTTAGTATTGCCTAAAACAAATCCCTCCATTGCGTCAAAAATTACAATTTTCAAATCTAGGGCACTTCAACAATCGCTGGCCACCGTTGGAACTTTATGGCTTTTAGGCTTCCTGTCCATTCACATCAGCAAAGACTTGACTACCAAAGTAAATGCATGGTACTTTCACTCTACCTTGGTTTGGTTTCTGGTGATGTTGACGGCCTCTGTTCTATTTTTTTTCAATTGGAACCGATTAAAAAAATCTGGGGTGAACACCACCGAACTTTTTTCTACTTTGCCGCCTGAGTAATATTTGCTTATGGCTAATTCTGATCCCATCCGCACACTAAGTGCGAACTTGAAAATGTCTCCGGTCCTAACGGGATTGTGGCAAGTAGCCGATCTTGAAAGGGACGGCAAGCTACTTAATGCTGAAAATGCAGCGCTCGAAATGAAAAAATATTTCGATGCCGGCCTTACCACTTTTGATATGGCCGATCATTATGGTTCGGCCGAAGATATTGCTGGTGTGTTCAAAACAAAATATGGCAGAAACAAAACTCAACTCTTTACCAAATGGGTACCCACTCCCGGAGCAGTAAAAAAGAAGCAGGTAAGGGAAGCGGTACAAAAATCGCTGACCCGTTTGCAGTCCGAGCAGATCGACCTTTTGCAATTCCATGCCTGGAACTATGCCGACCCCTCTTGGCTGGATTGTTTATACTGGTTGCAGGAATTAAAAGACGAAGGACTGATTGCCAATCTTGGGCTTACTAATTTTGATACGGCCCATTTGCTAATGGCGGTGACCAGCGGTATCAAGGTCATCACGAATCAAGTTTGTTACTCGTTGTTGGATCAACGGGCGTCTCATCAGATGACAAAAGTGTGCCTTGCGCACAACATCAAACTCCTTGCCTTCGGCACAGTGGCAGGTGGTTTCCTCACCGAGAAATGGCTTGACAAACCGGAACCCGTTTTGAATTCGTCACTCACCTGGTCGCAGATGAAGTATAAACGGTTCATTGATGCTGCCGGAGGTTGGCATAAATTTCAACACGTGTTAAGGATTTTGTCGGAACTCAGCATCAAAAATAATACTTCGATCGCCAACATAGCCAGTCGTTATATTTTAGATCAGCCGGCTGTTGGTGGGGTGATCATCGGAGCGCGATTGGGGAAGAGCGAACACATAGACGGAAACAAAAAATTGTTATCACTCACGCTCGACAAAGAAAGTAAAGACTATATTAAGCAATCCTTGTTGACCTTGAATGACATACCGGGCGATTGTGGAGACGAATATCGTAAGCCTCCTTTTCTTACTGCTTCAGGCGACCTTAGTCATCATGTGGAAACCATTCCCTTGCCCTATCCGACACAACAAGGAACGGATGGCCGAACAAAAGTGCTTAGTGGTACCACTTGGGAAGGTCTGGCAGGATACAGCAGAGCCGTTCGAAAAGGAGATCGTATTCTGGTGTCAGGGACTACCGCCACGCACGGCTCACGATTGATCGGAGGAAATGATCCTGCTGCACAAACGCATTTTGTCATCGACAAAATTGAAGGCGCTATTCAATCCCTTGGAGGTACCTTGCAAGAAGTGGTGCGTACTCGTATTTACATCAAAAACTTATCCGACTGGGAAATCATCGCACGGGCGCATGGCGAACGCTTTAAAGACATTCAACCCGTCAACACGATGATAAAAGCAGAACTTATCGGAGAAGAGTATTTATTGGAAATGGAAGCTGAGGCGATAATAGCCACTAAATGATTGTCCTTAAACCTTGTCAATCCGCATTTATAGCCTGAATTAACTTTTGTTCATCATGAAGAAGATAACTTTTACTTTCCTTGCCTTACTATTTTTCACGGTGTCTTATTCGCAGGAATCTTTCCGCAGATGGCGAAAAGCTAACCAAATCCGTCTGGATAAGTTTGATCTCATCTTGCCGGAAGTAATGCGCGAGAATAAGATCGACATGTGGATTATCATGTGCCGTGAGGGAAATTTTGATCCGTTGTATACTGAGATGGGAGAAGGTTATGTGGGAAAAAATGGATATTACATTTTCACGGATGTAGGCAGGCCGCGCATTGAACGTGCCGTGTTGGGAATAGAGGGATATTTGTTGGAAGAAACGAAAGCGTACGATTACTTTGGATCAGAATCGGAGTTAAAAGATTTTGTGACCAAGCGAGATCCAAAACATATTGGACTGAACATGTCGAAAAATATTGGCAGTGCAGATGGGTTGTCGTACACGGGCAGGCAGGAACTTGCCGAACTTCTGGGAAGTAAATTCGAAGCTCGTTTTGTTTCTGCTGAGAAATTGGTTTCTGATTTCCGTTCACGGCATGTGGCAAGTGAAATTGCCGTGTTCGCGGAAGCTGGAGATTATTCCTATCAGATTGCCGAACGGGCATTATCCAACGAGGTGATTACTCCTGGAGTAACTACCCTTGAAAATGTTGCCTGGTGGATGAAGGAACAATTGTTTAAAAACAATTTGCAGTCTTCTTTTGGCATGCCTTCAATTTATGTCACCGGGCCTAACGGAATAGAAGCTACATCTACCGATCGGATCATTCAACGCGGTGATATCCTCATGCTCGATTGGGGGGTAGGGTTCATACACATGTACACCGATATGAAGCGAATGGCATACGTGCTAAAAGCGGATGAAAAAGAAGTGCCAAAAAGTATTCAACATGCCTTTGACCAAGCCGTGAAAGTGCGGCAGGTTGTGGTGAACACAATTAAGTCAGGCATCACGGCTAAACAAAATGAAATCAACGTTTATAAAGCACTTCAAGACGGTGGTTTCTCGCAAATTGAATTTAACAAACCCGGAGCCGATGATAAAACGGACGTGATCATCGGCTGTCATTCCGTAGGCGACTGGGGACATGGTTCAGGCCCTTCCATTGCCTTCTTCAATCCGGTAAGATTAACCTACACGGTTAGGCCAACCAATTTATTCTCTATTGAGCTTTTTGCCTACACGCCAATGCCTGAATGGGGTGGGAAAAAACTGCGCATTCCTTTGGAAGATGACGCGGTAGTCACTGAACGAGGTGTCGAGTGGGTATATCCCGTTAACCAACATGTGTTGGCCATTAAGTAGTTACTTAAAAATTCACCGCACTTAAAACCAATAGTGTTTACTTTGTCTGCTAGCTTTTGCCTGTGCTTTAGCCCCTTGTTTTGTTGCGTGATTGCCTTGTACATAAGTACGGCCTTTAAACATAGGCTTGGAGCAAGAACTTAAGGCAACATTTCCGATCGCCAACACAACAATCATAAATAGAATTGATTTTTTCATTGTGGTTTTTTCTTTTGCTAGATCAAAACTACTTTGAATATTGATCCCGCTTCCTTCGATCGTTTTGGATTACTTATTGATGTATGGAATATAACTTTTTTGAAAAAGATTTCGTCACTACCCATTTGTGTAGTCACTTTTTAGGCGCGTAAGCAATTTTAGCGGATGTAATAAAATAGCTTCGGTTGACCGTCAGAAGGCAATCGAGACCAAAGAACAAGAGAAAGTATTTGATTTTCTGATCATCGCACTCATTTTTTGAAAAGGCTTGAGCCATTTAATGCAATCAATTCGAAAAAATGTAGTCCTTTTTTTGGGATAAATGCAAAATCCCACAACTTCATTACCTTGAGGCCAATGAGAAAAGAATTAGCCCGTGAGAATGGGACGCGAAAAAAATTCAAGGCTGTGTTCGCCCGACTAGGGAAGAAGATCAACTATAAAGGCTACTCGGAAGAAACCATTCTATTGACGGACATTGTGGATGAGGAAACCAATAAGCAAGTGGCCGATCACATTTGGTTCAGCTATACGCAAGGGTTTATTAAGGCGGCCTTAGTACCAGGCGATTTATTGGAGTTTGAAGGACGCATAAAAGAATATCGAAAGGGCTACGTGAATAAGAAGTACAAAATAAACAGCCGCACCACAGATTTTAAGTTGAGCCATCCAACAAAAATCAGAAAGCAACAACCAGCCTGAAAGCAAGAATAGCTATTGTCATTACACTTTTCCTGCTGCAATCCAAATTATCGCAACTGTTATCACAACAAATGCTGCTTTAGTCGCTATTTTGGTTACACCGTGATTTCTCTGTGATCCCTGTGATCTCCGTGGTTTTGAATTTTTTACCACAGAGCGCGCAGTGAAATCAAAGCGGGCACCAAGAAAAGTAAAAGGGTTAGATCGCGGCAACCTTTACCTCCTATTTTATCAACTCTCCATTTAGGTCGGTAGTCAGCACTTCGCTCATGTAATCAAAAAAGGGACGAATGGCTTTAAAATTTTTGTTTACTTCTTTAAGAAAATTTGGAGCTAAAACTTCCTTGTCAGTAAATGAGCGCGAAAACCAAAACTGCTTGTAACGGAGCAATTCAATGGCGGGATGATCTTTATCAAATCCTTTGGGCGCGGTTTTCACCTTGTCACCTTGCATTTTTCCAAAATTTCTGTTCATGGATTTTAAACGAAGCAGTTTATGCCAATCCTCATGGTTATCGCGAATGTCTAATCGTATCCTTTTCAGATCTTCGGCATTGGGATAGGCAAAGCCACAGGTTACACGAGAGGCATTGGGTTTGATCCACCAATAATATCCTCCTCGTAATAAAGGTTTGGATCGCCTCAAGTAGCCGGCAAACCTTGGATTGTAGGGGGCCTTGTCTTTTGAAAACCGAACGTCATTGTAAATTCGGTAAACGCTTTTCTTGCCAAAAGGCGTTTCTATCCGGTCATGCTCGTTCATCAACAGGATCAATTGATCGGCAAACTCAATCACATTTTCCTGAGCTTGAAGATAGTTTTCTTTATGATCGTTAAACCACTCACGGTCATTGTTGGCCGAAAGTTGCTTTAAAAAATTTAAGGTTGACTTTTGAATTATCACTGGCATCGTTGATGCAAATAAAGAACAATTTTATTCTCTAACGCTTCGGCCACAAAAAAATCGCTCGATCATAAGCCATCAGGCTAGCTTCATTTGTTTGGAGGAAACAAAATCTTTCAAGTCTTCATCAATTTCATGATAGAACGGCTCGTTGGTCAAGTGAACCTGTGCCCGATTGGTTAACTGTTGCACGATGTTATCGTAGAGCTTTAAGTCAACCCCTGAGTTCTTCAACTGCATGAGCTGCTCTTTTATTTTAAGCAAGGTATCTTTATCGGGTTTGAAGTGAAATTTATAATCGAGATAGACCGACAACTCGCCAATCATCCGCGTAATAATCAGCGCGCGATGTTCTTTAATGATCTCCTTCAATTGAAACAGCATGGCGTCCGGATTGTGGTCAATGATGCTTTTTGCACCCAAAAGGGCTGATTTAATCGTTTTCATTAGCTAAATAAATTAGTATTACGCGAAGTAAATACTAATTTATTTAGTAACAAAATTTAAGAAGTGAGAGTAGTAAGCCACCAGTTTACCTCTAGGCCGAGTCTACCGGTTCTGTCATTGATTAAATTATTTTGATGACCTGAATTCACTGTTTTATTAAAATACTTTCCTGAAAATATTTCCAGGTTATCGATTCGGGATCAAAATACTGTGCTTGTTCTTTCCCGAGAAACAGTTTATAATCCATTTTGCTATTGCCCTCCACCACATAGCCCGGATAATACCATTGATAGTGATTTTGCTTTAGGTAATCGATGGTAAGCAGAATGAGGTATTTACCGAGGCTATATTTTTTAAATTGTGGATCAAAGAAATGCAGAATTGAGGCCGCGCCTTTTTCGCCAACATCAAAGTAACCTCCGGCTATGAGCCTATCCTGATCGAAAATCGAAATGCATTTGGTGTTGTAAATATTCCGTTCAATAATTTCTTCTCCAAAAAGGCACTCTTCAATACTGGAAGCGCCCTCAAACTCAATAGCGGCATAATAGTGTTGATGGAGCTCCATATGGCTTGCTGGAATAATGGTAAAATCTTCAATGGCCCAACGGAAGTTCTGGTTTCGGCTTCTGATCTTTCTGTGTGAGGCGTGCCTATTGATTTCTTCAATGGCATACCGCAGCCAATGAACCCGATAAACCTCGTCCAGCCCTACGTGCGAGCTTGTAAAAATAGTTTGATGCATTCGATACCAGCCTAAGGCCAGCAGCGCATCCAGATCAGCACCAGATAATGCCGCAGGATAAAAACTGTTGTAGTAGGGTTTCAAGCTACTTATTTAGAAAGCGGATTCATTGTGCACAAAAATAATTTATTCGCTTGGTAAAAAATGTAGATAAATAAAAAACGCTGATCATTCATAAACAGAGCTCTTCAAATCAACCAGAATTTTTTTAATTGTATTTTTACCGCATGTCTTCACCTGCTCTCCGAACGGTAAATGTAACCCGCTATGTCACTCCTTTGCGGGAAGGCGGTTCACTACCTGCCATCGTAGAAGCGGACGATCAATTTTTGTATGTATTGAAATTTCGCGGTGCTGGCCAGGGGAGTAAAGCCCTCATTGCAGAATTGCTGGGAGGCGAAGTCGCCAGGGCACTGGGCTTCCACGTCCCAGAAATTGTCTTTGCGCAATTGGATGTTGCCTTCGGGCGCATTGAAGGAGATGAAGAAATTCAAGACTTGTTGAAAGCCAGCGTAGGGCTAAACTTAGGGTTGCATTACCTTTCAGGCTCCATCACGTTCGATCTGCTGGCTACCAAAATAGATCCCCTGTTGGCTTCTCAAATCGTTTGGCTTGATGCGCTTTTGCTTAACGTGGATCGCACTGCGCGCAACACCAACATGCTGTGGTGGCATAAAGAACTTTGGCTGATTGACCACGGGGCAGCGTTATATTTTCATCATTCGTGGCAAGACTGGGACCAACCTCAAAAGCCATTTCCTAAAATAAAAGACCACGTTCTTTTGCCTATGGCAACAGAGTTAGAAGCGGTCAACAATGCATTTACTTCTTTGCTCACCCCAGAAAAAATTCGCGCCATCGTTTCGCTTATCCCCGAGGAATGGTTGGCCGATAATTTTTTTCCATCAACTGAAGAACATCGAAATGCGTACACTAATTTTTTCATCAATCGAGTAGCACACGCTGATTTTTTCGTAAACGAAGCACGCCATGCCAGAACAAGTATTTGAATATGCCGTGATTCGCGTGGTACCCAAAGTGGAGCGCGAAGAATTTTTAAATGTAGGCGTGATCGTGCTATGTCAAAAACTAAATTTTTTGCGAGCCCACATCCAAGTGAACAAATCACGACTGGCTACTTTATGTGCTGAACTTGACGAGAATGTACTTCTAGAGCATATTCAATCTTTTGAGCGGGTTTGTGCCGGTGGTACTGACAGCGGCCCTATCGGACAGTTGCCTTTGGCAGAACGTTTTCGGTGGCTTACGGCAGCGCGCAGCACGATGGTTCAAACTTCACATGTGCATCCTGGATTATGTGCCGATCCCAATCAAATGCTAGCGCATTTATTTAAGCAATTGGTAGTGTAAATTACAAATGGCGCGACAACTCAGAGCGGCAAGCCTAATCTCATGACTTACCAGACTTTCATTGGTTAGTTTAGATGAATAAAAATTCACTTTTCTACTCCGACTTCAAACTATTTGCCGGATTTACTCTTGCCGCTTTGAACGACTCATAACTGATTACGATCATAACGATTGCAAAACTTATAGCTCCTGCAACAAGAAAGGAACCTGGCCCTAATGTTATTTGGCAGGCGAAATTCTTGAGCCATTCGTACGCCACAAAATAGCTAATGGGCACAGCGATTAGAAAGGACAACAAAAGAATCTGTAAAAATTCTTTGGAGAGCAGTGTTACAATTCCGATGACCGTTGAGCCCAATACTTTTCTTATGCTAATCTCTTTGGTGCGGTTTTCAGCAATGAAAATAGAGAGGCCGTAAAGTCCAAGGCAGGAGATGACAATTGCCAGGAAAGTGGAAAAGGCGATTACCGTGGAGATACGTTGATCATTTTCATACTGGCGCTGGATGCTTTCGCTCAGTAGCTCGTATTCAAAAGGTGTATCGGGCATCAACTTTTTCCATGCCAGTTTTATTTTGCCAATCGTTGATGCATTATATTCTGCATTGAGCGCAATAATGCTTTGATGAAAAACGCCCGTGTCTTTCGAAGCATAAAAAATCATCGGACTTATGGGTTTGTGAAGGGAGAACTGGTGGAAGTCCTCCACCACTCCTACAATTTCGTCTGCGGTATTGCTGGTGGCGAAGAGCACTTTTGTGCCTATCGCCTTAGCAGGATCAATACCCATCTTCAATAAACTTGATCGGTTTACTATAACCCTTCGTCCTTGTGGAGTTGAACCGTTTATGGCATCTCCGGGAAATGAAAAATCCCTTCCTTCTACAGTCGGGATGGACATTAGTTTAAAATAATCTTCGTCCACATAAACGATATAATGGGAAACACCATCGTTTTCACTTTTTCCGGCTGGGTAGAAGTTCCAGTCGTTGACGGCCGGAGTAGAAGGTGAATTGGAACAGGCCGTTACCTGGGCTACACCTGGAATGTTTTTGATCTCATTTTTAAATTGAAGATAGCGATTGGTGGCTTCCGATGTTCGTAGCGGTAGCATAACCTTGTTCAGCGAATCAAATCCAAGCGGCCTAGTTTGAACAAAGTGCAATTGTTGCTGAATAATAATGATGCTGGAAATCAATATAATCGAAATTGAAAACTGAAAGGCTGTGAGTCCTTTGCGTATCCAATTCGATGAACCCAACCTAAGTTTTTTGTCTTTTAGAATGCGCACCGTGTCCAGTGATGAAAGTTTAAACGAAGGATAAGCACCCGCAACCAATCCTGTGATCAAAGCAAAAGCCAACAATGCTTCGCCAACAAACATAAAATTTTGTGTGTTGATCTCAAGATCTTTCTGAACCATCGTGTTGAAGTAAGGCAACGCCAGATAAATCAGAAGAAATGAAACGACCATCGAAGTCAAAGCAATTCCTAAGGATTCACCAATGAATTGAAGAAAGAGGTTCATGCGTTGTGCACCGATGGCTTTTCGAATGCCGATTTCGCCTGCCCGCTGCGATGCCTTGGCCGTAGTGAGGTTAATAAAATTGATGCTGGCTAAAAGAAGAATAAGAAAACCGATGGCCGCGGTGATGTAGACGTACGTAATGCTGCCGGAGGTACCGAGTTCAATGTCGTTTTGAAAATGCTTTGAGTACAGGTGTGCCTCCAAAAGCGGCTGAAGTCCGAGGATTTTCTTTCGCCCCATGGCCTGATTTTCCTTCTCACCCTTTCTCAACATCAAGGCAGGAAATTTTGCAATCAGGTTCTGGGCATTCGTTCCGTTTTTAACTTTGAGATACGTGAACACAAAATTGCTAGTGGCCCAGGTAGTGTAAAACTGCAACTCATCTTCGAGTCCCGACATATAAAAATCAGCATCGAGGTGCGACTTTAAATTCGTTCGCTTTACAACGCCTGTCACTTTGAAAACTCCCGTGTCTGAATTGGTAGGCATCGAGATCAACTCATCCAAAGCGGATTTGTTTCCGAATATTTTGTGCGCCAGTTCTTCACTAAGCACTATTGACCACGGTTGCTTTAACGCTTTCGCGGAATTTCCTTCAACAAATTCATAAGGAAACATTTCAAAGAAATTAGAATCCACCTTGTAGCCGCGCTTCTCATAGAAAAATTGATCTTTATATTTCAGCAGTTGCTCTGCCGTGCTCAGGTCTTTCACTACACGAGTTACCGATTCAATTTCCGGATACTCCGCTAACAGTGCTGGACCAATCGGTGGTGAAGAGCGCTGCAAAATGGAAGTTTGACCGTTGGTGGTCTTGAGCATAGTGGTTAAGCGATAGATTCTTTCCGCATGGCTAAAATGGCGATCGTAAGAAAGCTCATCCTTAATGAATAACGTAAGCAAGACGCAACATGAAATAGCAATCGAGAGCCCGAGGATGTTGATCACGGAAAATGCTTTGTTCTTAACCAGATTCCGGAATGCAATTTTTATAAAGTGGCTGATCATGGTGTAATTGTTTGACGAGTTTGAATAGGTAGAAAATGAAGATTTCTTTTTTCTTTTCTTGACCGAGTAGGAGAGCATGAGCGAAATAATCCGTTGCCAATATTTTGCTTTGGCTTTCCATGCTTGCATTTCTTTCAGGTCTGCATAAAATAATTCCTCTACATCACCATGAAGGTCTTCGATAGAAGCATTTTCGCAAGACCATTCAAAGAGCCGATCGGCCAGCTTGGGTGGATGGATAGTGCTTTTCAATTTCATTTTGCCAATGAGAGGTTCGTTTTTGAAAGTTTCCATAGCTCATCGCGTAAATCCTTCACATGATGAAGGGCTACTTTCCCCTGTTGTGTCAATTCAAAATATCGCTTTCGTCTGCCTCCACGTTCCTGGGTGGGTTCGCCCAACCACGATTTTAGAAAATTCTTTTCCTCCAATCGTGTGATCGTGGAGTGCAACGCTCCAATGCTAATGGTGCGGTCGCTCCTTTTTTCGATGTCTTCTTTTATGCTTACCCCGTAAGCATTTTCGCCAAGGCTTGCCACGGTAAGCAAGACCAGTTCTTCAAATTCTCCGATATAACCTTTCATATTTACTATTATGTGAACTTACTTAAAATGATTACCGTCATTGCGAGCGCTGCGCTGGATATCCGCGGTCGGGCGAAGCAATCTTCAAATTGGGGGATCGCTTCGTCCTCTCCACTTCCCCCGGCTGGTACTCGCGATGACGTTAAGTTATTTTTGTTTCTTGTTCTCATTCATTTTCGTTAAGGCCTCGGTTCGTGATGACACCATAGCCGTCAAGTTAAGGTGAGGACACGAACCGAGGTAAAAGTTTCAAGATTGATGGACATGTTATTTCGGATAATTTGGATGTGCTTTTACTTTTCTTATCTGTTGTAAATGCCTGAAGATATGTTGGAAGACCATCATATACCGTTGATGGATGTTCGGACCAAAACAGATGTAGTGTATCCGAATGTTTCTTGTTTCGTTCTTCAAAAACTCAATAGATTCATTCTGCATAGTCGTCAGCCATATTATGTTATTCTTGCCTTCATTATTACCCAGCGGAACGCCATAGGTGAAAGGCTTTGTAAAATCAGTTGTTACCTTCTTTTTGGATACGTTTGGATCTGAATCTAAAAAAATACTGTCGGGAAGATAATGCGTAAAATCAGGAAAAGGTCCCGTTTGAAGGGCTGTAGAAACTTCATTCATTTGAATTAACTCCCAAAGGCAGATGTGCTCCACAATCTGATTAATGCTCCATCGATCAGGGCTTTCTTTAAAATTCCATTGTTCCTTGGTCAGGTTTTTCGTTTCGTCAATAATCTCTTGCTTTGAACGAATAAGATTATCCAATAAATATTTTCGATCCGCTTCTGTCCACACCGGCACGGTTGAAGATTGATCGGTCTTTGTTTGCCCTTTGCTTGGACTAAGAAGTCCAACAACGAACACAAATAATATTGGGATTGCTTTAATTTTTATCGTTTTATGGGCAGTTATCAATTGCTTCTATACGATAAATATAATTATATGTTTCTATTATTCAGATAAAATACCAGAAATTTTTCCTTTGCCAAAAATAGCGACATCAATAACTCCCCAAATATTTTCTTGAAAACCACTCCGCACTGATTAACAGCAGAAGCAAAAAGAAAAACCATTTCAGGTGAATTAGTGGATTGAACGATTCCTCGGAATGAATCAGTTCTTTGGATTCGGTTTTATGGTAGTCGGCTAGCAGTTTGTTCCATTCATCGCCATGATAAAATTTTCCACCAGTCGCCTGAGAGAGTTTTCGCAACAAGCCAAAATCAGCAACCAGATTTTGTGGTTCAATGTTTTGGGCAATCACCAAAAATTTTCCGGAGACGCTTTCCTTTTTATCATTCACCATGGTGGTGGCGGTGAAATCATAACTTCCATCATGCAGTCCACCGATTTTGTATTGTTCGCCACCCGGGCTAAGAACATAACTATACTGTGTTGATTTACCTTTCTCATCGCGCAGCGTCAGGTCAATTTTATTTCCATAGACTTTCTCGAACAAATCATTGTACACCTGCCCTTCCAAAACGACCGGCATCTCATCGCTGAACTCATTCTGAACAGGGAAAAATCTGAACTTCCTTTTATCATCTAAAGTGCTTAGGTATTGAACGAGTTTCGAAAAAGTCTCGTCAAACACTTCGGTTTTTTCAGTGGAAGAAAATTCTTCCAGGCGCCATCGCCACAATCCGTCACCCACAAATACAGCAACTTTATGGTTGTTCTCTTCCCATGCCAGGAGTAAAGGCCGATCGGTTGGCACACTTCCGATTTGTTGGTTGAGAAGCACTTGCGCATTGGGTGGATAGGTGTATTTTCCAAAAGGCACAGCGATGGGTGGATAACGCGCGAAGACCGAGTTGCTGTTTTCTGAAAATTCAAAATCGTGAAAAGCCGGATTGACTATTGGCGTCACTTCGTCTCGTTGAGTAGTGTTGGCAAAGTTTAGTGGAACGCCATTTGCAGCTAGTACCCTTAAGTTTGTTTTACTCCCGATGATCAAGAGCAAAGAAGATTTCCCTTTGCTAAGTTGATTGTACAAAGAGGCTGTCTTCATTTCCTGATCAAACGGTTGATGGAAAATCACCAACTCTGCCTGTCCGGGTTGCAATAGTTTGGGATCCGTTTTAGAAATTCCTGGAATGTGCAGAATGAATTCATAGTTGGGATTCTTTTCCACCACTGCCCGCATCGCCTTAATATCAGGATGAGGGGCGGGGGCAATCACCAAAATCTTTTTGCGGCCTTCCACTACCTCCACAAAGATGCTGGCCCGGTTATTTTTAAGATTAGATTCACTCGCTACCGGAGTAACGACAACATCCAATCGTTGAACGCCTTTGTCTTTTGCCTCGGTAAGAAAATCAAAAGTGAGCAGTGACTTTTTCTCCGTGTTTTTCTTTTGTTGACTGATTAACGAACCATTTTTATAAATTGAAACTGTGACTCCTTGGTCGGGCAGGTGCTGAATGGCAATTTCCGTACGCACTGGAAATTGATTGCCTTGATAGGCTACTTTATTATAGTCGATATTTTTCAAGATCAAATCAGCATGTTCTGTAGTATCGCCCACCCCGATAGTATTAATCGGTACGCGCCAGGAAGAATACAACGGTGATGCACCCGAATTATAAATTCCATCGCTCACCAAAATGATCCCAGCTAAATTCTTTCCTTCAAATTCGTTGACCACTCCGCGCAACGCACTGTTTAGGTCGGACGATTTATTGTCAAATTTTATTTTTTCAATTTCTTCTCCCGAAAGGTTTTTCAAAAGGACTTCATAGCCATCCTTAGCAAGTTGCTCCATGGTAGTCTTTACTTCGCCTTGTGTCTTTAATGAATCAACTTTTTCGTTTAACGAGCTAGAGTTATCGACTAAAAGAACAAGCGCAGGCTTTTCAAAAATGTTAGTGGTTAATTTTAGTATCGGGCCGATCAATAAAAAAGAAAGCAACGCAACGACCGTTGCCCGAAGGGTAAAAAGTAGTTGGTTCATTTGCTTACTCCACGGATGTTTGGCG
>DAHVFH010000148.1 GCA_027317105.1 Cytophagales bacterium
CACCATAATAAACATGCATAATATCTCCCTCCACCCAATGTCCGTTGGTGAAAATTACATTGCCGAAAAAACCCGTTAACTCATAATCTGCAGTTGATTCCATAATCGGTTCATCACTTCGCGCAATGACTTTGGAAGGATCGTTAAGGTCAAGCAAAAGCGCACCCAGGCAATAGCGATTCTCTTTATTAGCACCGTGGTAAATCTCGAGCCAACCTTTTTCTGTTCTAATGGGAGCGGCACCCGACCCTACACGGGCGCTGTCCCATTTATCCTGACGTGTAGAAGCCAGGCAATGATGATTTCCCCAATGAAGTAGGTCTGGGGATTCTGCCAACCAAATATAATTGCCACCTAACTGTGGGCTGCTTGGCCGGTGTAGGGCATAATATTTTCCATTTATTTTTTCACTGAAGATGGCGCAGTCTTTATTGTGAGGAGGAAAAATCATCCCCTTTCGGTCAAAATATTTCCAATCCTTGGTTTGGATTAACCCCACCCCCACCCCAAGATGAGATACCATGGTGTAGGTAAGATGGTAGGTATCGCCTATCTGCACCACACGGCAATCTTCAATACCATAAGCCTCCAATTTATTGCTTCCAAAAATTGGAGTATAATTTTCAGGCTCGTAGAAATTTATACCATCGTCACTGCAAACCAAGCGTAAATGCGAGAGTGTTGTTAAATAATCCTGACCTTTATATTGAATGACTCGTGGATCAGTAAAATCAAGATTGGGATCTGATTTGTCGAAATTCAGGATTTTAATTTTTCCATTTTCATCATACAATGGAAAACTGATCATCCCTTCGCGCTGCTCGGGTCGTTCCGCTACGCGCAAAAGCAACCATATCTTGTTATCAAATTGAAATACCCCTGGATTTAAGAGACATTCTACTTTCATTTTAGCGCTACTTGACCGAACGTCCCCTGGTTTCAACAAGGGGTTTTCTTTCAGACGCGAGGCTAAATCAAGTTTTTTCAATAGGGTCATAGATTTTGGATGACTATTAAAGCTTCATTCGATTGCAATGCAATTTTGAGGATAAAAGAAGTATTGGCTGTCCACCCAGAATTAAAATAAGTACGCTCTATTGCTTAAAATGCTATAAAAGAGAACTAAGAGGACAGAAAAGCACAGAGAGGACAACTTTGCCGAAAGCACCGCCTATGGATTACTTAAATTTGTAAACGATTTCGGTAGTACCTTAGAAGAGGAATATGACTTGCTTTGCGTTAATCCTATCGTTTTTAAATCTCCTGTTAGGCGATACCGCTTCTGCATGGCCTTATCAGCATGTCGATAAAAGAGCTCAGCTATCAAACTCGGCCATCACCTCGGTCTATTTAGACAAGTACGATTATATTTGGTTAGGCACGTGGGATGGCCTTGATCGCTATGACGGGAGTGCGATCAAAATATATAAGCCTGATCCCTTTCAAAAAGGATCAATTAGTAACAATGTGATCCGAAATTTTCTGGAAGATGGTGAAGGAAACCTTTGGGTGATCACCCATCAGGGCATTAACCGCTATGACCGGAAATCCGATTCTTTCCATCCATATCTAGACAGTCTGTACGATATTCCCTTTTTAGAATATAATATTCGGGCTTGCGTAGGGTTAGACTCAACGATTTGGGTAAGCCTGATAGGAAAAGGGATAAGCAGATTCGAAAAAAAACTGGATGCCTTTGTTCCTATTTCCTTTGATGGGATTGATAAATTGTGGCTTAGTACAGTAATTGACATCGGTACCAATAAAGGCCTATTCTATTTATTGGGAAGTGACGGTAAAGTAATTTGCACTTTAAATAATAGAGTCATTTTTTCTAAGCAAGTAGGCGAACCAACCACAATCGCCTATCATAAATTTGTTCGCCTCGGCCAGCATTATTACATGGCGGTTGCCACAAAAAAAGGACAACTCTTTCTCTATAACTTATCAGAAATCGAAGAGAATCCCGAACCGGTAGCGTTAGGAAAAGTAATCGTTAGTACAATCTCGGAGAGTTTAACGAATACCTTTATTTGGATAGGCACGGAGTCGGGAATGATTTTTAAGATAACCCCCGAGGGTATTAAATTCAAGGTGCAACCCATGGATTCCTATTTTCCTATTTTCGTTTCCTCTGGGATCAAAATTCTAACCATCACGGAAACCAATCAAAATCTGATCTGGGTAGGAACCGATGGCGATGGTGTATATAAATTCCTTACTCGTCCAAAGATGTTTTATTCGGTGCCTGCGGGTTCCGAAGAAGCCGGAAAATTATCGCACAGTATTGTCCGTGCGGTTTTTGAAGATGAATCCGGGGCACTCTATGTGGGCACTCGAGGTGGTGGCTTAAACATCATTGACCAAACTAAAACCAAGGTAATCAACACAAAAAATGGGTTGAGCAACAATGCCGTGCTCTCTTTAAACAAAGACCATCAGGGAAATCTATGGGTGGGCCTTGATGCGGAAGGCATTGATATGATTGAAGCCAAGACCAATAAAATCTTTCATTTTCCGAGAGACTTTGAAAATGAAACCCACTTGGCATTTAGTTCCGTGTATTCCGTCTGCGTGGATGCATTCAATGATCTTTGGTTAGGGACAAGCGGTTATGGCGTAGTTCATCTAAAGATCGCCAAGACAAAAAATGGGAAATATCAGCTTCTAGAATACGACTTGATTCAACATAGCTCCAGCAGTGCAGAAATTTCCATACGAAGCAACATCGTCTACTCCATCGTAGAAGAGAAACCCAACATCCTGTGGTTCGGAACAAGAGGCGGTGGAGTTTATCGGTATAATGCTCTTGTCAAAAAAATTGAGGAGCAGGTTCAAGCCAATCCAAAGGGAAAAAATAGCTTAGGCAACAATGATGTATTAAGTATGTCCATCGATAACGAAGAACAACTATGGATAGGTACAAGCGGAGGACTTAGTCGACTATTTCTGCAAACCCGACCCTATCGGGTAAATCACTATACCTTGCGCGATGGACTTCCGAATAATACCATTCACGGCATTCTTGCCGACTACAAATCCAATATTTGGATTTCGACAAACCGAGGGTTGGCCCTGTTTGATCGAAATCGAAATTCATTCAAAACGTTCGATTCCAACGATGGGCTTCTGAATAATGAGTTTACGGATGGGGGGGGCTTCAAATCCAGACACTCTGAGAAATTATTCTTTGGTGGCGTTGATGGCCTTGATATTGTGTATCCTTCTAAACTAAATCTGCTAAACTATTTCCCCCGGCTTACCGTAAAAGATTTCCTCGTTCGCAACGTGGCCATTGCGCCTGGGGATGCCAGTGGAATTCTTGCCAACAACATTGATCTTACCGACAACCTGACCTTAAAGTACGATCAGAACTTCATCAGCTTTTCGTTCACCACATTGGATTATTGGAATAAACAAAAAAGCGAGTACTCTTATTTTTTAGAAAATTTTGATAAAGACTGGAACAACATCGGCCAGCAACAAGCCATCACGTTAACCAATATCCCTCCCGGGAAATATAAATTGTACATCAACTATACGAATGAAAATGGGATGTGGAACCTGAAGCCCCGGACGTTTGCGATTACCGTAACACCTCCGTTTTGGAAAACATCATGGGCCTATTTCTTCTATTTTCTTTTAGCGCTCAGTATCCAAACAGGAATCATTCTTTACATCCGATGGCGGTCAAAAACGAAGAAGGCGATAACGATGGAACGTTTTAAAGCCCAGCAACTAAAGGAACTGAACGACTACAAACTTCAATTCTTTACCAACATCGCGCATGAATTTCGCACACCCTTAACGCTGATCCTTGGCCCCACCACGTCCCTGCTGAACAAGGCCTCCGACCCTGACACCAAGAGCCAGTTAAAGACCATTTATGGCAACTCACTTCGCTTACAAAAGTTAATTGAAGAACTCATCCTGTTTAGAAAATTAGAAAGTGGAAAGGATACCCTTGCCATTTCATCGCTTGACTTGATCCCCTTTACCCAACAAGTTGTTGAGTCGTTTCAGGAGTACGCACTGGATAGAGACATTCATTTAGAATTCCATACCGATGCGGAAACGTTAATGGCGTTGATTGATGAAAAGAAAATTGAAAAGATATTGATAAATCTAATCTCAAACGCTATCAAATATTCTACTAAAGGTGGTAAGGTAGTTCTACTCTTGAAAGAAGAAAATCTTCACGCCCGATTTGTAATCCGTGACGAAGGCATTGGTATTGCGGAAGAGAATAAGCAAAAGATCTTTGAAAGCTTCTATCAAAATCCATCCCAACTTACCGATACCAATGGTTTTGCAAAGAGCACGGGCATCGGGCTTTCCCTTTCCCGAAGTCTGGTACTCATTCACCGGGGAACGATAAACGTAGAAAGCAAACTTGGAAAAGGAAGCACCTTCACGGTAAGGATTCCGATCACAAAAGAATTTTATCAGGACTTGAAGGAACACAAGATTACCCAACCTCAAAACGAGAACCTGAGCGAAAAAATATCCCTGGAATTTGAAACTGACCATTACGCTGTCGGACAAATTGAAAAAGCGGCAAGGCATCCAACAAACAAACATCTCTACTCGTTGTTAGTAGTCGATGACAATGCGCAAATCACTTCTTTGCTCGAGAATATACTATCCGATAAGTATTTTATTCACAAAGCAAACAACGGAAAAAGAGCACTATCCATACTGGAAGAAGAACGAATCGACCTGGTGATCAGCGATATTCTAATGCCTGATATGGACGGTCTGGCCTTGTGCAAAATGATTAAGGAAAATATACAGACCAGCCACATACCCGTGATTTTACTCACGGCCAAGGTGGAAATCGAAAATCGTATTGAAGGCCTACAAGTAGGGGCCGACTCCTATATCCCTAAGCCTTTTCATCCAGAACATCTTTTTATTCGGATAGAGAAACTTATTGAACGAATGGAATTGATTCGTGGAAAGTTTCAAAACTTTGGCGACACGAAAGCTATCCCTACTTCCATAGGAATCAGTGAACGGGATGACCTCTTCTTTTCAAAAATCACCCAATGCATACAGACCCATTTGAGTGAGGCCGAGTTCAACGCAGACGACATTGGCGAAGAAGTGGGCATGAGCAAGGCCTCGTTATATCGAAAAGTAAAAACCATTACCGGCTTAACGCCACACGGGTTAATTAAGCAGTACCGTTTAAAAAAAGCAGCTGATTTATTAAAAAATTCATCCCTCAGCGTTTCTGAAGTGATTTATGAAACGGGATTTAACAGCCGCTCCTATTTTTATAAATCATTCAACGAAATGTACCATTGCCATCCCAAGGATTTTAATACGCTGGATGTTTCTGATAAAAAATAAAGGGACCCTGTGCTCCCCTATTTTAGCCCAAACTTATTCTAGCGCAAGCGTCCGTTTGTGTTCCTTTATCCATCCTCCATATCTGGCGCAAGCTTCCATATTTAGCGCAAGCATCAGCTTGTGCTTCCTTTACCCATCCTCCTTATTCCAGCGCAAGCGTCCGTTTGTGTTCCTTTATCCTTCCTCCATATCTGGCGCAAGCTTCAGCTTGTGCTTCCTTTATCCATCTTCAATTCTGGGAGTTTGCAGGCTCCAAACTTCACCCCGATATTCTCACAATCCTTTTAAATAATCAACGCTTTTCTTTAGCGCTATTTCCGGGTTTTGCACCATGTCTTGTTGCACAAAAAAATGATCAACACCTGATTTTTTTGCTGCCCGTATTATGGATTTCAAGTCCAGCACGCCTTCATCGGCTGTGGTCATTTGGGGAAACAACTCGATCCACTGTTTGGAGTCACCTTCATCTCCGGAAAACTTTACCTTTTGTTTCATGTTTTTCACGTGTATCATTTTGTAGCGTCCCGGATATTTTTCAAGCCAGGCAATCGGATCAACCCCGCCCGCCACCGTCCAGAAGAGATCCTTTTCCAGAGAGACATTTTTCGGATCTGTATTTTCGATGATCATCTGAACAGGCACCTTGCCCTCCAGTTCATGCAAGCCATAGCCGTGGTTATGGTAAGCAAACCGCAAGCCTTCCTTTGTAGCTTCTTCACCGATTTTATTAAAGATATCGATGGACTTTTTATAATCGTCCAGCGTCTTCCTGAATTCGGCCGGTAGTGCCGGAAGTACTACGTATTGGAATCCGATGGCATGAGCCGCTTCCGCCAGTTGGCCCAAACGCGTTCGCAAGGTTTCGAAGTCGGTATGGATGGAACGCTGATTTGATTTTCATCCATTGTCGCGCGGACCTGAGCGGCTGTATTTCCGAAATAACCGCTTCCGCTAAAACCTAGAGAAGGGGTAACTTTTGCCCATCGGTTAATCGCTGCTTGCGTGCTAAAAGGAAAAGGTCCATACATTTCAATTTCGCGGTATCCCATCTTTGACAACATTTGGATGCCTCCATTAAAACCCTTTTCCAAGACTTTTGGAAGAGAGAAAAGCTGAATGCCCACTTTGCTAAGCATAGCTGGGTTGGCAAACAAGGTGTTACCTTCCAGCAAACTGAGTGTAGCTAAGGCTGCGGAAGCGTTGATGAAATTTCTCCGGTTCATAATATTTGTTTTAATGTAAGTTATAGAAATACCAAGAAATATAGCGCGTCAAATTTCATTAAGAACTAAGAGTGATTAATTGTCATTGCAAAGGGAAGCTCCTACGGAGCTAAATTTAGCTTCCTATCTATATCTGTAAACAGGAAGTCCCGCTGGGACTATTCGCTCCAGAGAGCGCCCTGGTTTTAGCACTAAACAAGTCAGCCCCAATATTTTAATCACATTGTATCGCTAAGCATGTTTAGCGGATAACAGATTTCTCACGCGGCAATTTGAGGCATTTAGACTGATGATTTTCTGTTTGGCATCGCAGACAAATTCAATATTGCCGAGTCTGTTTATGCGATGTCCTTATGGTTTATAATAAAAGTCCAAGCGGGACGCTTGAACAAGCTGGGTTATAACAAATGGCCAAGCGGGACGCTTGAACCAGCCGGCATGAGACTTTGAACCAGCGGGCTTTGCGTTATCGTTCGTCACATTTTTGTATTTTGGCAACATGTTTACGCGTGAAGAAGCATCGCACCTGCGTCAGGAGTTCTGGACTTCATTCGGGCAATATATGAACCCTGTCCTTTCTACCGATGGAATGAAGATTAACTGGATCAACTACCGCACCACGATGAAAGACATACACTTCCGCATGGATAACAATTCAAAGACCGCTACCGTAAGCATTGCGTTAGAGCACAACGATCCCGAAATACGCGAGCTGCACTTCCAACAATTTGAGGAATTTAAAACGCTGCTACATGCTACCCTACAAGAAGAATGGGGGTGGCAACTGCACGCTCCCTTAAAAGAAAGTAAAGTGACCAGCCAAATATACAAAGAGCACACCTGTGTTTCCGTTTTAAACAAAGACCAAAGGCCTGAATTGATTTCCCTCTTCAAGCCTCCAATGATTGCACTTGACAGCTTTTGGGGAAATGCCAAATATAGTTTTGAGGCACTGAGGTGAATCCACCAACGCTTATTTATCCGCTCAGACAACCGCTAGTTAAAAAAAAGATTAAAATAAATTTGCGTAACCCATAAGTTACCTATATGTTTGCGTAACATAAAAGTTACTTATTATGCAAACCGAAATCAAAAACGAATGGATTTATGAGCAATCACCCAACAAGGTTTGGGAATACCTCACAAAGGCTGAGTTAATCGCCTTATGGTTAATGCCGAACAATTTTAAACCAATTCTCGGGCATGAATTTCAGTTTCAGGTAAAGCCAATTCAAAGCCTTGACCTGGACGGAATTTTTTATTGTAAAGTTCTTGAAATCGAACCTTTAAAAAAACTGGTCTATAGTTGGAAAGGTGGCTCTGGCGATGGCGTTTTCACACTTGACACCGTTGTGGAGTGGACGTTGGAAAAGCATGGCAAAGGGGCAAAATTGTTGCTACGTCAATCCGGTTTCAAAGAAGCCAACTTTTCAATCTTTACAGGAATGACCAGCGGGTGGCAATCCAATATTCAAAAAATGATTAATCATTTAAATGCCAACAGCAATGACAGCACCAAGGCTTGACGCGTTTCAGGTGATTGCCGACCCCAGCCGAAGGCAGATGTTAATGCTGCTTTCAAAAGAAAGTTTAACAATCAACGGGCTGGCTGAAAATTTTGACATGAGCCGACCAGCGGTTTCAAAACACATCAAAGTCCTTTATGGCGCAGGCTTCATTTCCATTACCGGTATTGGCCGCGAAAGGCATTGCGTGTTGAAACAAGAGGGATTCAACAAACTGCAAGATTTCATCAACTACTTTGATAAATTCTGGGCGGGCAAACTCCAAAAATTAGAAACCCTTTTAAACACTAAAGCAAAATCAAAATAAGTTTCAACAATTTAAACAACACCAAAATGAAAAAGACAACTTTTCAAAGCGAACAAGACTTCAGCTACCATCTCACTGTAAAAGCTTCGGCAAAAGAAACAATGAAAAATATTAGCCAGGTTAATTTATGGTGGGCCAAAAACTTCAAGGGTAAAGCTGCTCAACTCAATGATGAATTCTCCGTTTATTTTGGAGATACCTATGTGGATTTCAGGATTTCAGAAGTCATTCCAAACAAGAAAATTACCTGGTCGGTAACGGACTGCAATCTTCAATGGATAAACGATAAAAAGGAATGGCAAAACACAGAAGTGATCTGGACGCTCTCCGAAAAGGCAGGAAAAACTCAAGTTGATTTCTTACATAAAGGTTTGAACCCCGACAGTGAATGTTATGAGAGTTGTAATACCGGGTGGACACATCATCTCAAAGACAGCCTACAAAAGCTAATTGATGAGGGTAAGGGACTCCCTGAATAATTAATAGCGCTATTATTTTGTCAACACCACTAAATGCCCACATACCAGGCCCATCTACAACTAAAACGCACATGCTATGGCAGCGTTAAATCAACATCAGAAAATTGACTCCACGCGCAAAATCCGAACACTAAACTTTCCACGCAAATTGATACGCTAATGGCCGATCTTGCCCATTTGCTCCTAAACATTATCGAGCCTCAGGACCTAATTCGATCAAATCTTAAGTTGACGGCTACGGTGAAGAACAAAAAGAGCCGTATTACCGATTCCTACTTTCGCGCGATCTTCGATTTATCCATCGATTAAGTTTGTACGAAAGAAAAGCAGAACCTGAACCGATAATTGCGCCTGCCAGTACATCGCTGGGATAATGGACACCCAAATCCATTCGGGAGTAACCCACTGCGGATGCCCAAAGAAACGAAGGTGCAACCACATACCATTTAGGAAAGGCAATGCTCACTGAAGTTGCCAGCGCAAAGGCGGAAGATGTATGCCCGGAAGGAAAGGAATAGCTCCCTCCTGCCGTTTCTTTTTGAATGAAAGAATAAGTAGCGTAAGGTCTCGCTCGTTGAACGGTATATTTCAAAGAAGTGGAAATTATACCGGCAATAATTTCACTCGAACAAACAATCAATGCTTTTGCTTTGCTGGCGCTATCCTTTTTTATGAATGCATTGGCAAGGGCTGCTGCAGGCACTAATATGGTAAGCGGTGTGACGCTATTGGTCACGAATTTGAAAGCCGGATCCAATGACCGGTTGCGATCGACATTGATTACATTCAGCATGTCAATGTCGATATTTTGACCCTCCACAGGAATCAAAGAAGTGAACGAAACCAGCAGGACTAATAAATATTTCTTCATAAAAAGGTAATTGATCTTTGCTATTTCCATCTTGCGGCTCTCCAATTTTTCTGCTGTTCTGGCGTTAGGTATGTCCAAGCCACTATGCGGCTTGTTTTATTTCCCTGACTCATGCGTATCGTTTTTACCTCAACAGCCTTCGTATTTTTAAAAGCTGCGTAAACACTTTTAAGATGCGAAGACTTGGAAACCAGTGTCGAGAACCAAAAACAAGAGGATGCTATTGATTTGCTCTGGGCGATCATCTTTTGAATGAATTTTTCTTCTCCACCTTCGCACCACAGTTCGGTATTCTTACCGCCAAAATTCAGGGTAGGTTTTGTGATTCGCTTGTTATTCAGGTTCCTTAATTTACGAAGAGTTCCCGATTGGGCTTCTGCTAAAGAAGCATGAAAGGGAGGATTGCAAATCGTTAAATCGAAGTGCTCATCACTTTGAATAATCCCTCGGAAAATATCCTTGGCATTCGGTTGTAAGCGGAGTTCCACCTTTCCCTTCAATTGGTTGTTGGTCTCAATTATTTTTGCTGCTGATTTGATCGCCACCGGATCCACCTCCGATCCGACAAAAGCCCACTCATATTCTTTATTTGCAATAAGTGGATAAATGCAATTTGCGCCCACACCAATATCGAGACAACGAATCTTTTTTCCTGTAGGAATGATTCCTTCATTACTGCTTCCTAGCAATTCCGCTACATGATGAATGTAATCGGCTCTTCCCGGGATCGGTGGACATAAATATCCTGGAGGAATGCTCCAGTAATTAATTCCATAAAAATGTTTCAACAAGGCTTTGTTCAACTGCATCACCGCCTTGGGGTTTGCAAAATCAATCGATTCATCGCTATATTCATTCAACCGAACAAAGGGAGCTAAGGCCGGAAAGCTACCAATCAACTCCTGGAAATTATATCTCGCCCGATGTTTGTTACGCGGATGTAGGCTAAGTTTTTCTTTTGGATGTTTTTTCTTTTGAAGCATGGGCTATCAAAAGAGTGTTCCCAACCAATAGCTCACCTGCTCATAGAATATCACGAGGGATGACGGGTATACTATCACGCAAAACAACAGGCCATAGAATGCTCCAAATAAATGTGCATCGTGGTTGATGTTGTCGTTCGATTTTCTTCCCTGGTAATAGGTGTACGCCATATACCCCGCACCAAACACAAACCCGGGCATGCAGAATGCGATGAATAGACAAATCGATTGCAACGGTTGAAGAATGATAAACACAAAAATTACCGAGCCCACGCCACCCGAAGCACCCAAGGCATTGTAGTGGCTGTTATTTCTTTCTTTGAAATAAGTGGGAATATCTGAGATAACAATGGCGGTCAGGTATAAAACGATAAAATAATACATGCCCCACTCACCAAATAATGAATCGAAATCACGTTCTACCGCATTGCCAAAAAAGTAGAAGGAAAACATATTCCACAGCAGGTGCGAGTGATCTTTGTGAATGAAACCAGAGCTGATAAACCGGTAGTATTGACCTTTTGTTTGGATCAGGTAAGGGTTCATCATTAACCGCGCCATGGGTGCGGGCTTGTTGAATGTGTAAAAGCTTATCGCTACGGTAATGCCGATCAAAATGACAGTAATGCTCACAAGTATGGAATTGAAATTTTATAGAAGCACAATGATAGTGAATTTAAGGGTTGTGATCGAATGGTTACCAAATAAATCTGTTATCCCAATAATAGTTTTACCATTACATTTGTACTAGAGCCTAAACTCACTGAAGAGACAATTGCTGAAAAAAGAATGCAACATTTACCCGACATTAGAAACCAGTTGAGCAGTACCGATCTTTTTGATGCCTTTAAAAAGCAATTGATAAAAGATTTTGAACAAAGTAATTTTCCGACTGATTTTGTGGAAACTCTTGAACCGGTCTATGGCCGTATTCATGAAAAAATTGTCTCGGCACTGAATCAAAATGAAAAAAAGACCGATTTCAAGTTAATGAAATTACTTAATCGGATTGACATCAGCGAAGCGCAATTAAAAAAATACTTAACCAACGATAAAAATGAAAACCAATTCAACGTTATTGCCGAATTAACTATCAAACGCGTGTTGCAAAAAGTAGTGATCAAACAGCATTACAAAAAAAATGAAAACTCGTCCGAGCTGTAATTCCTTCAATTCAAACTAATGACTTTTCTAATTGGTTTTTTTACACCTTGGATAATATACATCGTTATTTCGCTTCTGCATCTCTGCCTTCCAGGACGTTGGGTAACCGGATACGTAAGGCATTCCGGAAGCGGAGAATTATTAAAATACCGATTAAACGGACTGCTTGTCTTAATTACGATGATCATACTTTGGTTTTCGCTAGGCTATTTTGGTATGGTTCCCTATGATTGGTTGTATACTTCAAGATGGTCTAGTCTGGCAGGCGCATTCGTGTTTGGATTGATTTTTTCGTTGGGGGTTGTTTTACCTTACCCATCGACTGGCAAGCCATGGCTAGCCGATGTTTATTTTGGTAGACTTGAAAACCCGCAGGCTAAAAGCGCACGCATTGATGCCAAAATGTGGTTGTATTTAGTAGGCGCTGTGATGCTGCAATTGAATGTCTTAAGTTTTGTAGCCCACCGTTATTCCACTTCTGGCGAAATTCCTATGGGCGTTATGTTGCACTAAACCTTCGGTAGCTCTTGCGCACTTCGTTGTAAGTTGTATAGGTAAACCAAACTTCTACAACTATGAACAACATGAAGCAGCAAGAG